>NZ_JNZR01000055.1:0-71727 GCF_000717585.1 Micromonospora globosa
CGACGGACCGTTCACCGCCGCAACGCCCACCCCGGGGAACTCCCCGAGCCGCTCGGCCACCGCCTCCGCCGACAGGTCGACCGACGCCATCGTGCCGGTACCCCGCAGCACCGTCAGCGCACGCGACCGCAACGCGACCGCCTTCGCCGCATCCTCCAGGCTGAGGATCCCCGCCACACACGCCGCGCCGATCTCACCCTGCGAATGCCCGATCACCGCGGCCGGCACCACACCCGCGTGCCGCCACACCGCCGCCAGAGCCACACCCACGGCCCACAGCACCGGCTGCACCACCTCGACCCGCGCCAACCACGACTCGTCCTCGCCGGTCAACACCGACACGAGATCGACATCGAGGTACGGGGCCAGAGCCCGCTGACACTCCGCCAGCCGCGCGTCGAACACCGGCGCACGACCCACCAGACCCGCCGCCATCCGCGCCGACTGCGCACCCTGACCCGGGAACACGCCGACCGGGTCGTAGCCAGGGACCAGCCCACCGCCGCCGCGTCGATGTCGCCGCGCTCACGCACGTACTCCGCGAGACGGGCCGCCTGGCCGGCCAGGGCGCCCTTCGACCGTCCCGACAGCGGCCACAGCACCGCGTCGGAGGCCACGAGCCCGGGGCCGGGCTCGGCCGGTGCCACGGACAGTTCGTCGGCCTGCTCGATGATGACGTGGGCGTTGGTGCCGGAGATGCCGAACGACGACACCGCCGCCCGGCGCGGCCGGTCCACCGCCGGCCAGGGCCGCGACTGCGTCGCCAGCTCCACCGCGCCGGAGGTCCAGTCGATGTGCGGCGACGGCTCGTCCACGTGCAGCGTCGCCGGGACGAGGCCGTGCCGGATGGCCTGCACCATCTTGATCACGCCGGCCACACCGGCTGCGGCCTGGGCGTGGCCGATGTTCGACTTCATGGAGCCGAGCAGCAGGGGCCGGTCGGCGGGCCGCTCCCGCCCGTACGTGGCGAGCAGGGCCTGGGCCTCGATCGGGTCGCCGAGGGTGGTGCCCGTGCCGTGCGCCTCGACCACGTCCACGTCGGCCGTGGTGAGGCGGGCCGACGCCAGCGCCTGACGGATCACCCGCTGCTGCGAGGGGCCGTTCGGGGCCGTCAGCCCGTTGGAGGCGCCGTCGGAGTTGATCGCCGAGCCGCGCACCACCGCGTAGACGGTGCGGCCCTGCCGGCGGGCGTCGGAGAGCCGCTGCACGAGCAGCATGCCGACGCCCTCGGACCAGCCGGTGCCGTCGGCGGACGCGGCGAACGACTTGCACCGGCCGTCGGCGGCCAGGCCGCGCTGCCGGGAGAACTCGACGAAGGCGGTCGGGGTGGCCATCACCATGACGCCACCGGCGAGGGCCATGTCGCACTCGCCGCGCCGCAGCGCCTGGCCGGCCCAGTGCAGCGCGACCAGGGAGGACGAGCAGGCCGTGTCCAGCGACACCGCCGGCCCCTCCAGCCCGAACGTGTACGCCACCCGCCCGGAGATGACGCTGCTGGTCATCCCGGTCAGCATGTAGCCCTCGGCGGCCTCCGGCGAGTACGCGAGCAGCGAGCCGTAGTCCTGGCCGCTGGTGCCGACGAAGACGCCGGTGCTGCTGCCCCGTACGTCGGTGGGGTCGATGCCGGCGGACTCGAAGGACTCCCAGGTGGTCTCCAGCAGCAGTCGCTGCTGCGGGTCCATGGCCAGGGCCTCGCGGGGCGAGATGCCGAAGAAGTTGGGGTCGAACCTGTCGACGCCGCTGAGGAAGCCGCCGCCGCGGGCGTAGAAGGTGCCGGGGGCGTCGGGGTCGGGGCTGTAGAGGCTGTCGAGGTCCCAACCACGGTCGGTGGGCAGGTCGCTGATCGCGTCCACGCCGTCGACCACCAGCCGCCACAGGTCGTCGGGCGACCACACGCCGCCGGGCAGCCGGCAGGCCATGCCGATGATCGCGAGGGGCTCGTCGTCGCCGACCGACACGGCGGTCGTCGTGGGTCGCACGGGAACCGGGGTGCCGGCGATCTCCGTACCCAGGAAGGCCGCCAGGTCGTGCGGGGTCGGGTAGTCGAAGACGAGGGTGGCCGGCAGCCGCATCCCGAACGCGTTGTTGAGCCGGTTGCGCATCTCGACGGCGGTGAGCGAGTCGAAGCCGAACTCGCTGAACGCCCGGCGCGGCTCGATGGCCGCCGGGTCGGGGTAGCCGAGCACGGCGGCGGCCTGGCCCCGGACGATCTCGACCAGCGCGGCGGCCCGCTCGGCGTCGCCGAGCCCGGCGAGCTGCTGCACCAGCGACGCGCCGGTACTGGCCGCGGCGGCGCGGGCGGGCGTGCGGATCAGCGCCCGGTACAGCGGCGGGATGGTCCCGCCGGCGAACTGCACCTTCATCGCGGCGAGGTCCAGCCGGGCCGGGACGAGCGCGGCGTCGGTGGTGCGGCAGGCCGCGTCGAAGAGGGCGAGCCCCTCCTCGGCCTCCATGGCGGCGACGCCGGAGCGGGAGATCCGGTTCAGGTGGACGTCGTCCAGCTCGGTGGTCATGCCGCTGCGGTCGGCCCAGAGGCCCCAGGCGAGGGTGAGGGCGGCGAGGCCGCGCGCCTTGCGGTGCTGGGCCAGCCCGTCGAGGAACGCGTTGGCGGCGGCGTAGTTGCCCTGGCCCGGGCCGCCGGCGGTGGCGGCCAGCGAGGAGTACGAGACGAACGCCTTCAGGTCGAGGTCGGCGGTCAGCTCGTGCAGGTGCCAGGCGGCGTCGACCTTGGGCCGCAGCACGCCGTCCATCCGCTCGGGGGTGAGCGAGGAGATGACGCCGTCGTCACGGACACCGGCGGCGTGGATGACGGCGGT
Source organism: Micromonospora globosa (assembly GCF_000717585.1). Lineage (NCBI taxonomy): Bacteria > Bacillati > Actinomycetota > Actinomycetes > Micromonosporales > Micromonosporaceae > Micromonospora > Micromonospora globosa. Next base: position 2,817 of record NZ_JNZR01000055.1, read on the forward strand.
CAGCGGGTGCTCCGCCGGGATGCCGGCCAGCAGCTCGGCCACGGCGCCACGGTCGGCGACGTCGCAGGCGGCGACGGTGACGCTCACGCCGAGCGCCTCCAACTCGGCGCAGAGCTCCGCGACGCCCCCGGCGGCGCGGCCGCGCCGGCTGGTGAGGATCAGGTGCCGGACGTCGTACGTGCTGACCAGGTGCCGGCTCATCAGCCGGCCGAGGGTGCCGGTGGCGCCGGTGATCAGGACGGTGCCGTCGGAGTCGAACGGGGCTGCCGGCGGCTCGGTCGGGGCGGGAACCCGGGTGAGCCGGGCGCCGGCGGCGACGCCCGCGCGGATCACGACCTGCGGCTCGTCGGTCGCGACGGCCGGGACGAGCGCGGCGGCGCAGCCGGCCACGTCGTCGACGTCCACCAGCACGAACCGGTCGGGGTTCTCCGACTGGGCGGAGCGCAGCAGGCCGATCACGGCGGCGCCGGTCAGGTCCGTCAGGTCGGTGTCCCGGTCGGTGGCGACCGCGCCCGAGGTCAGCACCACCAGTCGGGACACCGCGTAGCGCTCCTCGGCGAGGAACTGCTGGAGCACGGCGAGCACCCGGTGGGTCGCCTCGGCGACGGCGCGCGGCACGTCCGCCGACGCGGGCGGGTCGAGCAACGGCAGGACCAGCACGCCGGGCGCGTCCGTCCCGCCGTCCATCGCCGTGGCCAGGGCCGCCAGGTCGGAGTACGCCGCCACGGCCGTGCCGGTGGCGGCGACCGCGTCGGTGAGCGCCGCCGCGTCGCCGAGCACCGCCCAGTCGACCGTGGACGGGCCGGCGGGAAGCGCGAGCGGGGCCCACTCGACCCGGAACAGCGACTCGGTGCCGCCGCCGGAGGCGGTGCGGAGCTGGTCGGCGGAGACCGGCCGCAGGACGAGGGAGCCGACGGAGATGACCGGCGCGCCTGTGACGTCGGTGAGCAGCAGCGAGATGCTGTCGGGGCCGGTGTGCGAGACCCGGACGCGGGCCGCCGCGGCCCCGGCGCCGTGCAGGGCGACGTCGTTCCAGGAGAACGGCAGGCGGCCGAATCCGGGGGGCATGCCCGCCCCGGAGGGCTCCCCGGCCGGCGTGGTCAGGCCGAGGGTGTGCAGCGCCGCGTCGAGCAGGGCCGGGTGCAGGCCGTACCCGGCGGCCTCGGCGGCGGGGGCCTCGGGCAGCGCCAGCTCGGCGAAGAGGTCGTCGCCGCGCCGCCAGGCGGAGCGCAGGGCGATGAACGACGGGCCGTAGTCGTAGCCCTGGGCGGCGAGGTTCAGGTAGAGGTCGTCGGTGCCGACCTCGGTCGCGCCCGGCGGCGGCCAGGTGGTCAGGTCGGACCAGCCGGCGGGACCGCTCGGCACGGCCGGGCCGCTGGCCAGCACGCCGCTGGCGTTGCGGGTCCAGGCCCGCTCACCCGTGCCCTCGGCCGGCTCGCCGTCCTGCGCGGAGTGCAGCGACACGGAACGGCACCCGGTCTCGTCCGCCGGGCCGATCCAGAGCTGGATGTCCACGCCCCCGGTCTCCGGCAGGATCAGCGGCGACTCCAGGGTCAGTTCGCGGACGTGGTCCGCGCCGACGTGCGCGCCCGCCTGGAGGGCGAGTTCGACGAAACCCGTGCCCGGCAGCAGCACGGTGTCGAACACGACGTGGTCGCAGATCCACGGGTGGGTACGCCGGGCCAGCCGGCCGGTGAAGAGGAAGCCCTCGGCGTGCGCGACGCCGACGGCGGCTCCGAGCAGGGGGTGTTGCGCGGGGCGCAGGCCGACCGCGGTGACGTCGCCGGTCCACCCGGCGCCCGCCTCGGGCCAGTAGCGCTGGTGCTGGAAGGCGTACGTGGGCAGGTCCACCCGCCGGGCGCCGGTGTCGGCGAACCACTGCCGCCAGTCGACTGCAACCCCGTGCACGTGCAGCTCGGCCAACCCGGCCAACAGCCCGTGCACCTCGGGCCGGTCCTTGCGCTGCGCGGCGACGGCCAGCACGACGTCGTCGCCGGGCGGGATCTCGCCGACCATCGCGGTCAGTACGCTGCGCGGCCCGACCTCCAGGAACGTGTCCGCCCCGGCGGCGCGCAGCGCGGCGACCCCGTCGGCGAAGCCGTGGCTGACGGTCAGCCGGCGCGTACGCACGCCCCGCTCACGCCAGACCCGCTCCACCTCGTCGAGGGCGTCGACGGCACCGGAGACCACGACCGAGGTCGGCCCGTTGACGGCCGCGATCCCGACCCGGTCGGTCGAGCCGGCGATCGACTCGACCACCGCCACCTCGTCGGCGGCCACCGCGAGCATGCCGCCACCGGCCGGCAGGGCCTGCATCAGCCGGCCCCGCGCCGCCACCAGCGCACACGCGTCGGCCAGCGACAGCACCCCCGCCACGTACGCGGCCGTCACCTCACCGATCGAGTGACCGCCCACGAACTCCGGCGCGATGCCGAACGACTCGACGAGGCGGAACAGCGCCACCTCGACGGCGAACAGGCCCGCCTGCGTGAACACCGTCTGGTCCAGCAGGGCCGCCTCGGCGGAACCCTCCAGCGCGAACAGCACCTCCCGCAGCGGACGCGGCAGCAGCGCGTCCAGGTACACGCACACCTCGTCCAGCGTGGCGGCGAACACCGGGAAGCCCGCGTACAACTCCCGGCCCATGCCGGCGCGCTGCGCGCCCTGGCCGGAGAAGAGCACCGCGAGCGAGCCCCGGCCGCCGGCCTGCCCGGCGACGACCGCGCCGGACGGCTGACCGGCGGCGAGGGCGCGCAGCCCGGCCAGCAGGTCCTCGCGGCCGGTCGCGTGGACCACGGCGCGGTGGTCCAGGGTGGACCGGGAGATGACCGACGAGAAGGCCACATCCAGGGGGCGCAGGGTCTCGTCGGCGGCGATCCGGGCCGCCCAGCGGGCCGCCTGCGCGGCGAGGCCGGCAGCGTCCCGGGCCGACAGCGGCACCGGTACGACCGGCCGCTCGACCACCGGCGCGGCGGCCGACGGGGCCGGCTGCGGTGCCGGGGCCTGCTCCAGGATGGTGTGCGCGTTGGTGCCGGACACCCCGAACGAGGAGACCGCCGAGCGGCGCGGCCGGTCCACCGCCGGCCACGGCGTCGCCTCGGTCACCAGCGAGACGTCGCCGGCCGACCAGTCGACCTCGGGCGTCGGCTCGTCGACGTGCAGGGTGGGCGGTACGACGCCGTGCCGCATCGCCATGACCATCTTGATGACGCCGGCCACCCCGGCGGCCGCCTGCGCGTGGCCGATGTTCGACTTGACCGAGCCGAGCAGCAGCGGCGCGGAGTCCCCCCGCTCCTGTCCGTACGTGGCCAGCAGCGCCTGCGCCTCGATCGGGTCGCCGAGACGGGTGCCGGTGCCGTGCGCCTCCACCACGTCCACGCCGCCGGCGGCGAGGCCGGCGTTGGCCAGGGCCTGCTGGATCACCCGCTGCTGCGACGGCCCGTTCGGGGCGCTCAGCCCGTTGGAGGCGCCGTCCTGGTTCACCGCGCTGCCCCGTACCACGGCGAGGATGGGGTGACCGTTGCGCTGCGCGTCCGAGAGCCGTTCCAGCACCAGGACGCCGACGCCCTCGGACCAGCCGGTCCCGTCGGCGGCGGCGGCGAACGCCTTGCACCGGCCGTCGGCGGCGAGGCCGCGCTGCCGGGAGAACTCGACGAAGGCGGCCGGGGTGCACATGGCGGTGACGCCGGCGACGATGGCCAGGGTGCACTCCTGCTGCCGCAGCGCCTGGCCCGCGAGGTGCAGGGCGACCAGGGAGGACGAGCAGGCGGTGTCGATGGTGACGGCCGGCCCCTCCAGCCCGAAGGTGTACGCGATCCGGCCGGACACCACGCTGCCGGCGTTGCCGGTCATCAGGTGCCCCTCGAGGCCCTGCGCGGCACCCATCAGCACGGTGCCGTAGTCCTGGCCGGTGCTGCCGGCGAAGACGCCGGTGCGGCTGCCGCGCAGCGAGTGCGGGTCGATGCCGGCCCGCTCCAGGGCCTCCCACGAGGTCTCCAGCAGCCAGCGCTGCTGCGGGTCCATCGCCAGCGCCTCCCGGGGGGAGATCGCGAAGAAGCCCGGGTCGAAGTCGGCCAGGTCGTGGACGAAGCCGCCCTGCCGCGTGTACGACGTACCGGCCTGCTCGGGGTCGCTGTCGTAGAGCGACCCGAGGTCCCAGCCGCGGTCGGTCGGGAAGTCGGAGACCACGTCCCGGCCGGACGCGACCACCTCCCACAGGTCCTCGGGCGAGCGCACCCCGCCCGGGAAGCGGCAGCTCATGGAGACGATGGCGACCGGTTCCTGTTCACCGGCTTCCACCTCGCGCAGGCGCTGGCGCACCTGGTGCAGGTCAGCGGTGACCCGCTTGAGGTAGTCGAGAAGCTTCGCCTCGTCAGCCATGGACCGCGCACTCCTTGTGTTGACCCGTCGTCGCAGCAGCGATCACGTCAGGACATCCCCAGCTCGCGGTCGATGAAGTCGAAGACCTCGTCCGGCGTCGCGTCCTGGAGCTTCTCGGCGACGGTGTCGCCGTCCGCCGGGGCGTCGGCCTCGTTGAGGGAGGCCAGCAGCGCCCGCAGCCGCTCGGTGATCCGAATTCGGGCGCTGCGGTCCGGCGCCGAGCCGGAGAGCGCCGCTTCCAACCTGTCCAGCTCGCCGAAGACCGGTGCGACCCCGACCACCCCGCCGTCGACGACGGCGGCCCGCACGTACTCGGCCAGCCCGGCGGCGGTCGGATAGTCGAAGACGACCGTGGCGGGCAGCCGGACGCCGGTCGCCGCGGTGAGCCGGTTGCGCAGCTCCACGGCGGTCAGCGAGTCGAAGCCGAGTTCGCGGAACGCCCGGTCCGGCTCGACGGCGTCCATCGAGGCGTGGCCGAGCACCGCGGCGGCCTGCCCGCGTACCAGCTCCAGCAGGGTCTTGCGTCGTTCGGCGTCGGTCTGCCCGGCGAGCAGGGCGGCCAGGGACTCCGCGGAGACGCCGGTGTCCTCGGCCCGCTCGGCGACGGCCCGCCGCGCCTCGGCCACGCCCGCGATGAGCGGGCTGGGCCGCACGGCCACGAAGCCGGGCACGTAGCGGGCCCAGTCGATGCCGGCCACCATCGTCGCCGGCTCGCCCCGCGCGACGCACTGCGCGAGCGCCGTGAGCGCGGGCGCGGTGTCGAGGCGGGCCACGCCGGTACGCCGGCGGCGCTCCTCCACGGCAGGGTCGGTGGTGGCCATCCCGCCGGCCGCCCAGGGGCCCCAGGCGACCGAGGTGGCCGGCAGGCCCTGCCGGTGCCGCTGCTCGGCGAGGGCGTCGAGGTAGGCGTTGGCGGCGGCGTAGCTGCCCTGACCGGCGGCGCCGAGCTGCCCGGCCAGCGCGGAGAACAGCACGAACGCGCGCAGTTCCCGCCCGACGGTCAGCTCGTGCAGGTGCAGGGCACCGAGCACCTTGGGGCGCAGGACGGTGGCGAGGCGGTCGGCGGTGAGCCCGTCGAGCACCCCGTCCTCGAGGACGCCGGCCGCGTGCACGACGCTGGTCAGCGGCGCGTCGGCGGGTACCTCGTCGAGCAGCTTGGCCAGCGCGGCCCGGTCGGCCACGTCGCAGGCCGCGACGGTCACCCGGGTGCCCGCCCCGGTCAGCTCGCGGACGAGTTCGGCGGCGCCGGGGGCGTCCGCGCCACGGCGGCTGACGAGCATCAGGTGCTCGGCGCCCCGGGCGGCCAGCCAGCGGGCCACCTCCGCGCCGAGCGCGCCGGTGCCGCCGGTGACCAGCGTCGTGCCCGGGTAGCCGGCGTCGTCGGCGGGCGCCTCGCCGCCGGGTGCCCGCACCAGCCGGCGGACCAGGATGGTGGCGCCGTCGACCGCGAGCTGGTCCTCGCCGTCGAGTCCGGCGAGGGCGGCGCAGAGCAGGTCCCAGCCGTGGTCGTCCAGGGTGGCCGGTACGTCGACCAGGCCGCCCCACCGCTCGGGGTGTTCGAGGGCCACGACCCGGCCGAGGCCCCAGAGCAGCGACTGCTCCGGTCGGCCGGGCGTGCCGCTCCGGGTGGTGCCGGCCGCGCCCCTGGTGACGCACCACAGCGGCGCGGCGACGTCGAGGTCGCCGAGCGCCTGGATCAGCGCGAGCGACCGGGCGAGGAACGGCGGCACCGGCTGGGTGTCGTCGACCGCGCCGTCGGCGAGGGCGAGCAGGGACAGCACCCCGTCGACCGGGGCCGGCCCGCCGTCGGCGGTACGGGTGACACCGTTCAGGTGCGCGGTGAGGGCGGCGCGGTCGGTCAGGTTCTCCGGCAGCGACACCAGCCGGACATCGGCGCCCCGGCGGGTCAGCTCGGCGACGGCGGCCTCGCCCTCCTCCGGGTGCCGTGCGTCGGCGATCACCCACCAGGCGCCGGGGAGGAAGCTGACGGGCGTCCCGGTGTACGGCTGCCAGACGCTGCGGTAGCGCAGGTCGTCCAGGGCGGAGCGGTTGCGCTGCTGGCGTCGCCAGGAGGCGAGCACGGGCAGGGCCGCGCCCAGCCGTTCCAGGGATTCCGTCGCGTCCTGCTCGGTGAGTTCCGCGAGCGCGGCCAGGTCCTCGCTCTCGACGGCCGCCCAGAACGCGGAGTCGACGCCGCTCGGGGTCTCCTCGGCGCCGTCCTGCCGGGTCGCCGCGGTCGGCCAGAAGCGGCTGCGGTCGAAGGCGTACGTGGGCAGTGCGACGGTGCCGGTCTCGGCGAGGACCCTGGTCAGGTCGACGGGCAGGCCGATCGTGTGGGCGGTGGCCAGGTTCGTCAGCAGCCGCGTCGCGTCGTCGTCACCGCGCCGCAGGCTGCCCAGCGTGTGCCCGCTCACGCCGGCGTCGTCCAGGATCGCCGTGACCGGCATCGTCAGCACCGGATGCGGGGAGATCTCCACGAACGTCGTGTGACCCGCCTCGACGGCCACCCGCACGGCGGCGTCGAACTGGACGGTCTGCCGCAGGTTCTCATACCAGTAGTCCGCCGTCATCGAGGACGGGTCCACCCAGTCCCCGGTGAGGGTGGAGACGAGCCGGACGTTGCCCTGTCGCGGCGTCACGTCGGCCAGGTCGGCGCGCAACTGCTCCGCGACGTCCTGCACCGCCACGGAGTGCGACGCGTAGTCCACCGGAATCAACCGCGCCCGCACCCCGTCGGCCTGACACGCCTCCACCAGGTCGGCGACCGGCCGCGGCGGACCCGACACCACGACCGTCGACGGACCGTTCACCGCCGCCACCCCGACACCCGGGAACGCCGGCAGCCGCTCGGCCACCGCCTCCGCCGACAGGTCGACCGACGCCATCGTCCCGGTGCCCCGCAGCACCGTCAGCGCCCGCGACCGCAACGCGACCGCCTTCGCCGCATCCTCCAGGCTGAGGATCCCGGCCACGCACGCCGCGCCGATCTCGCCCTGCGAGTGACCGACCACCGCCGCCGGGGTGACCCCGGCGTGCTGCCACACCGCCGCCAGGGCCACACCCACGGCCCACAGCACCGGCTGCACGACCTCCACCCGCTCCAGCCACGACTCGTCGTCACCGGTCAACACCGACACCAGATCGACATCGAGGTACGGGGCCAGAGCCCGCTGGCACTCCGCCAGACGCGCGTCGAACACCGGCGCACGACCCACCAAGCCGGCCGCCATCCGCGCCGACTGCGCACCCTGACCCGGGAACACGAACACCGCACCGGTTCCGGAGGCCGTACCCGTGACGAGGTTCCCCGCCGGCGCGCCGGCGGACAGGGCGTCGAGCCCCGCCAGCAACTCGGCCACGGTGGCCCCGACGACGGCGGCCCGCTGGTCGAACGTCGACCGGGTGGCGGCGAGGGACCAGCCCACCGCCGCCGCGTCGAGGTCGGCGTGCGCGCGGACGTGCTGGGCCAGGCGGGCGGCCTGACCGGCCAGCGCGCCCTTCGACCGCCCCGACACCGTCCAGACGACGACGTCGGAGGCCACGAGCCCCGGGCTGCGATCCTCGGCGGCCTCGCCGTCGGGCTCCACGCTCTCGGCGGGGAGGTCCTCGGGCAGTTCGATGATGACGTGGGCGTTGGTGCCGGAGATGCCGAACGAGGACACCGCCGACCGGCGCGCCCGGCCCACGGCCGGCCACGGCCGCGACTCGATCGCCAGCTCGACGGCCCCGGAGTTCCAGTCGATGTGCGGGGACGGCTCGTCCACGTGCAGCGTCGCGGGGACCACGCCCTCGCGCATCGCCAGCACCATCTTGATCACGCCGGCGACGCCGGCGGCGGCCTGGGTGTGGCCGATGTTCGACTTCACGGAGCCGAGCAGCAGCGGCTCGTCGCGCTCCTGCCCGTACGTGGCGAGCAGGGCCTGCGCCTCGATCGGGTCACCGAGGGTGGTGCCCGTGCCGTGCGCCTCGACCACGTCCACGTCGGCCGTGGTGAGGCGGGCCGACGCCAGCGCCTGACGGATCACCCGCTGCTGCGACGGACCGTTCGGGGCCGTCAGCCCGTTCGACGCACCATCCTGATTGACCGCGCTGCCCCGCACGATCGCCAGCACCTCGTGACCGTTACGCCGCGCGTCCGACAACCGCTCCACCACCAGCACACCAACACCCTCACCCCAGCCCGTGCCGTCGGCACCCGCCGCGAACGCCTTGCACCGGCCGTCGGCCGCCAGGCCCCGCTGCCGCGAGAACTCCACGAACAGCCCAGGCGTCGCCATCACGGTCACGCCGCCGGCGAGGGCCAGGTCGCACTCGCCACGCCGCAGCGACTGCACCGCCAGGTGCAACGCCACAAGCGACGACGAACACGCCGTGTCCACCGACACCGCCGGCCCCTCCAACCCCAACGCGTACGCCCCATCAGCAGGGCCCCATAGTCCTGACCATTCGTGCCCACGAACACCCCTGTTCGCGAACCCCGAAGAACCCCAGGCTCAACCCCTGCCCGCTCGACCGCCTCCCACGAAACCTCCAGCAACAACCGCTGCTGCGGGTCCATCGCCAAGGCCTCACGGGGGGAAATCCCGAAGAAACCGGCATCAAACTCCGCCGCCTCGTAGAGGAAGGCGCCGCTGCGGACGTATGAGGTGCCGGTGGAATAGGGGTCGGGGTCGTAGAGGCGCTCGACGTCCCAACCCCGATCGCCGGGTAGGTCGGAGACGGCGTCGCGGCCGGCGTGCAGCATCTGCCAGAACCGCTCGGGGTCGTTGGCCCCGCCGGGGAAGCGGCAGGACATGGCGACGATGGCCACCGGCTCGTCGTCGCCGAGCGTCACCGGGGCGGCCTCGACGGCCACGGCGGCCTCGCCGCCCAACTCCTCGTGCAGGTGCCGGGCGAGCGCGGTCGGCGACGGGTAGTCGAAGACCAGGGTCACCGGCAGCCGCAGCGAGGTGGCGGTGGCGAGCCGGTTGCGCAGCTCCACCGCCGTCACCGAGTCGAAGCCGAGGTCCCGGAACGCGTGGTGCGGGTCGACGGCCTGGCCGTCGGCGTACTTGAGGACCGCGGCCGCCTGGTCGCGGACCAGATCGAGCAGCGCCTGCTGGCGCTCGGCGGCGCTCATCCGGGTGAACGCGCCGGCGGGGCCGGCCTCGCCGGTCTCCTTCGTCTCGGCGAGGCCCTTGGTGGCCTGCAACCGCTGCGCCTCGGGGATCTCCGAGATCAGCGGACCGGGCCGGGTGGCGGTGAACGCGACGAAGAACCGGTCCCAGGCGATGTTCGAGATGGTCAGGAAGGTCTCGTCGTGCTCGACGGCCTGGTGCAGGGCCGCGACGGCGAGGCGCGGGGGCATCTCGGGCGCGCCGTGGCGGTGCAGCATCCGGCCGAACTCGCCGTCGGCCATGCCGCCGCCGCCCCAGGCGCCCCAGCCGATGGAGGTGGCGGGCAGGCCGAGGGCGCGCCGGTGCTCGGCGAGGGCGTTGAGGAACGCGTTGCCGGGGGCGTAGTTGCCCACGCCGGAGCTGCCGACGGTGCCGGCCATCGAGGAGAACAGGATGAACGCGTCGAGGTCCAGCTCGCGGGTCAGCTCGTGCAGGTTCAGCGCGGTCGTGACCTTTGCGCTGAGCGCGTAGTCGACCTGCTCCAGGGTCAGCGAGTTGATCACCGAGTCGTCGAGGACGGCGGCGGTGTGCACGACTGTGGTCAGCGGGTGCTCGGGCGGCAGGGCGGCGAGGACGGCGGCGAGCGCCGACCGGTCGGCGGCGTCGCAGGCGGCGACGGTGACCCGGGCGCCCAGTGCGACCAGCTCGGCCTCGAGGTCGGCGATGCCCTCGGCCTGCCGGCCGCGCCGGCTGACCAGCACCAGGTGCGCAGCGCCGTTGGCGGCGAGCCAGCGGGCCATGTGTCCGCCGAGCGCGCCGGTGCCGCCGGTGACCAGGGCGGTGCCGGAGGGCCGCCAGGTGCGCGGGGCGGGGGCGTCGCCGAGCGGGGCGTGCAGCAGTCGCCGGCCGAAGGCGCCGGCCCACCGCAGCGCGACCTGGTCCTCGCCGTCGGCGCCGACGAGGACACGGACCAGCCGTCGGCCGGCCGCGTCGTCGAGTTCGTCGGGCAGGTCCACGAGGCCGCCCCAGCGGTCCGGGTGTTCGAGTGCGGCGACCCGGCCGAAGCCCCAGGTGAGCTGCTGGAGCGGGTGCGGCAGCGGGTCGGCCGGGCCGGTGGCGACGGCGCCCCGGGTGAGGCACCACAGCGGCGCGCGGACTCCGGCGTCGCCGAGCGCCTGCACGAGGGTGACGGTGCCGGCGAAACCGACCGGCACCGACTGGTGCGCCGGGGCGGGCGTCTCGTCGAGCGGCAGCAGCGACACGATCCCGGCGGGGCGAGGGCCGCCGTCGGCGAGGTCGCGCAGCCGAGCGGCGAGCGCCGCGCGGTCCGTGCGGTCGGCGTCCAGCGCCAGCGGTACGACGGTGCCGCCGTGCCGCCGCAATGCGTCGGCGCAGAAGTCGGCCTCGGCCGCGCCGGTGTCGTGGGGGCCGGTGAGCAGCCACCAGGTGCCGGTGGCGGGCGGCTCGCCGGAGGCGTCGGGAGCGACGGGCGTCCAGTTGTCCCGGTACCGCCAGGAGTCCACGGTGGCCTGGTCGCGGTGCCGACGACGCCAGGCGGCGAGCACCGGCAGCACGTCGGCGAACGCCGTCTCCGGGACGGGCCGCGACTCGGCCGTGGCGGAGAGTTCGGCCGTGAGCGCGGTCAGGTCCTCCGCCTCGACGGCCGCCCAGAACCGGGCGTCGACCTCGTCGTCGGCCACGGGACCGGCGGCCGCGGGGGCGGGCGCGGTTGACGGCTGCGGCCAGTAGAGCTGCCGCTGGAACGGATACGTGGGCAGGTCGAGACGACGCCCGGCGAGGCCGGCGAAGGCGGGCCGCCAGTCCACGGCCGTACCCCCGGCCCAGACCTCGGCCAGGGCGCGCAGGAAGCGGCCGAGGCCGCCCTCGCCCCGGCGCAGGCTGCCGGTGACGGTGACCGCGTCCGGGTCGGCGGCGGCCAGCTCGACGCTCTCCTGCACGGCCATGGTCAGCACCGGGTGGGCGCTGACCTCGACGAAGGTCTGGTAGCCGGCGGTGACGAGGCTGCGTACCGCCTCGTCGAAGCGGACGGTCTGCCGCAGGTTGCGGTACCAGTAGTCGGCGTCGAGGGCGGCGGTGTCGAGCCAGTCGCCCTCGACTGTGGAGCGGAACCGGACCTCGCCGGTGCGGGGCCGCAGCCCGGCGAGCAGTTCCAGGAGCTGCTCGCGCAGCTGCTCGACGTGGGCGGAGTGGGAGGCGTAGTCCACGGGCACGCGGCGCACCCGCACCTCGCGGGACTCGTAGTGGGCGACGAGCTCGTCGAGGGCGGCGCCGTCGCCGGAGACCACGACGGAGGTGGGTCCGTTGACGGCGGCCAGGGCGATGCGGCCGGCCCAGCGGGCGATCGTCGCGGTGGCCTCGTCGGCGGTGGTGGCGACCGAGACCATGCCGCCGTCCCCGGCGATGCCGGCGATGATCCGGCTGCGCAGCGCGACCACGGCCGCCGCGTCGTCGAGGGTGAGGCCACCGGCGACGTACGCGGCGGCGATCTCGCCCTGGGAGTGCCCGACGACGGCTGCGGGGCGCACCCCGTACGACTCCCAGAGCGCGGCGAGCGAGACGCTGACCGCGAACAGGGTGGGCTGCACGACGTCGACGCGCTCCAGCGACGGGGCGTCGGGCGCGCCGCGCACCACGTCGGTCGGTGACCAGTCGACGTACGGGCGCAGCGCCTCGGCGCAGGCGGCGAACGTCTCCGCGAAGACGGGGGCGGTGTCGAGCAGCTCGGCGGCCATCCCGGCCCACTGCGAGCCCTGGCCCGGGAAGACGAACGCGACCTCGCCCGGCGTGCCGGGGAGGCGGGTGACGGTCTGCGGGCCGGGCCGGCCGGCGGCGAGCGCGTCGAGGGACGCGGCCAGGTCGTCGCGGTCGGCGGCGAAGACGACGGCCCGGTGGTCGTGGGCGGCGCGGGTGGCGGCCAGCGACCAGCCGACGTCGGTGAGCGCGTCGTCGTCCACTGTGCCGAGGTGCTCGCGCAGGTCCCGGCTGCGGGCGGTGAGGGCGTCGACGGTGCGCCCGGAGAGGACCCAGGGCAGTTCCCCGGTCGGCACGTCGGCTGCCGGTCCGGGCTCCGGCTCGTCGGCGGGGGCCTGTTCGAGGATGGTGTGCACGTTGGTGCCGCTGATCCCGAACGAGGAGACGGCGGCGCGGCGTACCCCGTCGGCGGGCTCCCACGGCCGGGCGGAGGTGAGCAGTTCGACGCTGCCGGCGGTCCAGTCGACGTGCGGGGTGGGCTCGTCCACGTGCAACGTGGGCGGCAGCACCCCGTGCCGCATCGCCAGGACCATCTTCATCACCCCGGCCACACCCGCCGCGGCCTGGGTGTGCCCGATGTTCGACTTGATCGAGCCGAGCCAGAGCGGCCGGTCGGCGGGCCGGTCCTGGCCGTACGTGGCGATGAGGGCCTGCGCCTCGATCGGGTCGCCGAGGGTGGTGCCGGTGCCGTGCGCCTCGACGGCGTCCACCTGCTCGGCGGTGAGTCCGGCGTTGGCGAGGGCCTGCCGGATCACCCGCTGCTGGGCGGGGCCGTTGGGTGCGGTGAGACCGTTGGAGGCGCCGTCCTGGTTGACGGCGCTGCCGCGCAGCACGGCGAGGACCGGGTTGCCGTCGCGGCGGGCGTCGGAGAGCCGCTGGAGCACCAGCAGGCCGACGCCCTCGCCCCAGCCGGTGCCGTCGGCGGCTCCGGCGAACGGCTTGCACCGGCCGTCGGCGGCGAGGCCGCGCTGGCGGGAGAAGCCGACGAAGATGCCGGGGGTGGCCATCACGGTGGCGCCGCCGGCCAGGGCGAGGTCACACTCGCCCGTCTGGAGGGCCTGCGCGGCCAGGTGCATCGCGACCAGCGACGACGAGCAGGCGGTGTCGACGGTGACGGCCGGGCCGTGCAGCCCGAAGGTGTACGCCAGCCGTCCGGAGATGACGCTGGCGGAGGTGCCGGTGGCGAGGTAGTTCTCGTCGACGTCCCCGGTCGCCATCAGCAGCGAGCCGTAGTCCTGGCCGTTGGTGCCGACGTACACGCCGGTGCGGCTGCCGCGCAGGGCGGTCGGGTCGATCCGGGCCCGCTCGAACGCCTCCCAGGTGGTCTCCAGCAGCAGCCGCTGCTGCGGGTCCATGGCGAGGGCCTCGCGGGGGCTGATGCCGAAGAAAGCCGGGTCGAACTCGCCAGCTCCGGCGACGAAGCCGCCCTCCCGGACGTAGCTGGTGCCGAGGTGCTCGGGGTCGGGGTGGTACAGCTCGGCGAGGTTCCAGCCGCGCTCGCCGGGCATCAGGCTCAGCGCGTCGGTGCCGGTGGCCAGGAGGTCCCAGAGCTGCTCGGGTGAGGTGACCCCGCCGGGGAAGCGGCAGCTCATGGCGACGATGGCGATCGGTTCGCGGTCGCGGCCGGTGCCGTCGGCGACCACCTCGCCGGTGGTGTGCCCGGCGGTGAGGCCGTGCAGGTGGGCGGCGAGTTCGGCGACCGTGGGGTGGTCGAAGACCAGCGTGGCGGGCAGGGTCATGCCGGTCTCGGCGGTGAGCCGGTTGCGCAGCTCGACGGCGGTGAGCGAGTCGAAGCCGAGGTCGCGGAAGGTGCGCTCGGGCAGCGGCCGGCCGGCCGGGTAGCCGAGCACGACGACGGCCTGGGTGCGTACGAGGTCGGCGAGCTGCGGCAGGGACCGGCCGACCACCACGGCGCGGGCGGGGCCGGTGGGCACGGCGGGCACCCCGGGCAGGGCGGCGATCAGTGGCGTCGGGCGGCCCCAGGAGGCGGCGAGGCGGCCCCAGTCGACGGCGGCGACGGTGACCGCCGGCTCGGCGGTGTTGACCAGCCGGCCGAGGGCGGTGACGGCCTCGGCAGCGGGGAGCGCGTCGATGCCGCCCCGGGCGAGCCGGGCGGTCAGCGCGGCGGCCATGCCGTCCTCGGCCCAGGCGCCCCAGGCGATGGCGGTGCCGGGCAGGCCCTGGTCGCGTCGCCAGGCCGCGAACGCGTCGAGATAGGCGTTGGCCGCCGCGTAGTTGCCCTGTCCGGCGCTGCCGATGATCCCGGCGAGGGAGGAGAAGAGCACGAACGCGTCGAGGTCGCGGTGGGCGGTGGCCTCGTGCAGCACCTGGGCGGCGCGGACCTTGCCGTCGAGGACGGTCTGCATCCGGCCCAGGTCGAGCCCGTCGAGGACGCCGTCGTCGATCACGCCGGCGGTGTGCACGACGGCGGTCAACTCCGGCAGGCCGGCCACGAGGGCGTCGACGGCCGCCCGATCGGTGACGTCGCACGCCACCACCCGTACCGCGCCCAACTCGTCGACCAGCTCGGCCGCGCCCGGCGCCGCCGGACCCCGCCGCGAGGCCAGCACCACCTCGGCCGCCCCGTTGGCCAGCAACCAGCGCGCCACGTGCCGGCCCAGCGCACCCGTACCGCCGGTCACCAGCACCGTCCCGGCGGGCCGCCAGCCCGCACCCGCGGGCGGCGCGGCCGGCACCAGCCGCCGGCCGAAGACGCCCTGCGGGCGGATCGCCACCTGGTCGTGGCCGGCGTCGGCGAGGACGGCGAGCAGCGCGTCCGCCGCAGTGCGCTCGGCGCGGGCGGGCAGGTCGATCAGGCCGCCCCAGCGGTCGGGCTGTTCGAGCGCGACGACCCGGCCCAGGCCCCAGGCCAGGGCGGGCCAGGGGTCGGTGAAGGTCTCGCCGGCCCCGACGCGCACGGCGCCCCGGGTGAGGCACCAGAGCCGGCCGGGCAGACCGGCGTCGGCGAGCGCCTGGGTGAGGGTGAGCAGCAGCGCGGCGCCGACGGAGACAGCCGGGGCGTCCGGCAGCGCCCGGTCGGGCGCGGGGAGCACGCAGAGGACGCCGGTCCAGCCCTGCTCGCCGTGGCCGCGCAGCAGCCCGGTCAGCTCGGCACGGTCGACGCCGGGGGCGACGGTGAGCGTGTCGACGTGGGCGCCCGCGCCGGTCAGCGTGCCGGCCGCCCCCGCGTCGTCGGCGTCGGCGGTGACGACCAGCCAGCGGCCGGTCAGCACCGGGGCGGCGGCGGGGCGTACCGGCTCCCAGTCGATCCGGTACGTCCAGCCGTCCACCACTGCGTCGCGCTGCCGGGCCCGTCGCCACGACGAGAGCACCGGTACGGCCGGGGCGAGGGCCTCGACCGCGGCGGGGTCGTCCTGCACGGCCAGGTGGGCGGCGACCCCGGTCAGGTCGCCGCGCTCCACGGCCGCCCAGAAGTCCCCCTCGGCGGCGTCGCCCGGCGCGGCCGTCACGGCGGTGCCGCCGGCCTCGGGCCAGTAGCGCTGGTGCTGGAAGGCGTACGTGGGCAGGTCCACCCGCCGGGCGCCGGTGTCGGCGAACCACTGCCGCCAGTCGACCGCAACCCCGCGCACGTGCAGCTCCGCCAACCCGGCCAGCAGCCCGTGCGCCCCGGACCGGTCCTTGCGCTGCGCGGCGACGGCCAGCACGGCGTCGTCGGCGGGCAGGATCTCGCCGACCATCGCGGTCAGTACGCTGCGCGGCCCGACCTCCAGGAACGTGTCCGCCCCGGCGGCGCGCAGCGCGGCGACCCCGTCGGCGAAGCCGCGCGGAACCGGGCGAGCATCGGCTCCATCAGCGGGCTGTGGAACGCGTGGCTGACGGTGAGGCGGCGGGTGCGTACGCCCCGGTCCTTCCAGAGCCGCTCCACCTCGTCCAGGGCCGCCACGGCGCCCGAGACCACGACCGAGGTCGGCCCGTTGACCGCCGCGATCCCCACGTCGGCCAGGCCGTCGAGCGTGGCGAGGACGTCGGCCTCGGTGGCCGCGACGGCCAGCATCCCACCCCCGGCGGGCAGCGCCTGCATCAACCGGCCCCGCGCCGTCACCAGCGCGCAGGCGTGCTCCAGCGACAGCACCCCGGCCACGTACGCGGCCGTGACCTCGCCGATCGAATGACCACCGACCAGGTCGGGGGCGACGCCGAAGGACTCCACCAGCCGGAACAGCGCCACCTCGACCGCGAACAGACCGGCCTGCGTGAACACCGTCTGGTCCAGCAGGTCGGCGTCGGCCGAGCCCTCGGCGGCGAAGAGCACCTCACGCAGGGGGCGCGGCAGGGCTCGATCCAGGTGCCCGCACACCTCGTCCAGCGCGGCGGCGAACACGGGGAACTCGGCGTACAACTCCCGGCCCATGCCGACGCGCTGCGCGCCCTGACCCGAGAAGAGCACCGCGAGCTGGCCGCGCGGCGCCCCGGCACCGGTCACGACCGTACCGGCCGGTTCCCCGGCGGCAAGGGCGCGCAGCCCCGCGAGCAGGTCGTCGCGGCCGGTCGCGGACAGCACGGCCCGACGGTCCAGGGTGGAGCGGGAGGTGACCGACGAGAAGGCCACGTCGAGCGGGCGGAGGGTCTCGTCGGCGGCGAACCGGGCGGCCCAGCGGCCGGCCTGCGCGGCGAGCGCGGCGTCGGAGCGGGCGGAGAGCAGCACGGGGGCCACGGTGCGGGCCTGCGGCGTGGTCGCCTCGGCCTCGACCTCGGCCTCGACCTCGGCGGGAGCCGGGGCCTGCTCGATGATGGTGTGCGCGTTGGTGCCGGACACGCCGAACGACGACACGGCGGCCCGGCGCGGCCGGTCCACGGCGGGCCAGGGCGTCGCGGCGGTGGCGAGGGTGACCGCCCCGGCGGTCCAGTCGATGTGCGGGGACGGCTCGTCGACGTGCAGGGTGGGCGGCACCACGCCGTGCCGCATCGCCATCACCATCTTGATCACACCGGCCACGCCGGCGGCGGCCTGCGTGTGCCCGATGTTCGACTTGACCGACCCGAGCAGCAGCGGCGCGGAGTCCCCCCGGTCCTGTCCGTACGTGGCCAGCAGCGCCTGCGCCTCGATCGGGTCGCCGAGCCGGGTGCCCGTGCCGTGCGCCTCCACCACGTCGACCTGCTCGGGCGTGAGGCGGGCGTTGCCCAGGGCCTGGCGGATGACGCGCACCTGGGAGGGGCCGTGCGGGGCGCTGAGCCCGTTGGACGCGCCGTCCTGGTTGACCGCGCTGCCGCGTATCACGGCGAGCACCGGGTGGCCGTGCCGCTGCGCGTCGGAGAGCCGGGTGAGCAGCAGGATGCCGATGCCCTCGGACCACGAGGTGCCGTCCGCGCCGGCGGCGAACGCCTTGCACCGGCCGTCGGCGGCGAGGCCGCGTTGCCGGCTGAAGCCGACGAAGACCGCCGGGGTGGGCATCACCGTCACGCCGCCCGCGAGGGCCAGCTCGCAGTCGCCGTTGCGCAGGGCCTGCGCGGCCAGGTGAAGGGCGACGAGCGAGGACGAGCAGGCGGTGTCGACGGTGACCGCCGGCCCCTCCAGCCCGAGCGTGTACGCGACGCGGCCGGAGATGACGCTCGTGGCGTTGCCGGTGAGCAGGTGCCCCTCGCCGTTCTCGGCCTGCGCCATCATGCCGTCGTAGCCGTGCGACGACGCCCCGACGAAGACGCCGGTGCGGCTGCCCCGGACGGCCGGCAGCGGCAGCCCGGCCCGCTCGAACGCCTCCCAGGACGTCTCCAGCAGCAGCCGCTGCTGCGGGTCCATGGCGACGGCCTCGCGGGGCGAGATGCCGAACAGGTCGGCGTCGAAGTCGGCGGCGGAGTAGACGAAGCCGCCCTCGCGCACGTAGCTGGTGCCCGGGTGGTCGGGGTCGGGGTGGAAGAGGTTCTCCAGGTCCCAGCCCCGGTCGGCGGGGAACGGCCCGATCCCGTCGCCGCCGTCGTGCACGAGCTGCCACAGCGCCTCGGGGCTGTCGACCCCGCCGGGGTAACGGCAGCTCATCGCCACGATGGCGACGGGCTCGGCGTCGCGGGCCTCCAGCTCGCGCAGCCGACGCCGGGTACGCCGCAGCTCCGAGGTCGTACGCTTCAGGTACTCGACGTACTTCTCGTCCTCGTTGCTCACCGTGGACCTACCTCACTCGGCATGCCGATGTCGTTGCGGCTGGTGGTCACGACGTCTCCAGCTCGCGGTCGATCAGGTCGAAGATGTTCGCGGCGGTGGCCGACTCCAGGTCGTCGTCGCCGTCCGCGTCCGCCTGCCGCTCGGTCAGCCGGCCCAGCAGGCCGTGCAGCCGGTCGGTGATCCGGCGGAACTCGTCGTCGGCCGGGTCCAGCCCGACGAGCGCCGCCTCCAGCCGGTCGAGTTCCCGGCCCGCCCCCGACGGCTCGCCCGCCGAGTTCGCCGGGACGAACTGCCCGCCCAGGTGGGCGGCGAGCGCCTCGGGCGTCGGGTTGTCGAAGACCAGCGTCGCCGGCAGCCGCAGCCCGGTGGCCGCGCCGAGCCGGTTGCGCAGCTCGACGGCGGTGAGCGAGTCGAAGCCGAGTTCCCGGAACGCCCGGGTCGGCTCGATGCCGGCCGGGTCGCCGTGGCCGAGGACGACCGCCACGTGCGACAGCACCAGGTCGCGCAGGGCGCGTGCCCGCTTGTCGTCGGGCAGGGCGCGCAGCGTCTCGGCGTACGCCTGCCCGTCGGTGGCCGCACCGGCCGCGGCCCGGCGGCCGGCGGCGCGGACCAGGTTGGTCAGCAGCGGGTGTACGGGCGACCCGGGCGCGGCCACGCCGGTGACGATCTTCGCGGGCATGAGGGTCGCCCGCTCCGAGCGCCAGACCGCGTCGAACAGGGCGAGCCCCTCGGCGTCGGAGAGGGCGGCCATGCCGCCCCGGTCGAGGCGGCGGATGTCGGCCGAGTCGAGGTGACCGGTCATGCCGCTGGCTTGCGCCCAGCGGCCCCACGCCAGCGCGACGGCCGGCAGGCCGAGGGCCCGCCGGTGCTCGGCGAGGGCGTCGAGGAACGCGTTGCCGGCGGCGTAGTTGCCCTGGCCGGGACCGCCGAACACGCCCGCGGCGGCGGAGAAGAGCACGAACGCGCTCAGCTCGTGGCCGAGGGTGGCCCGGTGCAGGTTCCACGCCACGTCGACCTTGGGCCGCAGCACCGCGGCGAGGCGGTCGGGGGTGAGCGACTCGACGGTGGCGTCGTCGAGGACGCCGGCGGCGTGCACGACGGCGCGCAGCGGGTGCCGCCGGTCCACCGTGGACAGCACGTCCGCCACGGCGTCCGGGTCGGCCAGGTCGGCGGCGACGATCGACACGTCCGCGCCGAGGGCCTTGAGGTCGGCGAGCAGGTCGTCGGCGCCCTCGGCGTCCGGGCCGCGCCGGCTGACCAGCAGCAGTTGCCGGGCGCCGTGCGCGGTGACCAGATGCCGGCAGAGCAGCGCGCCGAGGGTGCCGGTCGCCCCGGAGACCAGGACCGTGCCGTCGAGCCGGGGCGTCTGCGGGATACTCAGGGCGAGCTTGCCGACGTGCCGGGCCTGGCTGAGGAAGCGGAACGCCTCGGGGGCGCGCCGGACGTCCCAGGTGCGCCGGGGCAGGGGCCGCAGCGCACCGGCGGCGAAGAGCGCCATCAGTTCGCCCAGCATCGCGCCGATCTTCCCGGGGCCGGCCTCGATGAGGTCGAAGACCTGGTAGCTGACGCCCGGGTGGTCGGCGGCGACCTGCCGCGGGTCGCGCTTGTCGGTCTTGCCCATCTCGACGAACCGGCCGCCGTCGGCGAGCAGCCGCAGCGACGCGTCAACGTACTCGCCGCGCAGGGCGTTGAGCACCACGTCGACGCCCCGGCCACCGGTACGGTGGGCGAACTCGTCGGCGAAGTCGAGGCTGCGGGAGGAGGCGAGGTGCGCGCCGTCGAAGCCGGTGGCGCGCAGCGCCGGCCACTTGCCGGGGCTGGCCGTGCCGTAGACCTCCGCGCCGAGGTGGCGGGCGATCTGCACGGCGGCCATGCCGACGCCGCCGGCCGCCGCGTGGACGAGCACTGACTCGCCCGCGCGCAGCCGGGCCAGCTCCACCAGCCCGTACCAGGCGGTCAGGAAGACCACGGGCACGGCGGCGGCGTCGGTGTAGGACCAGCCGTCGGGGATGCGGGTGAGCAGTCTGCGGTCGGTGACCGCCGCCGAGGAGAACGAGCCGGAGAAGATGCCCGTCACCCGGTCGCCGGGGGCGAGGTCGGTGACGCCCGGCCCCACGCCGAGCACCACGCCGGCGCCCTCGTTGCCCAGCACCTCCTGGTCGGGGACCATGCCGAGGGCCAGCACCACGTCGCGGAAGTTCAGCCCGGAGGCGCGCATCCCGACCAGGACGTGGCCCGCCGGCAGCTCCCCGGCCGTCTCGGGGCCGGGAAGCAGGGCGAGGTTCTCCAGCGTGCCCTTCTCGGTGACGTCGAGGCGCCACGGCACCTCGCCGGCGGGCAGCGGCAGCACCCCGGCGTCGCGGGCCCGGGCCAGCCGCGGCACGAGCGGCGCGCCGTCGCGGAGCGCGAGCTGCGGCTCGCCGGAGGCGACGGCCGCCGGGACGGCCGCCAGGGAGGCGGCGGCGTCGTCGGTGTCGAGCAGCGTGAACCGGCCGGGGTGCTCGGACTGCGCGGAGCGGACCAGTCCCCACAGGCTCGCCCGGGCCAGGTCGCGGGGGGCCTCGCCCGGGGCCGCGCCGACCGCGCCCCGGGTGTGCAGGACCAACCGGGACCGCTCCAGCCGGGACTCGCCCAGCCACTGCTGCACCAGCGCGAGCGCGTCGCGGGCCGCGTCGTGCGCGGCCTCGCCGGCCCGCTGCGGGTCCGGCTCCGCGCCGGAGCGCAGGTCCAGCACCATATCGGGTACGTCCCCGGACTCCCCGATCTCGGCGACCAGCGCCGCCAGGTCGGCGTGGGACCGCACCGGGTGCCCGGCGGCGGTGAGCGCACCGGTGAGGCCGAGGGTGTCGTCGCCGAGCAGCGCCCAGCTGACCGTCTGCCCCGCCGCCGCGTCGGCACCCGGCAGCGGCGTCCAGTCCAGGTGGAACACCGAGGTGCGGCGCAGCGCGGCCGCCTCGTCGGCCCGGCCCGCGGCGACGGGGCGGAACGTCAGCGACTCGACGGTGGCGACGGGCTGGCCGGCGGTGTCGGCGAGGGTGACCGCGACGGTGTTCGGGCCGAGGGAGCGCAGCCGCGCCCGCAGCCGGGTGGCCCCGTGGGCGTGCAGGGCGACCGAGCGGAAGGCGAACGGCATCCAGCCCGCCCCGGAGGTGTCCGCCGGGTCGCCGAGCAGGGCGGTGACCCCGCTGGCCTGCAGGGCCGCGTCGAACAGGGCCGGGTGCAGCCCGAAGCGGGACGCGTCGGCGCTCGCCTCCTCGGGGAGGGCCACCTCGGCGTAGACCTCGCCGTCGCCGCGCCACACCCGGCGCAGCCCTCGGAAGGCGGGGCCGTAGCCGAGGCCACCCTCGGCCATCTGTGCGTACCAGGCGTCCAGGTCGGCGTCGATCTCGACGGCGCCGGCCGGCGGCCACTGCCCTGGTACGGCGGCCGGGTCGGGCAGTTGCGGCAGCAGGAGGCCCTCGGCGTGCCGGGTCCACTCGGCGTCGGCGTCCTCCTCGGGGCGGGAGTGCACTGTGACGCTCCGCTCGCCGGTGTCGGCGGGCGGGCCGACGCGTACCTGCACCTGCATCGCGCCGGTCGCGGGGAGCACCAGCGGGTTGATCAGCGTCAGGTCGCCCACCTGGCCGGCGTCGACCTCGTCGCCGGCCCGGACCACCATGTCGACGACGCCGGTGCCGGGGACGATCACTGCCCCGCCGACGGCGTGGTCGGCCAGCCACGGGTGGGTACGCACCGACAGCCGCCCGGTCAGCACCACCGTCCGGTCGTCGGCGACGGGTACGGCCGCGCTGAGCAGCGGGTGCCCGGTGTCCTGGAGGCCGGCGGAGCCGACGTCACGTACGCGGTGCGCGGGGGCGTCCAGCCAGTAGCGTCCGTGCTCGAAGGCGTACGTGGGCAGTGCGACGGTGCCGGTCTCGGCGAGTACGGCCGTCAGGTCGACGGGCAGACCGATCGTGTGCGCGGTCGCGAGATTCGTCAGCAGCCGCGTCGCGTCGTCGTCACCCCGCCGCAGACTGCCCAGCACGTGCCCGCTCACGCCGACGTCGTCCAGGATCGCCGTCACCGGCATCGCCAACACCGGATGCGGGGAAATCTCCACGAACGTGGTGTGCCCGGCAGCGACGGCCACCCGCACCGCCGCGTCGAACTGGACGGTCTGCCGCAGGTTCTCATACCAGTAGTCCGCCGTCATCGACGCCGGGTCCACCCAGTCCCCGGTGAGCGTCGACACGAGGCGGGTGACCGCCGCCGAATGCGACGCATAGTCCACCGGGATCAAGCGGGCCCGCACCCCGTCGGCCTGACACGCCTCCACCAGGTCGGCAACCGGCCGCGGCGGACCCGACACCACCACCGTCGACGGACCGTTCACCGCCGCAACGGCAGCACCGTCAGCGCCCGCGACCGCAACGCGACCGCCTTCGCCGCATCCTCCAGGCTGAGGATCCCCGCCACACACGCCGCGCCGATCTCGCCCTGCGAGTGACCGACCACCGCCGCCGGGCTCACCCCGGCGTGCTGCCACACCGCCGCCAGAGCCACACCCACGGCCCACAGCACCGGCTGCACCACCTCGACCCGCGCCAACCACGACTCGTCGTCACCGGTCAACACCGACACGAGATCGACATCGAGGTACGGGGCGAGAGCCCGCTGACACTCCGCCAGCCGCGCGTCGAACACCGGCGCACGACCCACCAGACCCGCCGCCATCCGCGCCGACTGCGCACCCTGACCCGGGAACCGACAGCGGCACGGTGATCGAACGCCGACCGGGTCGTAGCCAGGGACCAGCCCACCGCCGCCACATCCACCACGGCTTCGTTGGCCCGCTGGAGATGCCCGGCACCGCCGGCGCCGCGCCCGCGCAGGAAGTCCGCCAGGCGGGCCGCCTGCCCCGCGAGCGCGCCCTTCGACCGCGCCGACACCGGCCACACCACGACATCGGAGGCCACCAGGCCCGGGCCGTGCCCGACCGGAGCGACGGACAGCTCGTCGGCCTGCTCGATGATCACGTGGGCGTTCGTGCCGGACATGCCGAAGGACGACACCGCCGCCCGACGCGGGCGCTCCACCGCCGGCCACGGCCGCGCCTGCGTCGCCAGCTCCACCGCACCGGAGGTCCAGTCGATGTGCGGCGACGGCTCGTCCACGTGCAGCGTCGCCGGGACCACGCCCTCCCGCATCGCCAGCACCATCTTGATCACACCGGCCACACCCGAGGCGGCCTGGGTGTGGCCGATGTTCGACTTGATCGAGCCGAGCAGCAGCGGCTCGTGTCCCTCGCGGCCCTGCCCGTAGGTCGCCAGCAGGGCCTGCGCCTCGATCGGGTCACCCAGCGTCGTGCCCGTACCGTGCGCCTCCACCACGTCGACATCCGCGCTGCCCAGCCGGGCACCGGCGAGCGCCTGGCGGATCACCCGCTGCTGCGACGGACCGTTCGGGGCCGTCAGCCCATTCGACGCACCATCCTGATTGACCGCACTGCCCCGCACGATCGCCAGCACCTCGTGACCGTTACGCCGCGCGTCCGACAACCGCTCCACCACCAGCACACCAACACCCTCGCCCCAGCCCGTGCCGTCGGCACCCGCCGCGAACGCCTTGCACCGGCCGTCGGCCGCCAGGCCCCGCTGCCGGGAGAACTCGAAGAAGGTGCCGGGGGTGGCCATGACCGTGACGCCGCCGGCGAGGGCCATGTCGCACTCGCCGCGCCGCAGCGACTGCACCGCCAGGTGCAACGCCACAAGCGACGACGAACACGCCGTGTCCACCGACACCGCCGGCCCCTCCAACCCCAACGCGTACGCCGGCCCCGAACCCCTCGGCCTGCTCCCCCGCAGCCATGAGCAGGGCCCCATAGTCCTGACCATTCGTGCCCACGAACACCC
The DNA here is from genome assembly GCF_000717585.1 of Micromonospora globosa. NCBI lineage: Bacteria > Bacillati > Actinomycetota > Actinomycetes > Micromonosporales > Micromonosporaceae > Micromonospora > Micromonospora globosa. The sequence goes on from NZ_JNZR01000055.1 coordinate 27,074, forward strand.
CTGTTCGCGAACCCCGAAGGACCCCAGGCTCAACCCCTGCCCGCTCGACCGCCTCCCACGAGACCTCCAGCAGCAACCGCTGCTGCGGGTCCATCGCCGCCGCCTCGCGCGGCGAGATCCCGAAGAAGCCCGGGTCGAACTCGCCCGCCGCGTGCAGGAAGCCGCCCTTGTCGGCGTACGTGGTGCCGGGGTTGGCCGGGTCGGGGTCGTAGAGCCGGTCGAGGTCCCAGCCCCGGTCGGTCGGGAAGTCGCCGATCGCGTCGACGCCGTCGGCGACGAGGCGCCACAGCTGCTCGGGGTCGTTGACGCCGCCGGGGTAGCGGCAGGCCATGGCGACGACGGCCACCGGCTCGTCGTCGCCCACGGCGGCCGGGGCGGCGTCCGGAACCGCCGGGGCGCCGGCGCCGAAGAGGCCGGTGAGCAGGAAGCGGGCCAGCACGGCCGGGGTCGGGTGGTCGAAGACCAGGGTGGTGGGCAGCGCCTGCCCGGTGGCGGCGACGAGCCGGTTGCGCAGCTCCACAGCGGTCAGCGAGTCGAAGCCGAGGTCGCGGAACGCGGTGGTCGCGCCGACGGCGGCGGCCCCGCCGTCGTGGCCGAGCACGTCGGCGGCGAGTTCGCGGACCATCTCGGCGACGGTCTCCTCGCGTCGGGCCGGGGCCAGCGCGGCGAGGCGCCGGCGCAGGGTCGCCGCCGGGCCGTCGTCGCCGTCGTCGGCTGCGGCGCCGCCGTCGAGGGCGGCCCGCGCCTCCGGTACGCCCTCTAGCAGTGGCCGGCGGCGGGCGGAGGCGTACGCGGGGGCGAACCGGGCCCAGTCCACGTCGGCCACCGTCACGGTGACGTCGTCGTGGTCGAGGGCCTGCTGCAACGCGGCCGTGGCGACGGCCGGGTCCATGGCGGGCAGGCCCCGACGGCGCAGGTTCCGTTCGGCGTCGGCGGCGTGCATGCCGCCGTCGGACCAGGGCCCCCAGGCGATGGCGGTGCCGGCCCGGCCGTCGGCGCGCCGCCGCTGCACGAGCGCGTCGAGGTAGGCGTTGCCGGCCGCGTATCCGGCCTGCCCGCCGCTGCCCCAGGTGGCGGCGATGGACGAGTAGACGACGAAGGCGTCCAGTTCCCGGTCGGCGAGCAGGTCGGCGAGGTGGGTGGCCCCGGCGGTCTTGCCGGCGGTGACCTCGGCCAGTTCGGCGGGGGTGACCTCCGCCAGCGGGGTGGCCTGCGCGACGCCGGCGGTGTGCACGACCGTACGCACCGGCGGGCCGGCAGCCTCGACCCGGTCGAGCAGGTCGGCGACGGCGGCCCGGTCGGCGATGTCGCAGGCGGCGACGGTGACCCTGGTCCCGAGGGCGGTCAGCTCGGCCTCCAGCGCGGCCGCGCCGGGGGCGTCGGGCCCGCGCCGGCTGACCAGCGCGACGTGTTCGGCTCCGGCGGCGGCGAGCCAGCGGGCGGCGCGGGCCCCGAGCCCGCCCGTGCCGCCGGTGACCACTGCGGTGCCGGTGGGCGTGAACCGGCGCGCCGGCGGGCGGTCGCCGAGGGCGGCGCGGACGAGGCGGCGGGCGAAGACCCCGGGGCCGCGTACCGCCAGCTGGTCCTCGCCGGTCGATCCGGTGAGGATCGCGGCAAGCCGGGCGACGGCCCGGTCGTCGGGGTCGGACGGCAGGTCGACCAGGCCGCCCCAGCGGTGCGGCGCCTCGACGCCGACGACCCGGCCGAGGCCCCAGATCGCTGCCTGCGCCGGGTCGACGAGCCGGTCGTACGAGGCGGCGGCGACCGCGCCCCGGGTGACCAGCCACAGCGGCGTGGCCCCGCCGACGTCGCCGAGCGCCTGCGCGAGCGCGAGGGTGGCGGTCAGGCCGGGCAGGACCGTGCCGCCGGTGCGCGGTTCCCCGGCGAGCAGGGAGACGACGCCGGCGGGCTCGGTGCCGGCGAGGGCTGCCGCGAGGGCCGCCCGGTCGGCGTCCGGCTCGACGGTCAGGGGCCGCACGTCGGCGCCGGCGTCGGTCAGCGCAGCCCGGACGGCCCGCGCCGCCGGGTCGTCCGCGTCGGCGGCGGGCACCGCCAGCAGCCAGGTGCCGGTCAGCCGGGCGGGGGCGGGCTCGGGGGCCACCTGCCACTCCTCCCGGTACCGCCAGCCGTCGAGGACCGAGTGTTCCTGCCGCTGCCGCCGCCAGTCGGCGAGGACGGGCAGCAGGGTACGCAGCGACTCGGCGGCGGCGGTGTCGGTGACGGCGAGGGTGTCGCGCAGCGCGTCGAGATCGGCGCGTTCGACGGCGGCCCAGAACCGCCGGTCGAGCGCGCCGGCCCCGCCCGTCGTGGTGTCGTCGGCGGGCGCCTCGGCCGGCACCCAGTAGTGCTGCCGCTCGAACGGGTAGGTGGGCAGGTCGACGAGCCGGCCGGGCAGGTCGGCGAGGACGTCCGCCCAGCGCGGCGGCGTACCGGCGACGTGGAGCTGGGCGAGGGCGGCGAGCAGGGTACGGCGGTCCGGGCGGTCCCGGCGCAGCACCGGAACCACCACGGCGGGGGCCGCGTCGGTGGTCTCGGTCTCGGTCCCGGCGAGGGTCTCCTGGACGGCGGCGGTGAGCACGGCGTCCGGTCCGACCTCCACGAAGGTACCGACGCCGTGGGCGCGCAGGGTGCGTACGCCGTCGGCGAAGCGGACCGCCTCCCGGACGTGGCGCACCCAGTAGTCCGGGTCGGTGAGCTGCGCCGGGTCGGCCAGCTCACCGGTCACGTTGGACACCACCGGCAGGGTGGGGGCGCGCAGGTCGAGCCGGGCGGCGACGGCGGCGAACTCGGCGAGCATCGGCTCCATCAGCGGGCTGTGGAAGGCGTGGCTGACCCGCAGCCGCCGCACCTGCACCCCCCGGTCGGTCCAGAGTCCCGCCAGCTCGTCGATGGCCGCCGCCTCGCCGGAGACGACGACGGCGTCGGGGCCGTTGACGGCGGCGACGGCGACCCGGTCGGTCAGCGCGGCGATCGACTCGGCGACCCGGGCCTCGTCGGCGGCCACGGCGAGCATCGCGCCGCCGGTGGGCAGGGCCTGCATGAGCCGGCCCCGGGCGGCGACGAGGGCGCACGCGTCGTCGAGGCCGAGCACGCCGGCCACGTGGGCGGCGGTCAGCTCGCCGACGGAGTGCCCGGCGACCATGTCGGGGGCCAGCCCCCAGGAGCCGAGCAGCCGGTGCAGCGCCACCTCGACGGCGAACAGCGCGGCCTGGGTGAAGACGGTCTGGTCGAGCAGGTCGGCCTCGGCGGTGCCGGGCTCGGCGAACAGCAGCGGCTTCAGCGGCCGGGGCAGCCGGTGGTCGAGGTGGCCGCAGACCTCGTCGAGCGCCTCCGCGAAGACCGGGTACGCCTCGTACAGCTCCCGGCCGGCGCCGGCGCGCTGGGCACCCTGGCCGGAGAAGAGGAACGCGACCCCGCCCCGCTCGGCGGCGGTGCCGGTGACCAGGCCGGGGGCGGGCCGGTCGTCGGCGAGGGCGTGCAGGGCGGCGAGCAGGCCGTCGCGGTCGTCGGCGAGGACGACCGCCCGGTGTTCCAGGGGCGAGCGCGAGAGCACCGACGTCCGGGCGACGTCGGCCGGGCGTGCGTCCGGGTCGTCGGCGAGCCAGGCCGACCAGCGCTCGGCCTGGCGGCGCAGGGCGGTGCGGGTGCGGCCGGTGAGCAGCACCGGCGCGGGCGCGGGCGCCGCCGGGCGGTCCGCCTCGGCGCCGGCCGGCTCGGGCTGCTCGAGGATGAGGTGGGTGTTGGTGCCGCTCATTCCGAACGACGAGACGGCGGCCCGGCGCGGCCGGTCCACGGCCGGCCACGGCGTGGCCTCGGTGACCAGGGTGACCGCCCCGGCGGCCCAGTCCACGTGCGGGGTGGGCTCGTCGACGTGCAGGGTGGCCGGCACGATGCCGTGCCGCATCGCCTCCACCATCTTGATCACCCCGGCGATGCCGGCGGCGGCCTGGGTGTGGCCGATGTTCGACTTGATGGAGCCGAGCAGCAGCGGCGCGGCGTCGCCCCGCTCCCGGCCGTACGTGGCGAGCAGCGCCTGGGCCTCGATCGGGTCGCCGAGGGTGGTGCCGGTGCCGTGTGCCTCGACCACGTCGACCAGGTCGGGGGTGAGCTTCGCGCCGGCCAGGGCCTGCCGGATGACCCGCTGCTGGGACGGGCCGTTGGGGGCGGTCAGGCCGTTGGAGGCGCCGTCGGAGTTGACCGCCGAGCTGCGGATGACGCCGAGTACGGGGTGGCCGTTGCGGCGGGCGTCGCTGAGCCGTTCCAGCAGCAGCATGCCGACGCCCTCGGACCAGCCGGTGCCGTCGGCGGAGGCGGCGAACGACTTGCACCGGCCGTCGGCGGCGAGGCCGCGCTGCCGGGAGAACTCGACGAACGGGCCGGGGGTGGCCAGCACGGTCGCGCCGCCGGCCAGGGCGAGGCCGCACTCGCGTTGACGCAGCGCCTGGCAGGCGAGGTGGATGGCGACGGACGCCGACGAGCAGGCGGTGTCCACGGTGACCGACGGGCCTTCCAGCCCGAACGTGTACGCCAGCCGGCCGGAGACCACGCTGGCGGCGGTGCCGGTCAGCACGTACCCCTCGACGCCGGGCGCCCGGTGCAGCACGGCGGCGTAGTCCTGCCCGGAGGTGCCGACGAAGACGCCGGAGCGGCTGCCGCGCAGCGACAGCGGGGCGATGCCGGCGCGCTCGAACAGCTCCCAGGTGACCTCCAGCAGCAGCCGCTGCTGCGGGTCCATGGCGACCGCCTCGCGCGGCGAGATGCCGAACAGCGCGGCGTCGAACTCCCCCGCGTCGTGCAGGAACCCGCCGGCCGTGGTGTACGAGGTGCCGGCGTTGTCCGGATCGGCGTGGTAGAGCCGCTTCAGGTCCCAGCCGCGATCCGTGGGGAAGTCGCCGATGGCGTCCCCGCCGGACGAGACGAACTCCCACAGTTCCTCGGGCGAGCTGATGCCGCCCGGGTAGCGGCAGCTCATCGCCACGATCGCCACCGGCTCGGACTCCTCGGCGGTGACCTCGCGCAGCCGTTGGCGGGTCTGCTGCAGCTCGGCGACGACGCGCGTCAGGTATTCGCGCAGCCGCTCTTCGTCCGCCATGACATCTCGCTTTCTCGTGACACCACAGGTCCCCGTACGGCTCAGGAGAGCCCGAGGTCCTGGTCGATGAGGTCGAACAGCTCCTGGTTGCTGGCCGCCCGCAGCCGGTCGGCCACCTCGGCGGTCTCCTCCCGGCGTTCCTCCGCGACGCCGAGCCGTTCGAGCAGGCTGTGCAGGCGCATCGTGATCCGCACCCGGCCGATGTCGTCCGGGTCGCGCAGCGCGAGGGCGCTCTCCAACTGGTCCAGCTCCGCGAGGGTGGGCAGCGCCTCCACCGACGCCTCGTCGAGCAGTTCGGCCCGCAGGTGCTCGGCCAGCGCCTGCGGGGTCGGGTGGTCGAACACCACCGAGCTGGGCAGGCTCAGCCCGGTCGAGCGGGCCAGCCGGCCCCGCAGCTCCACGGCGGTGAGCGAGTCGAAACCGAGGTCCCGGAAGGGCCGCCCGGCCTCCACCGCGTACGGGGTGTCGTGGCCGATGACCTCGCCCGCGGCGGTGCGGATGAGGTCGACCAGCAGCCGTACCTGTTCGGCCTGCGACAGCTCGCCGAGCCGCTTGCGCAGTTCGCCGGCGACCTGGTCGCCCTCCTCGGCGGTGGCACGCGCCGCCGCGGCCTGCGCGGCCACCTCGGCGATCTCGCTGATCAGCGGCCGGGGCCGGGCGGAGGCGAACACCGGCGCGAAGCGGTCCCAGTCGATGTCGGCGACGGTGAGGGCGGTGTCGTCGCCGTCGAGGCCGGCGCGCAGGGCGGCCATCGCCGGTTCCCGGTCGAGCAGGGACACCCCGCGCCGGCTCATGGCCGCGGCGTGCGCGTCGGTCACCATGCCGCCGCCGGCCCAGGGTCCCCAGTTCACCGAGAGGTGCCGGGCCCGCCCGGCAGGCCGGGACTGCGCCCAGGCGTCCAGGAAGGCGTTGCCGGCGGCGTACGCGCCGTGGTCGCCGACGCCCCAGACGGCCGCGATGGAGGAGAAGTGCACGACCAGGTCGAGCGGCTCCGGGTCGAGGAGCTCGCCGAGGTGCCGGGCGCCAGCGATCTTGCCGGAGACGACGTCGGCGAGTTCCGCCTCGGTCACGGCGGCGACCGGGTTGAGCCGGCCCACCCCGGCGGCGTGCACCACCGCGTGCACGGTCTCGCCGTCGGCGCGCAGGGAGCGCACGAGGTCCGCGACCGCGTCCCGGTCGGCCAGGTCGCAGGCCAGCACCCGGGCCTCGGCGCCGAGGGCGGCCAGTTCCGCCACCGCCTCGTCGGCCCCGGGGGCGGCCGCGCCGCGCCGGCTGACCAGCAGCAGTCGCCGCGCGCCGTGCCGGGCGAACCAGCCTGCGGCGTACCGGCCGACGGCGCCGGTGCCGCCGGTGACCAGGACGGTGTCCGGTGCCTGCCAGCCGGCCGGTGCCTCGGCGCGGGGCGCGCGCTCCAGCCGCCGCAGGTACGTCCCGGATTCGCGCACCGCGAGCTGGTCCTCGTCGCCGGCGGCGGTGATGGCCGCCAGGACTCCCTCGGCGGCGGCGGTGTCCAGGGTGGCGGGCAGGTCCAGCAGGCCACCCCAGTGCCGGGGGTGTTCCAGCGCGGTCACCAGGCCGAGGCCCCACGTGGTGGCCTGGGCGGGGCGGGCGACGGGGTCGTCGGCGCCGGTGGCGACTGCCTGCCGGGTGAGCAGCCACAACGGTGCCGGGGGCAGGGCGTCCGTGACCGCCTGCACGAGGGCGAGGTTCGCGGTCAGGCCCAGCGGCACGGCCGGGCGCTCGGGGTGCGCCCGCTCGTCGAGGGCGAGCAGCGACACGATCCGGGCGGGCGCCGCGGCGGCGAGCCGCCCGGCGAGCGCGCTCCGGTCGATCGTCGCCGGATCGACGACGATCTGCCGCACGTCACCGCCACGGGCGGTGAGCAGTTCGGCGAGCCGGTCGGCGACCGGCTGGCCGGTGCCGCTGTGCACAAGGGTCCAGGTGCCCTCGACGGCGCCCGCCGCGAGGGCCCGCGGACGCCAGGTGATCCGGTAGCGCCAGCCGCCGGCGAGGGTGTCCTCCTGCTGCCGGCGCCGCCACCGGTCCAGGTCCGGCAGCAGCTTCCGCAGCGGCCGGTCCGCGTCGAGTCCGAGCCGGCTGGCGAGTTCGTCGCCGTCGCCCGATGCCACGGCCCGCCAGAACGCCGAGTCGACGTCGTCGGGGGTGGTGGCGGGGGTGGGCCCCGGCACCGCGTCGAGGGTCGGCCAGAACCGCTGGTGGGCGAACGCGTACGTGGGCAGGTCCACGTGGCCGCCACCGGGAAGCAGCGCCGGGAAGCGTACGGGCATGCCGTGGCAGTACAGCTCGGCCACCGCGCCGAGCAGGGTGGTCACCTCGTCCTGGCCGGGCCGCTGCACACCGGTCACGACGATCGGGGCGTCCACCGGCAGCGCGTCGGCGGTCAGTGCGGTCAGCACGGTGTCCGGCCCGACCTCCAGGAACCGCGTCACCCCGTGGGCGTGCAGGTGGGTGACGGTGTCGGCGAAGCGGACCGCCTCCCGGACGTGGCGCACCCAGTAGCCGGGGGTGCAGAGCTGCTCGGCGTCGACGACCGCGCCGGTCAGGTTCGACACCAGCGACACCGTCGGCGGGGCGTACGACAGGGTCGCCGCGACGGCCGCGAACTCGGCGAGCATCGGCTCCATCAACGGGCTGTGGAAGGCGTGGCTGACCCGCAGCCGCTTGGTGCGTACGCCGAGGTCGGCGAAGTGAGCGGCCAACCCGGCCAGCGCCTCGTCGGCGCCGGCGACAACGACGGCGGCCGGCCCGTTCACGGCGGCGACGGCCGCCTGTCCCGGCGTACCGTCCAGCGCCCGCAGCACGTCAACCTCGGGCGCGGCGACGGCCAGCATCCCGCCGCCGGCGGGCAGGGCCTGCATCAGCCGGCCCCGGTTGCCGACGAGCGCGCAGGCGTCGGGCAGGTCGAGCACCCCGGCGACGTGGGCCGCGCTGATCTCCCCGACGGAGTGCCCGGCCACGAAGTCGGGCCGGATCCCCCAGTGTTCGAGCAGCCGGAACAGCGCCACCTCGACGGCGAAGAGCCCGGCCTGGGTGAAGACAGTCTGGTCGAGCAGGTCGGCCTCGGCGGTGCCGGGCTCGGCGAACAGCACCGTGCGCAGCGGCCGCGGCAGGTACGCGTCCAGGTGCTGGCACGCCTCGTCGACGGCCGCCGCGAAGACGGGGAACGTCTCGTACAGGCGGCGGCCCATGCCGGCGTGCTGGGCACCCTGGCCGGAGAAGAGCATCGCCAGCGCCCCGCCGGGCTCGGCGACGCCCCGGGTGAGCCCGGGGTGCTCCTGCCCGGCGGCGAGGGCCCGCAGGCCGCCGAGGGCGGCGTCGGCGTCCTCGGCGAGCAGCACCGCGCGGTGCCGCAGCGGGGACCGTCCGGTCGCCAGTGCCCGGGCCACGTCGGCGGCGGACGCGGCGGTCTGCGGCAGCCAGTCGGCCAGCCGGGCCGCCTGGGCCCGCAGGCTGTCGGCGGTGTCGGCCGAGACGACCCAGGGCAGCACCGGCGGCCCGGCGGCGGGGCGGGGCGTGCCGGTGTCGGCCGGCGGCGCGGCCGGCGCCTGTTCGAGGATGACGTGCACGTTGGTGCCGCTGACCCCGAACGACGACACGGCGGCCCGGCGAGGCCGCTCCACGTCCGGCCACGGCTGCGCCTCGGTCAGCAGCGCGACGGCGCCCGCCGACCAGTCCACGTGCGGCGACGGCTCGTCCACGTGCAGGGTGGGCGGCAGCAGGTCGTGCTGGAGCGCCAGCACCATCTTGATCACGCCGGAGACCCCGGCGGCGGCCTGGGTGTGGCCGATGTTCGACTTGACCGAGCCGAGCAGCAGCGGCCGGTCGGCGGGCCGGTCCCGCCCGTACGTGGCCAGGAGCGCCTGCGCCTCGATCGGGTCGCCGAGCCGGGTGCCGGTGCCGTGCCCGTCGACGGCGTCCACGTCGGCGGCGGTCAGCCGCGCGTTGGCCAGCGCCTGGTTGATCACCCGCTCCTGGGCGGGCCCGTTGGGCGCGGTCAGGCCGTTGCTGGCGCCGTCCTGGTTCATGGCCGAACCGCGGACGACGGCAAGGATCCGCCGGCCGTCGCGCTGGGCGTCGGAGAGCCGCTGCAACATCACCAGGCCGACGCCCTCGCCCCAGCCGGTGCCGTCGGCGGCCCCGGCGAACGACTTGCACCGGCCGTCGAGGGCGAGCCCACGCTGCCGGGCGAATTCGAGGAACGGGCCGGGGGTGGCCATCACCGTCACGCCGCCGGCGACCGCGACGTCGCACTCGCCCTGCCGCAGGGACTGGCAGGCCAGGTGCAGCGCCACCAGCGACGACGAGCAGGCGGTGTCGACGCTGACGGCCGGGCCCTGCAACCCGAAGTGGTACGCCAGCCGACCGCTGATGACGGCGGCGACGTTGCCGGTGGCCTGGTAGCCCTCGGTCTCGACCCGGGCGGCCATCAGCAGCGTCGCGTAGTCCTGGCCGTTGGTGCCGACGAAGACGCCGGTGTTGGTCTCCCGCATGTCGGCCGGCGCGGTGCCGGCCCGCTCGAACAACTCCCAGGCGCTCTCCAGCAGCACCCGCTGCTGCGGGTCCATCACCATCGCCTCGCGCGGGGAGATGCCGAACAGGGCCGCGTCGAAGCCGGCGGCGTCGGTGAGGAAGCCGCCCTCCCGCACGTACGAGGTGCCGGGCCGGTCGGGGTCGGGGTCGTAGATGGCCGCCAGGTCCCAGCCCCGGTCGGTCGGGAACTCCGCTATGCCGTCGCGCCCCTCGGCGACGAGTCGCCACAGGTCCTCGGGGCCGGCGACGCCGCCGGGGTAGCGGCAGCTCATCGAGACGATGGCGATCGGCTCGTCCAGCGCGGTGGCGGCCCGGGTGGGAACCGCCGCCGGGCTGTCGTCGCCCGCGAGCCTGCCCGCCAGGTGCTCGGCGAGGGCGTCGGGCGTCGGGCGGTCGAACACCAGGGTCGCCGGCAGGTTCAGCCCCACCGCCTCGGCGAGCCGGTTGCGCATCTCGACGGCGCTGAGCGAGTCGAAGCCGATCTCCCGGAACGACCGGTCCGCAGCGAGCGCCTGCGGCGAGGCCAGCCGCAGCACCGCCGCCGCGTGGACCCGTACGAGGTCGAGCAGGACCCGGCGCCGCTCCGGTGCGGCGAGGCCGGCCAGCCGGCCGCGCAGCGGCGAGGCCGTGTCGGACGGGTCGGCGTCGCGCTGCCCGGCGGCGAGCAGCCGCGCCACCTCGGGGACGTCGGCGATCAGCGGCCGGGGGCGGGCCAGCGTGTAGGTCTGGAGGAACCGGTCCCAGGCGATGTCCGCCACGGTGAGCGTGGTGTCGCCGTCGTCGAGCGCCCCGGCCAGCACGGAGACGGCGAGGTCGGGGCGCATGGCCCGGACGCCCGAGCGGAACATCTGGTCGGCGGCGCCCTCGGCGTCGACCATGCCGCCGCCGTCCCAGGCGCCCCAGGCGATGGCGGTGGCGGCCCGGCCGCGCCGTCGCCGGTCCTCGGCGAGCGCGTCGAGGAAGGCGTTGGCGGCGGCGTAGCCGCCCTGGTGCCCGCCGCCCCAGACGCCCGCGCCGGAGGAGAAGAGCACGAACGCCGACAGGTCGTCGCCGCACGCCTCGTCCAGGTTCACCGCGCCGGCCACCTTGGCCCGCAGGGCGTCGGCGAGGTCGGCCACGTCGGTGGCCGCGACCGGCGCGGCGTGGGCCACGCCCGCGGTGTGGAACACGGCCCCGACGCGGGTGCCCTGCCCGGCCAGCCGCTCGACGAGGGCCCGTACGGCGGCGGGGTCCGCGACGTCGCAGGCGGCCACGGTGACGGTGGCGCCGGCGGCGCGCAGTTCGTCGGCCAGCGCGTCGGCGCCGGGCGTGGCGGGCCCCTGGCGGCCGGTCAGCACCAGCTCGCCGACGCCCTCGCGGGCCAGCCAGCGCGCGACCTGGGCCCCGATCGACCCGAGGCCGCCGGTGACCAGGACGGCGCCGCTGGCGGGACGCCAGTCCCCGGTCGCCGTCCGGTCGGTGCGGGCCCGGACCAGCCGCCGGGCGAACACCCCGGAGGGGCGCAGCGCCAGCTGGTCCTCGGCGTCGACGCCGGCCAGCACCGCCACGAGCCGGGCCCGGTCCCGGGGGTCCAGCTTCGTGGGCAGGTCGACGAGGCCACCCCAGCGGTCCGGGTGCTCCAGGGCGACCACCCGGCCGAGCCCCCAGAGCATCGCCTGCCGGGGGCGGTCGAGCTGGTCGGCCCGGCCGGTCGAGACCGCGCCGGCGGTGGCGCACCACAGCGGCGCGGTGATTCCGGCGTCGCCGAGGGCCTGGACCAGTGCGTACGTGGCGGCGAGGCCCGCCGGGACGACCGGGTGGGCCGGGTGCGGCGCGTCGTCCAGGCCGAGCAGCGAGAGCACGCCGGCGACGGGCCCACCGGTACGGGCGAGCCGGTCGGCAAGCGCCTGCCGGTCCGGCTCCGTCGCGTCGATCCGGACGACCTCGGCCCCGCCCTCGCCCAGCACCCGGGCGACGCCGTCGACCAGGGGGTGCTCGACGTCGGCGGCCGGCACGACCAGCAGCCAGGTGCCGGCGAGGGTGGCCTCCGCGACGGTCAGCGGCTTCCAGGTCACCCGGTAGCGCCACAAGTCGACGGTGGACTCTTCGCGGCGGCGCCGGCGCCACGAGGAGAGCAGCGGCAGCGCGGGGTCGAGGGAGCGGGCCGTGGCCTCGTCGATGCGCATCGCGGCGGCCAGCGCCTGCGCGTCGGCGCGTTCCACGGCCTCCCAGAATTTCCGGTCCGCCTCGTCGGCGACGGCGAGGGCGGGGGCGGTCGCTGCCGTCGGCTGCGGCCAGTAGCGCTGGCGCTGGAAGGCGTACGTGGGCAGCGCGACCGGCGGGCCGGTGGGGGCGCCCAGGATCGCCGTCCAGTCGACCGGCACGCCGTGCACGTGCAGCCCGGCGAGGACCGTCAGCATGCGCTGCCAGCCACCGGCCAGGGTGTCCTCGGCGGCCACCACGACGGCGTCGTCGGCCCGCGCGCTCTCGCGGATCCCGGCGGCGAGCACGGACGCGGGAGCGGCCTCGAGGAAGACCCGGTGGCCCTCGTCGAGCAGGACGCGTACGGCGTCGGCGTCGGCGTCGGCGTCGGCGTCGGCGTCGGCGTCGGCGGACAGTTCCCGGTACCACCGGGCGGCGTCGAGGCCGTCGGTGTCGACCGGGCCGCCGATCGCCTAGTACAGCGGTATCTCGGCCGCCCGGAGGGTGATCCCGGCCGGCGCGTCCGGGCCGTCCTCCGCCCGGCTGGCGAGGGCCATCGTCTTCGCCGCGTCCTCCAGCGACAGCGCGCCGGCCACGCAGGCGGCCGCGACCTCGCCGTGGGCGTGCCCGACCACGGCGGCGGGCCGGACGCCGAGCGAACGCCACCAGCGGGCCAGCGAAACCGCCACGGCCCACCGGACGGGGTGCGTCACCCGGGGGTCCGTCGCGGGCGGGGCACCGTCGGCACCGCGCAGCACGGCGGTGAGCGACCAGTCCACGTGGGGGGTGAGGGCCGCCTCGCAGGCGGCGATCACGGCGGCGAACTCCGGTGCCCGGTCCAGCAGCTCGACCGTCGCGGCGGGCCACGGGTCGCCGTGGCCGGGGAAGACGAGGATCGGGTCGGTGCCTCGCGCGGCGACGCCGGTGACGGCGGTGGCCCCGCCGAGGTGGAACGACTCCAAGGCGCGCGTCAGGCCGACTGTGTCGCGGCCGAGGACGACGGCGCGGTGCGCGAACGCGGTCCGGGTGGTGACCAGGGCGTGTGCGACGTCGGCCGGCGCCAGCTCCGGGTGTGCCGCGAGGTGCGCGCCCAGCCGGGCCGCCTGGTCGCGCAGCGCCGGGGCGTCCACGGCGGAGAGCACCAGGGGTACGAGTCCGGCGCGCGGCCGGTCGGCGGCGCGTGCGTCGACCGCCTCGGCGGGCGGCTGCTCGATGATCACGTGCGCGTTCGTGCCGGAGATCCCGAACGACGACACCGCCGCCCGACGCGGCCGGTCCACCCGCGGCCACGGGGTCGCCTCCGTAGCCAGGGCCACCGCCCCCGCCGACCAGTCCACATGCGGCGACGCCTCGTCCACATGCAACGTCGCCGGGACGACGCCGTGCCGCATCGCCAACACCATCTTGATCACACCAGCCACACCAGCAGCCGCCTGCGTGTGCCCGATGTTCGACTTCACCGACCCCAACAGCAACGGCCGATCCTGCGGACGCTCCTGCCCGTACGTCGCCAGCAGAGCCTGCGGTGGATCACGCGCTGCTGCGAGGGGCCGTTCGGGGCGGTCAGGCCGTTGGACGCGCCGTCCTGGTTCACGGCCGTACCACGCAGGACGGCGTGGATGCGCCGGCCTTCCCGCTGGGCGTCGGAGAGCCGCTGCACGAGCAGGACACCCACGCCCTCGCTCCAGCCGGTGCCGTCGGCCGAGGCGGCGAACGACTTGCACCGGCCGTCCTGCGACAGACCACGCTGCCGCGAGAACTCGATGAACGTCCCCGGCGTCGCCATCACCGTCACGCCGCCGGCCAGGGCGAGGTCACATTCACCCGACCGCAACGCCTGCGCGGCGAGGTGCAGCGCGACGAGGCTGGACGAGCAGGCCGTGTCGACGGTGACCGCCGGGCCTTCGAGGCCGAACGTGTACGCCACCCGCCCGGACAGCACGCTGCCCGAGTTGCCGGTGCCGACGTAGCCCTCCACCTCGCCGGCCAGCTCCATCAGCCGCGTCGCGTAGTCGTGGTACATCACACCGGCGAACACACCCGTCCGGCTGCCCCGCAACCGCTGCGGGTCCAGCCCCGCCGACTCGAACGACTCCCACGACGCCTCCAGCAGCAACCGCTGCTGCGGATCCATCAACGCCGGGTCGAACGCACCCGCGTCATACAGGAAGCCGCCGTGCCGGGTGTACGACGTCCCGGGGTGGTCCGGATCGGGATCGAACAGGCTCTCCAGGTCCCAGCCACGGTCGGTGGGGAACTCCCCGATCCCCTCCCCGCCGGCGGCCAGCAGCGCCCACAACTGGTCGGGCGTCTCGACGCCGCCCGGGTAGCGGCAGGCCATGCCGACGATGGCGAGCGGCTCGTCGGCGCGGGTGGTGGTCCGCGCGCCCGGCGCGGCGGGACCGCCGGCGGCACCGGCGAGTTCGGCGTGCACGTGGACGGCGAGCGCCTGCGGCGTCGGGTAGTCGAACACCAGCGTCGAGGGCAGCCGCAGGCCGGTGGCCGCGTTCACGCGGTTGCGCAGGTCGACGGCGGTCAGCGAGTCGAAGCCCAGCTCGCGGAACGCCCGGTCGGCAGGCACGGCTTCCGCCCCGCCGTGCCCGAGCACCTGCGCGACGAGGCCGCGTACCAGCACGTCGACCTGGGCGCGCGCCTCATCGGCGGTCAGGCCACCGATACGGGTCGCCCAGGTGGTGCCCTGTCCCGCCTGGCGCCGGATCGTGGTCGTACCGATCAGGTTGCGGAGCATCGGCGGCACCGGGCCGGCGCCGACGGCGGCCCGGAGGGCGGCCAGGTCGATCACGGCGGGCACCAGGGCGGGGCGGTCTGCGGTGAGCGCCGCGTCGAACAGGCGCAACCCGGTCTCGGCGCTCATCGCCGTGAGGCCGCCCCGCGCCGATCGCGCCCGGTCGGCGTCGTCGAGGGACGCGGCCATGCCGGGGGTGTCCCACATGCCCCAGGCGAGGCTGACGGCAGGCAACCCGAGCTGCCGCCGGTAGACCGCCAGAGCGTCGAGGAACGCGTTACCCGCCGCGTACGCCGACTGACCCGGCGAACCCAGCACACCCGCCACCGACGAGAACACCACGAACAGATCCAGACCCAGACCCGCCGTCGCCTCATGCAGGAACCAACCCGCCGACACCTTCGGCGCCAGCACCGCACGAAGCCGCTCGGCGGTCAGCCCTTCGACTACGCCGTCGTCCAGGACACCGGCGGTGTGCACCACACCCGCCAGCCGGCCCTCAGCGGAAACCTCCGCCACCAGGGCGGACGCCTGATCCCGGTCCGTCACGTCGCAGGCGACCACCCGCACCGACGCACCCAGCGCGGTCAGCCGCTCCGACAACTCACCGGCACCCGCAGCCGCCGCGCCACGACGCGACACCAGCACCAGCGACCGCACGCCGTACGCCGACACCAGATGCTCCGCGACCAACGCCCCGAGCGCACCCGTACCACCGGTCACCAGCACCGCACCGTCACCCACGACCGGCGTCTCCACCGACGCCGCAGCGACCGCACGCACCAGACGCGGCACGAACACCTCGCCCGCACGCACCGCGACCTGACCACCGTGCGTCGACGGCTCGTCGGCCACCGTGGTCAGCACACCCAGCAGCCCGGCGTCCACGTCACCGTCGACGTCCGCCAGGACGATGCGACCCGGGTGCTCCGACTGCGCCGAGCGCAGCAGACCCCAGACCGCCGCTGCGGCCAGGTCGGTGACCCGGTCTCCGTCCCCGACCGACACCGCACCCCGGGTCACCACGACCAACCGCGACTCCGCCAGCGCGTCGGCCGCCAGCCAGGACCGCACCGTCGCCAGCATCTGCGACGTCGCCGCCCGCACCGACTCGGGGCCGTTGTCGACGGCGGCGGCGGGCATCTCACCGGGGGCCGAAGCAGGTTCCGTCCCGACGTGAAGGGCCCGGCGCAGGCCACCCGCCGGCACCAGCAACAGACGCGGCGCCACACCCGACGCCACGGCGACCGCCTCGACGTCGGCGTACACCGGCAGCTCAGCGACGGCCGGCAGGTCGGCGGCGGCGGCGGCGGGCGAGCCCAGCAGCGCCCACCCGGAGGCGTCCCCGGCTGGGGCGACCTCCTGGGCCTGCCAGGTGAGTTCGAACAGCGACCGGGCCCACGCGTCCGGGGACGACGACACCCCGGTCAGCTCGCGCAGGGCGAGGGTGTCCACCGATACTACGGCCGCGCCCGACTCGTCGCACGCGACCAGACGCACCGCCGAACCCGCGCGCGTGAGCCGCACCCGCAGCACCCGCGCACCCGAGGCATACACCTGCACACCCTCGAACGCGAACGGCACCCGAGGCCCACCCGAGCCCTCCAAGCCGGGCAGCAACCCGATCGGATGCAGCGCGGCGTCCAGCAGCGCCGGGTGCACGCCGAACCCCGCGGCGTCACCGGCCACCTCGTCCGGCAACGCCACCTCGGCGTACACGGTCTCGCCGACGGTCCACACCCGGCGCAGCCCCCGGAACACCGGCCCGTACGACAGGCCGCGCTCCGCCAGCACCGGATACCAGCCCGCCACGTCCACCTCGACGCCGTCGACCGGCGGCCACTCCCCCACGCCCGGCTCGTCGGCCGACGCCGGCTCCAGCACACCCTCCGCGTGCCGGACCCACTCCGGGTCGGCGGCCTCGTCGGGCTGCGAGTGCACGGTCACCGATCGCACGCCGGTCTCGTCGGCCGCGCCGACGCGCACCTGCACCCGCACCGCACCCGCCTGCGGCAGCACCAGCGGCGCGGCCACGGTCAACTCCCGCACCCGCGACGCACCCACCTCGTCACCCGCCCGCACCGCCAACTCCACCAGGGCGGCGCCCGGCACGATCACCGCGCCGGAGACGACGTGGTCGGCGAGCCACGCGTGCGTCGACGTCGAGAGGCGGCCGGTCAGCACCACCATGTCCGCGCCGGCCACGGAGACGGCCGCGGCGAGCAGCGGATGCCCGGCCACGCCGAGGCCCGCCCCGGACACGTCCGTCCAGCGGCCCGCCGGCTCCAGCCAGTAGCGCTGGTGCTGGAAGGCGTACGTCGGCAGGTCCAGGTGCCGGCCGCCGGCCCGGCCGAGCAGGTCCGCCCAGCCGACGGTCACGCCGTGCACGTGCAGCGCTGCGAGGGCCTCCAGGAGGGCCTGCGGCTCGGGGCGGTCGTGGCGCGACGCGGACACCAGCAGGGACGCCGGTTCGTCGTCCGAGCGCTCGGCGAGGCAGTTCTGCGCCATGGCGGTCAGGACGCCGTTCGGTCCGACCTCGAGGTAGGTGTCGACGTCCCCGGCGCGCAGGCAGTCGACGGCGTCGGCGAAGCGCACCGTGCCGCGTACGTGGCGCACCCAGTAGCCCGGGTCGCAGAGCTGGTCGGCGTCGGCGACGCGGCCGGTCAGGTTCGACACCACCGGGATCGTCGGCGGCCGGAACGTCAGCCCCTCGGCGACGGCCGCGAACTCGGCGAGCATCGGGTCCATCCGCGCGCTGTGGAAGGCGTGGCTGACCCGCAGCCGGCGGGTCTGCACGCCCCGCTCGGACCACACCCGCTGCACCTCGTCGAGGGCCTCGGCGTCGCCCGCCACCACCACGGCGGCGGGGCCGTTCACGGCGGCCACGTCCAGCCGGCCGGGCAGCCCTGCCAGGGAGGCGGCCACCGCGGCCTCGTCGGCTGCCACGGCGAGCATGCCACCACCGGCCGGCAGGGCCTGCATCAGCCGACCCCGCGCCGCGACCAGCGCGCACGCGTCGGCCAGGGAAAGCACGCTCGCCACGTGCGCCGCCGCGATCTCACCGATGGAGTGCCCGGCCACCAGGTCCGGCGCGACACCGAACGACTCGACCAGGCGGAACAGGGCCACCTCGACCGCGCGGCGCAGACGCGCCGGTGGTGACGGTGCCGGCCGGCTCGCCTGCGGCGAGGGCCCGCAGCCCGGCGAGCAGGTCGTCCGCGTCGCCGGCCAGGACGACCGCGCGGTGCTCCAGTCCCGCGCGACTGACCGAGGAGGCCGCGACGTCCACCGGGCGCGGGGAGTCGGCGCGGGCGAGGTGGTCGGCCCAGCGGCCGGCCTGCCCGGCGAGCGCCTCGGGCGTACGGGCGGAGAGGAACACCGGGGCGAGCGGAAGCGCCACCGGCGCGTCGGCGGCGGACGGGGCCTCCTCCGTGGACGGGGCGTCGTCGACGGGCGCCTCCTCCAGGATGACGTGCGCGTTCGTACCGCTGATGCCGAAGGACGACACGGCGGCCCGGCGCGGCCGGTCGGTGGCCGACCACGTGCGTGCCTCGGTCAGCAGCGAGACCTGCCCGGCGGACCAGTCGATGTGCGGGGAGGGCTCGTCGACGTGCAGGGTGGCGGGCATGGTGCGGTGCCGGATCGCCTCGATCATCTTGATCAGGCCGGCGGCACCGGCGGCAGCCTGAGTGTGGCCCAGGTTCGACTTGACCGAGCCCAGCCAGAGCGGCCCGCCTTCGCCCCGGTCCTGCCCGTACGTGGCCAGCAGTGCCTGTGCCTCGATGGGGTCGCCGAGGGTGGTGCCGGTGCCGTGCGCCTCGACCACGTCGATGTCGGCCGGCGAGAGCCGGGCGTTGGCGAGAGCCTGCCGGATGACCCGCTCCTGTGACGGTCCGTTGGGCGCGGTGAGCCCGCTGCTGGCGCCGTCCTGGTTGACGGCGCTGCCCCGCACGACGGCGAGGATCCGGCGGCCGTCGCGGCGGGCGTCGGAGAGCCGTTGCAGGAGCAGCACGCCGACGCCCTCGGACCAGCCGGTGCCGTCGGCGGCGGCGGCGAAGGACTTGCAGCGGCCGTCCGAGGCCAGGCCCCGCTGGCGGGAGAAGTCGGCGAACGTGCCGGGGGTGGACATCACGGTGACGCCGCCGGCGAGGGCGAAGTCGCAGTCCCGCTGGCGCAGCGACTGCGTGGCGAGGTGCACGGCGACCAGCGACGACGAGCACGCCGTGTCCACAGTGACGGCTGGGCCCTCCAGCCCGAATGTGTACGCCACCCGCCCGGACACCACGCTGCCGGAGTTGCCGGTGCCGATGTAGCCCTCGACGCCGTCGGGCAGGTCCAGCACCCGCGACGCGTAGTCGTGGTACATGACCCCGGCGAAGACGCCGGTCCGGCTGCCGCGCAGCGCCTGCGGGTCGATGCCGGCGTGCTCGAACGCCTCCCAGGAGGTCTCCAGCAGCAGCCGCTGGTGCGGGTCCATCGCCAGGGCCTCGCGGGGGCTGATGCCGAAGAAGCCCGGGTCGAACTGCGGCGCGTCGTAGAGGAAGCCACCCTGGCTGCTGGTCGACGTGCCCGGGTTGTCCGGGTCGACGTCGAAGAGCCGCTCCAGGTCCCAGCCCCGGTCGGCCGGGAAGTCGCCCACCCCGTCGCCGCCCCGGTCGACGAGGTCCCACAGCTCCGCCGGGCTGGACACGCCGCCCGGGAACCGGCACGCCATGCCGATGACTGCCATCGGCTCGCGGTCCTTGGCCTCCACCTCGCGTACCCGCCGGCGCGCGTCGCGCAGGTCGGCAGTCGCACGCCGGAGGTAGTCGAGGAACTCTGCCTCAGTGGGCATCGGGCCACTCCGTATCGGGGTTCGAGGTGTGCGACATGCCGGATCAGGCCGAGCCGAACTCTTCGTCCAGCAGGCTGAAGATCTCCTCGGCGGAGGCCGACTCGAGGCTGGCGCCCTCGTCGGCGGCGGAGTCCGCACCGGACTCGGTGTAGGTCCACAGGGAGAGCAGTTCACGCAGCCGGGCGCCGACGGCGGCCCGGTCGGTGTCGGCAGAGGCCACCGCCCGCATGGCGTGCTCCAGCTTGTTCAGCTCGCCGAGCACCGTCAGCGCGGAGGTGCTCCGCTCCGCCAGCAGCGCGCCCCGCAGGTACTCGACCAGCGCGGCCGTGGTCGGCCGGTCGTAGATCAGCGTGGACGGCAGCCGCAGCCCGGTGGCCGCGTTGAGCCGGTTGCGGAACTCGACCGCGGTCAGCGAGTCGAAGCCCAGCTCGACGAAGCCGCGCTCGACGTCGATCGAGCGGATCGACGCGTAGCCGAGGACCGCGGCGGCGTGGGTCCGCACCAGGTCGGAGAGCACCTGGTCGCGATCGGCCTCCGCCGTGGCGGCGAGGGTCTCCCGCAGCGCCTCGGCCGGATCGCGTTCGGCGGCCCGTACCGCGCCGGTCGTCGCCGGCCGCACCAGCGACCGCAGCACCGGCGGGACCGCCGCCGGTCCGTGCCGGCCGATCAGGGCGAGGTCCAGGTTGACCGGTACGACCACCGGCTCGGCGAAGCGCAGGGCCTCGCTGAACAGGTCCATGCCCTCCTCGGCGCCGAGCGGCACGAAGCCGCCCCGGTTCATCCGGGCCTCGTCGACGTGCCCGGTCCGCCCGTCGCCGGTGTCGTTCACCCACGGGCCCCAGGCCAGCGAGAGCGCCGGGAGTCCCCGGTCGCGCCGGTGCTGGGCGAGGGCGTCGAGGAAGCAGTTCGCCGCCGCGTGGTTGGCCTGCCCGGGGCCGCCGAACAGGCCGGCCGCCGAGGAGAAGAGCACGAACGCAGCCAGGTCCAGCTTCTCGGTCAGCTCGTGCAGGTGCCACGCCGCGTCGACCTTGGGACGCAGCACGGCGTCGAAGCGCTCCGGGGTGAGCGCGGGCAGGACGCCGTCGTCGAGTACCCCGGCGGCGTGCACCACGCCGGTCAGCGGCTGGTCGGCGGGGAGTTCATCGACCAGCAGGGCGAGCGCGTCGCGGTCGGTGACGTCGCAGGCGGCCACCCGGGCGGTGGCACCCAGCCCGGCCAGGTCGTCGACCAGCGCGGCGACGCCCGGTGCGTCCGCCCCGCTGCGGCTGACCAGCAGCAGGTGCCGTACGTCGTGGCGGGTGACGAGCCGCCGTGCCACGAGCCGCCCGAGCAGACCGGTCGCCCCGGTCACCAGGACGGTGCCGGCGGCCAGGTCGGGGCCCGGCGCGTCGGCCGGGGGCGGGCCGAGCCGGGTCAGCCGGGGCACCCGGAGCTGCCCGGCACGTGCGGCGAGCTGGGGTTCGCCCGTGGCGAGAGCGGCCGGCAGCAGCGCGGCGGCCGGGGCGTCGTCGTCGACGTCGAGGAGCACGATCCGGTCGGGGTTCTCCGACTGGGCGGAGCGCAGCAGGCCCCAGGCGGTGGCGGCCGGCACGTCGGCGATCCGCTCGTCCGGGTCGACCCGGACCGCGCCGCGGGTGACCACCACCAGCCGGGCGGCGGTCAGGGTCTCCTCGGCGAGCCACTGCTGGGCCAGCGCGAGCATCCGGTGGGCGACCCGGTGCGCCTGGGCGGCCGGGTGTGGCTCGCCGGTGGCGGTTCCGGCGCAGGTCACCACCACCGCGTCGGGTGCGGCGGCACCAGCGCGTACGTCGGCGACCAGCGTCGACAGGTCCGGGTGCCGGTCGGCGCCGGGCCAGTCGTCGCCGAGGGCGACGAGCCGGGACGTGCCGTCGGCGCGGCCGGTGGCGGGGGCGACCCAGTCGAGGCGGTGCAGGGACCGGCTGGCCGAGCGGCGGGCGGCGCTGAGCTGCTCGCCGGAGATGGGCCGCAGGACCAGACCGTCGACGGAGGCGACCGGGGTCGCGCCGGTGTCGGTCACGGTCAGGGCCACGGAGCCGGCGTCGGTGGCGCGCAGCCGGATCCGCAGTTCGCGGGCGCGGGTGGGTCGGATGGTCACGCCCGACCAGGTGAACGGCAGGCCCGGGCGGATGCCGGGGCCGCCCTCGGTGCCCGACGCGCCACCGGCGGGGTCGCCGGCCGTGGCGTCGGTGGCGCCGTCCGTGGCGCTGGCGCCGATGGCGTGCAGCGCCGCGTCCATCAGGGCCGGGTGCACGGAGAACGCCGTGGTGTCGGTGGACGCGTCGGCGTCCAGGGCGACCTCGGCGAGGATGTCCGGGCCCGACCGCCAGGCGGCGCGCAGCGCCCGGAAGACCGGGCCGTAGTGGTAGCCCTGGGCGGCGAGCCGGGCGTAGAGCCCGTCGAGGGCGATCGGCTCGGCGTCGGCCGGCGGCCACACGGCGGCCGGCACGGGGTCCGGGTCGACGGTGTCGGCGAGCTGGCCGGAGGCGTGCCGCTGCCAGGCCCGGGAACCGTCGGGTCCGGTGTCGTCGTCGCGCCGGGTGTGGACGGCGACGGGCCGGTGCCCGGTCTCGTCCGGCGGGCCGACGCGGACCCGCAGGTCGATTCCGCCCTCGGTGGGGATCGCCAGCGGCGCCTCCAGGTTCAGCTCGGCGACGGTCGCCGTGCCGGCCTGCCGGCCGGTCCAGGACGCCAGCTCCACAAGCGCCGTCCCGGGCAGCAGCACCGTGCCCAGCACGGCGTGGTCGGCGAGCCAGGGGTGGGTGGTGAGGGTGATCCGGCCGGTGAACAGCAGGCCCTCGTCGCCGGGCAGGTCGGCCACCGCGCTGAGCAGCGGGTGGTCCACCACGTCGAGGCCCACTGCGGGCAGGACCGAGCGGTGCGCGCCGGTGCGCTCCAGCCAGAAGCGGTTCCGGTCGAAGGCGTACGTGGGCAGGTCGACGGGCTCGGCCTCGGGCAGCAGTCGGCGGTGGTCCACCGCCAGGCCGAGGGTGTGCGCGGTGGCGAGGCCGGTCAGCAGCCGGGTGGCGGCGTCGTCCGACCCGGCGAGGGTCTCCAGGACGTGGCCGGTGACGCCGGTCGCGTCGAGGACGGCGGCGACCCGGTCGGTCAGCGCCGGCTCCGGCGAGATCTCCACGAATGTCACGTGTCCGGCCGCGACGGCGGCGCGCAGGGCGGCGTCGAGCCGCTCCGGTCCCCCGGCGATATCGGCCGGGCGGTCGGCGCCGGAGGCGGTCGGCGCCGCTCCGAGGCCGGCCGGGTCGGCACCGGGGCCCGCCCGGTCGACACCAAGGCCGCTCAGGTCGGCCCAGTGGTCGACACCGAGGCGGGCCGAATCGGCCCAGTCGCCGGTGAACGTGGAGGCCAGCCGGGCGGTCCCCGGCTGCGGGGCGAGCCCCGCGAGGGCGGCGCGGAGGCCGTCGTGGTCCAGGTGGCCGGCGGCGGCGCGGGCCCGCAACGCCACCGTGCGGGCGGCGTCGGGCAGGGACAGCAGGCCCGCCACGTACGCGGCCACGACCTCGCCGTCGCCGTCGCCGACGACAGCGGCGGGGGTGACGCCGGCGTGCCGCCAGACGGCGGCGAGCGCCACCCCGACGGCGAACAGCACGGGCCGGGCCAGCTCCGGCCGCTCGCCCCAGGAGGCGTCCGCGCCGGTGAGCAGGGCGGCCGGATCGACGTCGACCCAGGGCGCGAGGGCCTGCCGGCACTCGGCGAGGGTGTCGTCGAAGACCGGGCAGCGGCCCACCAGTGCGGCCACCGCCCCCGCCGGGGTGGCGCCCGGGAAGACGAACACCGGGCCCGCGCCGTGGTTGGCGACGGTGCCGGTCACGACGTTGCCGGCCGGGGTGCCGGCGGCGAGCGCGTCCAGGCCGGCCAGCAGCTCGCCGGGGGTCGCGCCGAGCACGGCGGCGCGCCGGTCGAACGCCGAGCGGGTCGCGGCGAGCGACCAGCCGACCGCCGCCGGGGCGAGGCCGGGGTGCGCGCGAAGGTGCCGGGCCAGCCGGGACGCCTGCGCGGCCAGGGCCGAGGTGGAGCGGGCCGAGACGGGCCAGGCCACCACGTCGGCGGTGAGCAGCCCGGCGGCGCGTTCCCCCTCCGCAGCGGCTGCGGGCGGCATCGGTGCGTCGACCGGCTCGGCGTCGGCGGGCGCGTCGGTGGGCAGCTCGACGACCACGTGGGCGTTCGTGCCGGAGATGCCGAACGAGGAGACCGCCGCGCGGCGGGGCCGGTCGACGGCCGGCCACGGCCGGGACCGGGTCACCAGCTCCACGTCGCCGGCCGACCAGTCGATGTGCGGCGACGGCTCGTCCACGTGCAGCGTCGCCGGTACGGTCCCCTCCCGCATCGCCAGCACCACCTTGATCACGCCGGCCACACCGGCGGCGGCCTGCGCGTGGCCCATGTTCGACTTGACCGAGCCCAGCAGCAGCGGGCCGGCGTCGCCCCGGTCCTGCCCGTACGTCGCCAGCAGCGCCTGCGCCTCGATCGGGTCACCGAGGACGGTGCCGGTGCCGTGCGCCTCGACGACGTCCACGTCGGTGACCGCCAGCCCGGCGCCGGCCAGCGCCTGCCGGATCACCCGCTGCTGGGAGGGGCCGTTGGGGGCGGTCAGGCCGTTCGACGCGCCGTCGGAGTTGACGGCGGAGCCGCGGACGACGGCGAGGACGCGGCGGCCCTGCCGCCGGGCGTCGGAGAGCCGCTGCACGAGCAGCATGCCGACGCCCTCGGACCAGCCGGTGCCGTCCGCCGTCGCGGCGAAGGACTTGCACCGCCCGTCGGAGGCGAGGCCGCCCTGGCGGGAGAACTCCTGGAACGCCGTCGGGGTGGCCATCACGGCCACGCCGCCGGCCAGCGCCAGGTCGCACTCGCCGCGCCGCAGCGCCGCCCCGGCGAGGTGCAGCGCCACCAGCGACGAGGAGCAGGCGGTGTCGACGGTGACGGCGGGGCCCTCCAGCCCGAGGGCGTACGCGACCCGGCCGGAGATGACGCTGTGCGCGGCGCCCGTCATCAGGTAGCCCTCGACGCCCTCGGGGACCTCGGTCAGGCCCGTGCCGTAGCCGGAGGTGGAAGCGCCCACGAAGACGCCCGTACGGCTGCCGCGCAGCGACGCGGGGTCCACCCCGGCCCGCTCCAGTGCCTCCCAGGACGTCTCCAGGGTGAGCCGCTGCTGCGGGTCCATGGCGAGGGCCTCGCGGGGCGAGATCTCGAAGAAGGCGGGGTCGAAGTCCGCCACGTCGTGGAGGAAGCCGCCCGCCGGCGGGTGCGTCCCCTCGGCCGGCTCGGGTATCTCCCAGCCCCGGTCGGTGGGGAACGGCGAGATGGCGTCCACGCCGTCGGCGACGAGCCGCCAGAACGCCTCCGGCCCGTCGACGCCGCCGGGGTAGCGGCAGGCCATGCCGACGATCGCGACGGGCTCGTCGGCATCGACGACGACGGTCTGCGGGGCGGCGGCCGGGGCGGCGCCGGAGACCAGCTCGCGCAGGTGCGCGGCCAGCTCGGCGGGGGTCGGGTAGTCGAAGACCAGTGTGGTGGGCAGCCGCAGGCCGGTGGCCGCGTTCAACCGTCCCCGGAAGTCCACGGCGGTCAGCGAGTCGAAGCCGAGGTCCTTGAACGGGCGGCCGCGCAGCTCGTCGGGGGTGGCGTGGCCCAGCACCGCCGCGGTCTGCTCGTTGACCAGGCGCAGCAGCTCCCGCTCCTGCTCCGCGGCCGGGAGCGCCGCGAGGTGGCGCAGTGGCGCGGCGACCCCGTCCGCCGGCGTGGCGGCCTCCTCCTCGGCGACGAGCGCCCGCACCTGCGGCAGGTCGCCGAGGAACGGGCTGGGCCGGGCCACTGTGAACGCGGGGTGGAACCGGCTCCAGTCGACGTCGGCGACGGTCACGCAGGGCGTGGGCCGGCGCAGCGCCCGGTCGAGGGCGACGAGCGCCTTCTCCGGGTCGACGGGCGGCAGGCCCATCCGGTTGAGCTGCTCGGTGGCGACGTTCTCGGCGGCCATGCCGTGCGCGCCGCCCCAGGCCGTCCAGGAAACGGCGGTGGCCGGCAGGCCCCGGTCGCGCCGGTTGACGGCCAGGCCGTCCAGCAGAGAGTTGCCGGCGCCGTACGCGCACTGCCCGGCGCTGCCCCACACGCCGGAGATGGAGGAGAACATGACGAACGCGGCGAGGTCGCGCTCGGCGAGGCAGGCGTCGAGGTGCAGGGCGCCGAGCACCTTGCCCGCGACGACGTGGGAGAACTCGTCGAGGGTGGTGTCGGTGATCGGGGTGAGCTGGTCGGTGCCGGCGGCGTGCACGACCGCCGTCAGGTCGGGCAGCGAGCCGACCAGGTCCGCCACGGACCGCCGGTCGGTGACGTCGCAGGTGGCGGCGGTGACCCGCCCGTCGGCGCCGTACCGGTCGAGCAGGTCCGCCACGGCGGGGGCGGCGGCGCCCCGGCGGCTGGCCAGGACCACCCGCCCGGCGCCCCGGTCGAGCAGCCAGCGGGTGACGTGGCCGCCGAGGGCGCCGGTGCCGCCGGTGACCAGGACGGCGCCGGACCACCAGTCGCCGGCGGGGTTCTCGTCGGTCGTCGGCGGGGCCGGCGTGAGCCTCCGGGCCCAGGTTCCGCCGGGGCGCACGGCCACCTGGTCCTCGCCGCCGTGGCCGGCCAGCACGGCGGCGAGCCGCCGGGTGATGGCGGCGTCGACGGTGGCCGGCACGTCGACCAGGCCGCCCCAGCGGTGCGGTTGCTCGACGGCCGCCGCGCGGCCGAGGCCCCAGACCTCGGTCTGCAGCGGGTGCACGACCCGGTCGCCCGGGGCCGCCGCCACCGCGCCGCTGGTGACGCACCACAGCGGCGCCACCAGGTCCAGGTCGGTCATCGCCTGGACGAGGGCGAGGGTGCCGGCGGCGGCGAGGGTCACGCCGGGGTGCTCGGGCAGCAGCCGGTCCTGGCCGGCGACGACGGCGAGCACGCCGTCGACACCGCGGTCGCCGGTCAGCATCCGGAGCCGGGCGGCGAGCGCCGCGCGGTCCAGGTCCGCGGCGCCGACGCGCAGCACCAGCGGCTCGGCGTCGCCGAAGAGCCCGGCCAGGCCGTCGGCCCACGCCGGCGCGTCCTCGGCGGGCAGCACAACCAGCCAGCGGCCCGCCGGGGCGTCGCCGTCCTCGACCGGCACGGGCTGCCAGCTCACCTGGTACGACCACCCGTCCACGAGGGAGCGTTCCCGCCGGGACCGGCGCCAGGAGGACAGCGCGGGCAGGGCCGGCAGCAGCGCCCGTACCTGCTCGTCGTCGCCCAGCTCGCCGCGCAGCGTGTCGACGTCCGCCTGCTCCAGGGCGGTCCAGAACTCGTCGTCGCCGTCGGAGGAGGCGGGGCCGGGGCCGGCGGGCGGCGGCTCGGGCCAGAAGCGCCGGCGGCGGAAGGCGTACCCGGGCAGCGGCACCCGCGCGGTGTCGGCTCCCGCGTACAGCCTCGTCCAGGCGACCTCCACCCCGCCGACGTGCAGCTCGGCGAGGGCGGTGAGCGCCGACGTGGGCTCGGGGCGGTCGCGGCGCAGCAGCGCCACGGCGGAGGTCTCGTCGTCGGCCAGGACGTCGCGGGTCAGCGCGGTGAGCACTCCGCTGGGGCCGACCTCCAGGAACGTACGCACGCCCAGGGCGCGCAGCTGCTCGACGCCGTCGGCGAAGCGGACCGCCTCCCGCACGTGCCGCACCCAGTACTCGGCGGTGCGGATCTCGTCGGGGTCGGCGACGGCGCCGGTCAGGTTCGACACGATCGGCAGCGCCGGCGGGTGCAGCTCCAGCCGGCGCACCACGGCGGCGAACTCGGCGAGCATCGGTTCCATCAGCGGGCTGTGGAAGGCGTGGCTGACCCGCAGCGGCCTGGTGCGTACGCCCTGGTCGGCCCAGCGGCGTTCGAGTTCCTCGACGGCGTCGGCGGCGCCGGAGACGACGACGGCGGTGGGCCCGTTGACGGCGGCCACCGCGACCCGGTCCTCGACGTCGGCCAGAGCGGACCGGACGGCGTCGGCGGGGAGCTGGACGGCCAGCATCGCGCCGCCGGCCGGCAGGGCCTGCATCAGCCGGCCCCGGGCGGCCACCAGCGTGGCGGCGTCGGGCAGCGACAGCACGCCGGCCGCGTGCGCGGCGGAGAGCTCGCCGATCGAGTGGCCGAGCAGCACGTCCGGGACGACCCCCCAGCTCTCCAGGAGCCGGAACAACGCGACCTCG
Organism: Micromonospora globosa; assembly: GCF_000717585.1. Classification (NCBI taxonomy): domain Bacteria; kingdom Bacillati; phylum Actinomycetota; class Actinomycetes; order Micromonosporales; family Micromonosporaceae; genus Micromonospora; species Micromonospora globosa. The sequence continues at coordinate 54,700 of NZ_JNZR01000055.1, forward strand.
ACGGCGAACAGACCGGCCTGGGTGTAGAGGGTCTGGTTGAGCAGCCCGGCCGCCTCGTCGCCCTCGGGCGCGAAGAGCACCGGGGCGAGCGGGCGGGGCAGGTGCCGGTCCAGCTCGGCGCAGACCTCGGCCAGTGCCCGGTCGAAGACGGGGAACGCGGCGGCCAGCTCGCGGCCCATGCCGCTGCGCTGCGCGCCCTGGCCGGAGAAGAGGAACGCGAGCTTTCCGCCGCGCGGACCCGCGCCGGTGACCAGGCCCGGGGCGTCGCCGCCGGCGGCCAGCGCGCGCAGGGCGGCGGCCAGGTCGGCGCGGTCGGTGGCGAGCAGTACGGCGCGGTGCTCCAGGCCGGCCCGGGTGCTCGCCGACGACCAGCCGACGTCGGTCAGCCGCAGCCCGGGGCGGTCGTCGAGCCAGTCGGCCCAGCGGGTGGCCTGCGCGGTCAGGGATCCGGCGTCGCGGGCGGAGACCAGCACCGGCACGAGGCCGGCCCCGTCGACCGGGGCGGTGCCAGGCGCCGTGACCGGGTCGGTCTCGGAGGCGGAGCCGTCCGGGGCGTCCGCCGGGGCCGGGTCGGCGGCGGGTGCCTCCTCGATGATCACGTGGGCGTTGGTGCCGCTCATGCCGAAGGAGGAGATGCCGGCGCGGCGGGGCCGCTCCCCGGCGGGCCACGGCCGCGGCTCGGTGGCCAGCGCGACCGCGCCGGCCGTCCAGTCCACGTTGGGGGTGGGCTCATCGACGTGCAGGGTGGCGGGCACGGTGTCGTGCCGCAACGCCATCACCATCTTGATCACGCCGGCCACGCCGGCGGCGGCCTGGGTGTGGCCGATGTTCGACTTGACCGAGCCGAGCCAGAGCGGTTGGTCGGCCGGCCGGCCCTGCCCGTACGTCGACAGCAGCGCCTGCGCCTCGATCGGGTCGCCGAGGGTGGTGCCGGTGCCGTGCGCCTCCACGACGTCGACCTGCTCGGGCGCGAGCCGGGCGCTGGCCAGCGCCTGGAGCACGACCCGCTGCTGGGACGGGCCGTTGGGGGCGGTCAGGCCGTTGCTCGCGCCGTCGGAGTTGACGGCGCTGCCGCGTACGACCGCGAGCACGGGGTGGCCGTTGCGGCGGGCGTCGGAGAGTCGCTCGACGAGCAGCAGGCCGGCCCCCTCGCCCCAGGCGGTGCCGTCGGCGGCGGCGGCGAACGACTTGACCCGGCCGTCCAGGGCCAGGCCGCGCTGGCGGCTGAAGCCGATGAACGCGGACGGGGTGGACATGACGGTGGCGCCGCCGGCCAGCGCCAGGGTGCACTCGCCCTGCCGCAGCGCCTGGCAGGCCAGGTGCAGCGCGACCAGCGACGACGAGCAGGCGGTGTCGACGGTGACGGCGGGCCCCTCGATGCCGAGCGCGTACGAGATCCGGCCGGACACGACGCTGGCCGCGGTGCCGGTGAGGATGTAGCCCTCGGTGCCGGGCGGCGGCTGCTGAAGCAGCCCCACGTAGTCCTGGCCGGTGGTGCTGGCGAACACCCCGACCTGGTGGCCTCGCAGCGTCGAGGGGTCGATGCCGGCGTGCTCGAACGCCTCCCACGAGGTCTCCAGCAGCAGCCGCTGCTGGGGGTCCATGGCCAGCGCCTCGCGCGGCGAGATGCCGAAGAACGCGGCGTCGAACTCGGTAGCGGAGTCGACGAAGCCGCCCTCGGCGACGTACGACGTGCCGGGATGGTCGGGGTCCGGGTGGAACAGCCGCGCCAGGTCCCAGCCGCGGTCGGCGGGGAACGCGGAGTAGGCGTCGCGGCGGGAGTCGACGAGTTCCCACAGTTCCTCGGGCGAGCCCACCCCGCCCGGGAAGCGGCAGGCCATGCCGACGATGGCGATCGGCTCGCGGCTGGCCGCCTCAAGCTCGCCGAGCTTCCTCCGGGTCTGGTGAAGGTCCGCCGTCACCCATTTCAGGTACTCCCGGAGCGTATCTTCAGTCGCCATTGACGCCACCTCTTCGGGTCGGAGAGAAACAGCGACCCAATACCGTCCACGGACGCCACAAGCCGCGAAGATCCAAACCCATTCAGCCGACCACGAATTGCCAGACAAAATGGCGTTTCAGCCCCCCACCAGGTCTTACGCGCCGGACGAAAGGTAATTGTCGCCGGACGGCGGTCACAACCCCTAGCGTGCCCCTACGGGTGCCCCTAGGTGGCGGGGGCGCAGGCTGGGCCGACCCGCCCTGCGAGCGGTGCGGCGCACCGCCCTCGCGGGGTGCGGCCGGGCGAGTGCGCGGACCCGCCCGGCCCGGCGTGTCACGACCGCCGACAACGGTCGTACGACACCATTTCTAGATCCCTGGCAAATTGCCGCCGGGGCCACCCAGCTCGCGGTGGATGAAATCGAAGATCTCGGCGTCGGTGGCGTCGTCGAGGGTGTGCGTGGCCGATTTCTCCTCGGCGGGACCACGGTCGTCGCCCCACCGGGCGACGAACGCCTGCAGCTGCACCAGCAGCTTCTGCCGGGTCAGCCGGTCCGGCGCCTCGGCCGCGAAGGCGCCGTCGAGCCGTTCCAGCTCGGCGAGCAGCGGCGCCGCCGCGGCGGCGCCGTCCTCGGCGAGCCGGTCGCGCAGGTGCCGGGCGAGGGCCGCCGGCGTGGGGTAGTCGAACACCACGGCGGCGGGCAGGTGGACGCCGGTGGCGGCGCGGAGCCGGTTGCGCAGCTCCACGGCCGTCATCGAGTCGAAGCCGACCTCGCGGAACGCCCGGTCGGGCTCCAGCCCCGCGTCGCCGCCGTGGCCGAGCACGGTCGCCGCCAGGCCGCCCACGAGGTCGACGAGGACGCCCTCGCGGTCGGCGGGGCTCAGCGGACGCAGCCGCTCCCGCAGCGCGGTCGCCGCCTCGTCGTCAGCCGGCCGGCGCTCGTCGTCGGCGGGCATCGCCGCGCCCGCCTCCGGGACCCCGGTCAGCAGCGGGCACTGCCGCATCGACGCGAACGTCGGCACGAACCGGTCCCAGCGCACGTCGGCGACGATCAGCGCCCCCTGCGCGCGCAGCGCCTGCCCGAACGCCTCGACGGCCAGCTCCGGGGGCAGGCCCGGCAGGCCCCGCCGGCGCAGTTGCGTCTGCTCCGCCGACTCGGGATCGTCGTGCCACGGGCCCCACGCCACGGCGGTGGCCGCCAGTCCCCCGTGGCGCAGGCTCGCCGCGAGCGCGTGCAGCAGCGCGTCGCCGGCGGACTGGCCGGCCCGGCCGCCCGCGCCCCACACCCCCGTGGTCGAGGTGCACAGCACGAACGCGTCGAGCGGGCGGTGGGCCAGCTCGTCGGCGTACCTCGGGACGTCGCCGACGGTGGCGGCCAGGTCGGCGGCCAGGTCGGCGAGGGTCAGCTCGGTCAGCGGCACCGAGCCGGTCTCGGCCGGGACGTGCACGAGCGCGGTCACCGGCCGTTCCTCGGCGGCGAGCCGCTCCATCAGGTCGCCGAGCTTGCCCGTGGCCGGCTCGGCCAGCGGGAGCACCTCGGCGCCGTGGCGGCCCAGCCAGTCGGTGGTGTGCCGGGCGAGGGGGCCGGTGCCGCCGGTGAGCAGGACGGTGCCGTTCGGCCGGTAGCCGTCGCCCGCCGCCGGCAGCCCGGTGTCGCGGACCAGCCGCCGGGTGTGCACGCCGGCCTCCCGGACGGCGAGCTGGTCCTCGCCGTCGACGTTGACCAGGGCCCCGGCCAGGGCCGCGTACGCCGCCTCGGCCGGGTCCGCCGGCAGGTCGACGACTCCGCCGACGTGCCGGGGGTGCTCCAGCGCGGCGACGAGGCCGAGGCCCCAGGTGGTGGCCTGCGTCGGGTGCACGACCGCTTCCCCGCCGACGGCGACGGCGCCGGTGGTGGCCAGCCACAGCGGCACGGCCGGGCCGGAGCGGCCGGTGTGCGCCTGCACGAGCAGCAGGTTCGCAGCCAGGCCGGTCGGCAGCGCGGACTGCTCCGGGTGCGGCGCCTCGTCCAGCGCCAGCAGGGACAGCAGCGCCGTCGGCTGGTGCGCGGCGGCGAGCCGGTCGAGGTCGGCGGTCAGACCGTCGCGGGTGACGGTGGCCGGGTCGACGGTCAGCAGGTGCACCGTCGCGGCGCCGGCCGTGAGGGCGGCGAGCACCCGCTCGGTGACCTGGTGCGGCGGGGCCACCACCAGCCACCTGCCGGGGTCGGCGACGGTCAGCGCCCGGCGTTCCCAGGTGACCCGGTACCGCCAGCCGGCCAGGGTGCCGTCGAGCTGCCGGCGGCGCCGCCACGACTCCAGTTCCGGCAGCAGCTCGCGCATCGGCTGGTCCGGGTCGAGGCCGAGGCGGCCCAGGTCGCCGTCGGTGACGGCCCGCCAGAACGCGTCGTCGACCGGGTCGTCGGCGGCCGGTGCCGGCAACGTGTCGAGGGTCGGCCAGTAGCGCTGCGGCCGGAACGCGTACGTCGGCAGCTCGGGCAGCAGCCGGCGATCCGGGCGGGGGCCGGCCAGCGCGGCGAGCACCGCCGCCCAGTCGACGTCGCGCCCGGTGCCGTGCACGACGGCCAGCGCGGCGAGCAGGGCGGCCAGCTCGTCGGCGCCGGCGCGCAGCGCCGCCACGGCCGTGCCGTCGTCGGCGTCGGGGAGCAGGCCGGCGGTCATCGCCGTCAGCACCGCCTGCGGTCCGAGTTCCAGGAAGGTGTCCACGCCCGCGTCGCGCAGCGCGGCGATCCCGTCGGCGTACCGGACGGCCTCCCGGACGTGGCGCACCCAGTAGCCGGGCGTACGGATCTCGTCGGGCTCGGCGAGCCGCCCGGTCAGGTTCGACACGATCGGCAGCAGCGGCGCGGCGAACGTCAGTCCGTCGAGGACGGCTCGGAACTCGGTCAGCATCGGCTCCATCAGCGGGCTGTGGAACGCGTGGCTGACCCGCAGCCGGCGGGTGCGTACGCCGCGTTCCCGCCAGAGCCGTTCCAGCCCGTCGAGGGCGTCGAGGGCCCCGGCGAGGACCACGGCGGTGGGGCCGTTGACGGCGGCGACACCGACCCGGTCGCCCAGCCCGGCCAGGGACTCGACGACGGCCGCCTCGTCGGCGGCGACGGCGAGCATCCCGCCCCCGGCGGGCAGGGCCTGCATGAGCCGGCCCCGGGCGGCCACCAGCGTGGCGGCGTCGGCGAGGGACAGCACGCCGGCGACGTGAGCGGCGGTGATCTCGCCGATGGAGTGCCCGGCAACGTGCCCGGGCACCACCCCGAACGACTCGACCAGCCGGAACAGGGCCACCTCCAGCGCGAACAGCCCCGCCTGGGTGAAGACCGTCTCGTCGAGCAGCGTCGCCTCGGCGCTGCCCTCGGCCGCGAACAGCACCGGCTTCAGCGGCTGCGGCAGCTGGTGGTCCAGGGCCGCGCAGACCTCGTCGAGGGACGCCGCGAAGACGGGGAACGTGTCGTACAGCCGGCGGCCGGCACCGGGGCGCTGGGCGCCCTGGCCGGAGAACTGGACCGCGAGGCCGCCGCCGCGTCGCCGGGCGGTGACCAGCGCGGGGTGCTCCTCCCCGGCGGCCAGGGCCCGCAGCGCGGCCGTTCGGGTCGCCCGGTCGGCGGCCACCACTGTGGCCCGCCGGCCGAGGTGGGCCCGGCCGTCGGCGAGCGCCCAGGCGACCAGGTCGGCGGGGTCGTCGCCCGTCGCGACGCGGTCGGCCAGCCGGCCGGCCTGCTCACGCAGCGCGGGCAGGTCGGCTGCGGAGACCGGCCACGGCAGGATCGCCGCGGGACGGTCCCCGTCGGGGAAGGCCGGCTCCGGGCGGTCCGGGGCCTGTTCCAGGATGACGTGGGCGTTGGTGCCGCTGATGCCGAACGAGGAGACGCCCGCCCGGCGCGGCCCTTCCGTGGTGGTCCACGGTCGTGCCTCGGTGAGCAGCGCCAGCGTGCCGGAGGACCAGTCGACGTGCGGGGTCGGCGCGTCGACGTGCAGGGTCTTCGGCAGCACCTCGTGCTGCAGGGCCAGCACCATCTTGATGAGGCTGGCGGCGCCCGCCGCGGCCTGGGTGTGGCCGATGTTCGACTTCACCGACCCGAGCCACAGCGGCCGGTCGGCGGTCCGGTCCCTGCCGTACGTGGCCAGCAGGGCCTGCGCCTCGATCGGGTCGCCGAGGGTGGTGCCGGTGCCGTGCGCCTCGACGACGTCCACGTCGGCGGGGGTGAGGCCGGCGTTGTCGAGCGCGTGCCGGATGACCCGCTGCTGCGCGGGCCCGTTCGGCGCGGTGAGGCCGTTGCTCGCGCCGTCGGAGTTGACGGCGCTGCCCCGTACGACGGCGAGGATCCGGTTGCCGTCGCGCTGGGCGTCGGAGAGCCGCTGGAGCAGCAGGACGCCGACGCCCTCGCCCCAGCCGGTGCCGTCGGCGGCCTCGGCGAACGCCTTGACCCGCCCGTCGGCGGCGAGGCCGCGCTGCCGGGAGAACTCCAGGAACGCGCCCGGCGTCGACATCACCGTCACGCCGCCGGCCAGCGCGAGGTCGCATTCGCCGCTGCGCAGCGCCTGCGTGGCGAGGTGCAGGGCCACCAGCGACGACGAGCAGGCCGTGTCGACGGTGACCGCCGGGCCGTGCAGCCCGAACGAGTACGCCAGGCGGCCCGAGACCACCGACGCGCCGTTGCCGGTCGCCTGGTAGCCCTCCACCTGGGCTCGGGCGCCCAGCAGCAGTGTGGCGTAGTCCTGCCCGTTGGTGCCCATGAAGACGCCGGTGGCGGAGCCGCGTACGCCGTGCGGGTCGATGCCGGCGCGTTCGAAGGCCTCCCAGGTGGTGTGCAGCAGCAGCCGCTGCTGCGGGTCCATGGCGAGGGCCTCGCGCGGGTTGATCCCGAAGAACGCGGCGTCGAAGCCGGCGACGTCGTGCAGGAAGCCACCGCTGCGGGTGTAGCTGGTGCCGACCTGCTCCGGGTCGCTGTCGAACAGGGCGTCGAGGTCCCAGCCCCGGTCGGCAGGCATCGGCGTGACCGCGTCCACTCCGTCGGCCAGCAGCCGCCACAGCTCCTGCGGCGACGACACCCCGCCCGGGAAGCGGCAGGCCATGGAGACGATCGCGATCGGCTCGTCGGCCGCGGGCCGGGCCGCGGTCGCGCCGCCGGCAGCCGGGCCGCCGTCCGCGCCGACCACGATTTCGGTACGCAGGAAGCGGGCCAGTTCCGCCGCCGAGGGGTGGTCGAAGACCACTGTCGACGGCAGGGTCAGGCCGGTGACCCGGCCCAGCCGGTCCCGCAGCTGCACGGCGGCGAGGGAGTCGAAGCCCAGCTCGCGGAACGCCCGGCCGGCCGGCACCTGGTCGGTGGTGGGGTGGCCGAGCACGGCCGCCGCCTCCGCGCGGACGAGGTCGACCAGCAGCGCCTCCTGGCCGGTCGCCGGCAGCGTGGCGAGCCGGTTGCGCAGCCCGTCGGTCGCGGCGGTGTTCTCCGGCCGCTGCGGCTCCCCGGCGACGGCGGGGGCGACCCGGTCGAAGAGGTGGCTCGGCCGTACGGCGGTGAACGCCGTGACGAACCGGGACCAGTCGACGTCCACGATCACCGGGGCCGCCTCGGGGGCGTTCACCCAGCGGCCGAGCGCCGCGACGGCGGCGTCGGGCGCGAGCGGGCTGAACCCGCGGCGGCGCAGGCCGTCCGCGGTCTCCCCGGCGGCCATGCCGTCCTCCGCCCACGGGCCGTACGCCAGCGCGGTGGCGGGCAGGCCCTTCGCCCGGCGGGCGGCGACGAGGGTGTCGAGCAGGGCGTTGCCGGCCGCGTAGCCGGCCTGCCCGCCGCCGCCCCAGACACCGGCGACCGAGGAGAAGACCACGAACGCGTCGAGGTCCCGACCCCGGCAGGCGGTGTCGAGGTGCAGGGCGCCGAGCACCTTGCCGGCCAGGGTCTCCGACAGCTCGCCGTCGGTCACCTCGTGCGCTGCGGTGGTGCCGCCGGACGCCCCGGCGGTGTGCACGACGGCGGTCAGCTCCGGCAGCCCGGAGACCATAGCCTCGACCGCGGCCCGATCGGTGACGTCGCACGCCACCACCCGCACCGCGCCCAACTCGTCGACCAGCTCGGCCGCGCCCGGCGCCGCCGGACCCCGCCGCGAGGCCAGCACCACCTCGGCCGCCCCGTTCGCCAGCAACCAGCGCGCCACGTGCCGACCCAAGGCGCCCGTACCACCGGTCACCAGCACCGTCCCGGCGGGCCGCCAACCCGCACCCGCGGGCGGCGCGGCCGGCACCAGCCGCCGGCCGAAGAGGCCGTTGCGGCGGACGGCCACCTGGTCCAGGGTGCCGTCGGCGAGGACCGCGACGAGCCCGGCGCGGGCGCCGCGGTCGGCGCGGTCGGGCAGGTCGACCAGGCCACCCCAGCGGTCCGGCTGTTCGAGGGCGACGACCCGGCCCAGGCCCCACGCCAGCGCCGCCCACACGTCGCCGGCCCGCTCCCCCGCCGTGACCGGCATCGCGGTACGGCTCAGCGCCCACACCCGTCCCGGCAGGCCGGTGTCGGTGAGCGCCCGGATGAGGGTGAGCAGGGCGGCCGCGCCGGCGGGCACCGCTGGGGTGTCCGCCAGGGGCCGGTCCTGGCGGGGCAGCACGCAGAGCACCCCGGCCCAGCCCTCCCCGCTGATGCGGCGCAGTCGCTCGCCCAGGTCGGCGCGGGCGAGGGTGGACGACACGGTGAGCGTGTCCACCCGGGCGCCCGCCTGGGTGAGGGTCTTCGCCACGCCCGCGTCGGCGCCGCTGTCGACGGTGACGACCAGCCACCGCCCGGACAGCCGGGTCGCCGGGGCCGGCCGTACCGGCTCCCACCCGATCCGGTACGACCATCCGTCGAGGGCGGTGTCGCGCGACCGGTGCTGACGCCAGCGTGCCAGGAGCGGCAGGGCCGGGCCGAGCGCGTCCAGGTCCTCGGTGTCGTCGCCGAGTTCGGCGGCGAGGGCGGCCAGGTCGCCACGCTCGACGGCGGCCCAGAACTCGGTGTCGCCGCCCTCCGGGGCGGCCTGCCTCGTGGGCGTGCCCTCAGGCCAGTAGCGCTGGTGCTGGAAGGCGTACGTGGGCAGGTCGACGCGGCGCGCGCCGGTGTCCGCGAACCACGACTGCCAGGTCACCGGCACGCCGTGCACGTGCAGCTCCGCTAGGGCGTGCAGCAGCGCGTGCGCCTCCGGACGGTCCCGGCGCTGCACCGCGACGGCCAGCACGGCGTCGTCGCCGGGCAGCACGTCGGCAGCCATCGCGGTCAGGACGCTCTGCGGCCCGACCTCCAGGAACGTGTCGATACCGGCGGCCCTCAGGGCGGTGATCCCGTCGGCGAAGCGCACGGCGTCGCGGACGTGCCGCACCCAGTAGTCGGCCGTGCGGATCTCGTCCCCGGCCAGGGCACCGGTCACGTTCGACACGACCGGCAGCAGCGGCGTGGCAAAGGTGAGGCCGTGCAGGATCGTGCGGAACTCGTCGAGCATCGGCGCCATCAACGGGCTGTGGAACGCGTGGCTCACCGTCAGGCGGCGCGTACGCACGCCCCGGTCCCGCCAGACCCGCTCCACCTCGTCCAGGGCCTCGACGGCACCGGAGACGACGACGGCGGTGGGCCCGTTGACGGCCGCGATACCGAGGCGGTCGGTCATCCCGGCGAGAGACTCCGCCACCGCAGCCTCGTCAGCGGCCACGGCCAGCATGCCGCCGCCCGTGGGCAACGCCTGCATCAACCGACCCCGCCGACATGCGCCGCCGTCACCTCACCGATCGAGTGACCAGCCACCACGTCGGGAACGATCCCGAACGACTCCACCAGACGGAACAACGCCACCTCGACCGCGAACAACCCGGCCTGCGTGAACACCGTCTGGTCCAGCAGCTCCGCCTCGGCGGTGCCCGACGACGCGAACAGCACCTCCCGCAGCGGGCGCGGCAGCAGCGGGTCGAGGTGTCCGCACACCTCGTCCAGCGCGGTCGCGAACACGGGGAACCCGGCGTACAACTCCCGGCCCATCCCGGCCCGCTGTGCTCCCTGGCCGGAGAAGAGCAGCGCGAGCTGGCCGCGTACGGCGGTGGAGCCGGTCACGACGGTCCCGGAGGGCTCGCCCGCATCGAGGGCCCGAAGCGCGGTGAGCAGGTCGTTGCCGTCGGCCACCACGGCGACGGCACGCTGTTCCAGCGCGGGCCGGGTGGTGACGGAGGACCAGGCCACGTCCAGCGGACGCGGGGCCTCGTCGGCGGTCAGCCAGCGCGCCCACCGGCCCGCTTGGCCGGCCAGGGCCGCGTCGGAGCGCGCGGAGAGCAGCACCGGTACGACCGGCGGTACGTCGCGGGCGACGATCTCGCCCTCGATCGTCTCAGCGGGCGGCTGCTCGATGATCACGTGCGCGTTGGTGCCGGAGATTCCGAACGACGACACCGCCGCCCGACGCGGCCGGTCCACCGCCGGCCACGGGGTCGCCTCCGTAGCCAGGGCCACCGCCCCGGCCGTCCAGTCGATGTGCGGGGACGGCTCGTCCACGTGCAGGGTCGCCGGCACCAGGCCGTGGCGCATCGCCATGACCATCTTGATCACACCAGCCACACCCGCAGCCGCCTGCGTGTGCCCGATGTTCGACTTCACCGAGCCGAGCCAGAGCGGCCGGTCGGCGGGCCGGTCCTGCCCGTACGTGGCCAGGACGGCCTGCGCCTCGATCGGGTCACCCAGCGTCGTGCCCGTGCCGTGCGCCTCGACCACGTCCACATCGGACGGCGACAGCCGCGCCGACGCCAGCGCCTGCCGGATCACCCGCTGCTGCGACGGACCGTTCGGCGCCGTCAGCCCGTTCGACGCACCGTCCTGGTTCACGGCCGTGCCCCGCACCACGGCGTAGATCTTCCGGCCCTCGCGCTGGGCGTCGGAGAGCCGCTCCACGAGCAGCACGCCGACGCCCTCGGACCAGCCCGTGCCGTCGGCCGACGCCGCGAACGACTTGCACCGGCCGTCCTGCGACAGACCACGCTGACGCGAGAACTCGATGAACGTCCCCGGCGTCGCCATCACCGTCACACCACCGGCCAACGCCAGGTCGCACTCACCGGAACGCAACGCCTGCGCGGCGAGGTGGAGCGCCACCAGCGACGACGAGCACGCCGTGTCCACTGTGACCGCCGGCCCCTCCAGCCCGAAGGTGTAGGCGACCCGACCGGACAGCACGCTGCCGGAGGTGCCGGTCCCGACGTAGCCCTCCACCTCGGTCGGCAGGTCCATGAGCCGGGAGGCGTAGTCGTGGTACATGACACCGGCGAAGACACCCGTCCGGCTGCCCCGCAACCGCTGCGGGTCCAGCCCCGCCGACTCGAACGACTCCCACCGGGTCGAACAGCGACTCCAGGTCCCAGCCCCGGTCCGCCGGGAACTCGGAGATCCCGTCGCCGCCGCCGGCCAGCAGCCCCCACAGTTCGTCGGGGGATTCCACCCCGCCCGGGTAGCGGCAGGCCATGCCCACGATCGCGATCGGCTCGTCGGTGCCGGCGACCGGGCCGGCGACCGGGCCGGCGGTCGACTGGCGCACCCCGGCCAACTCCGACCACAGGTGGTCGGCGAGCACGGCCGGGGTCGGGTAGTCGAAGACCAGCGTCGAGGCCAGCCGCAGCCCGGTGGCCGCGTTCACGCGGTTGCGCAGGTCGACGGCGGTCAGCGAGTCGAAGCCCAACTCCCGGAACGCCCGGTCCGCCGGCACCGACTCCGCGCCACCGTGCCCCAACACCTGCGCGACCAGACCCCGTACCAGTACGTCGACCTGGGCGCGGCCCTCGTCCTCGGTCAGCCCGGCGAGCCGGTCGGCCCAGCCGCCACCGCCCTGCCCCGCCTGGCGGCGGGTGCCGGTCACGCCGATCAGGGTGCGCAGCACGGCCGGCACGGGGCTGCCGGAGGTCGCCGCCCGCAGCGCGGGCACGTCGATCACGGCCGGTACGAGGACCGCCCGGTCGGCGCCCAGCGCGGCGTCGAACAGCTCCAACCCGGTCCCGGCGCTCATCGGCGTCAGACCCGCCCGCGCGGACCGCGCCCGGTCCGCCTCGTCGATCGAGGCGGCCATGCCGGCCGTGTCCCACATCCCCCACGCCAGGCTGACCGCCGGCAACCCGAGCTGCCACCGGTGGACCGCAAGCCCGTCGAGGAAGGCGTTGCCCGCCGCATACGCCGACTGACCGGGCGAGCCGAGCACACCCGCAACCGACGAGAACACCACGAACAAGTCGAGATCCAGACCCGCCGTCGCCTCGTGCAGGAACCAACCCGCCGACACCTTCGGCGCCAACACCCCCGCCAACCGCTCCGCCGTCAGCCCCTCCACCACACCGTCATCCAGCACACCAGCGGTGTGCACCACACCTGCCAGCCGACCCTCGGCGGCCACCTCGGCCACCAGACCGAACACCTGGTCCCGGTCCGTCACGTCACAGGCAACGACCCGCACGGACGCACCCAACGCAGACAGCCGCTCCGACAGCTCGCCCGCACCGGCGGCCTCCGGGCCGCGCCGCGACACCAGCACGAGAGACCGCACGCCGTGCACCGACACCAGGTGCTCCGCGACCAGCGCCCCGAGCGCACCCGTACCGCCGGTGACCAGCACCGCACCGTCACCCACGGCCGGCGTCTCCGCCGCCGTGATGCCGGCCCGGACCAGGCGCGGCGAGTGCACCGCACCCCCGCGGACGGCCAACTGGCCGCCGGTCGCGGTCGGTTCCCGCAGGACGCCGTCCAGCAGGGCCATCAGCGCGGCATCCGGGTCGCCGTCGACGTCCGCGAGCACGATGCGGCCCGGGTGCTCCGACTGCGCCGACCGCAGCAGACCCCACACCGCCGCGCCGGCCAGGTCGGTCACCCGGTCGTCGTCTCCGACGGACACCGCGCCCCGGGTCACCACCACGAGCCGCGAGTCCGCCAGGGCATCCGCCGCGAGCCAGGACTGCACGGTCGCCAGCACGTCCGAGGTCACCGCCCGGACCGACTCCGCCGTCGCCGACCCGGGCGCGGGGAACACCGGCAGCAGCAGCGTCCGGGGGACGGACTCCTCCCCCGCGGCCGTCGCCACGTCGGGGTACGTGGGCATTCCGACGGGTGCCGGCAGCTCCCGGCCGCCGGTCACCAGCGCCCAGCCGGAGAGCTCCCCGGCGGGCGCGGCCTCCACGGCCGGCCATCGCAGCTCGAACAGCGACCGCGTGGCCACGCCCGGCGCGGCCACGCCGGTCAGCTCCCGCAGGGCGAGGGAGTCCACCGACACGACCGGCGCGCCCACCTCGTCGTACGCGGCCAGCCGCAGCCCGGAGCCGTCGCGGGTCAGGCGTACCCGCAGCGCCCCCGCTCCCGAGGCGTGCACCTGCACGCCCTCGAACGCGAACGGCACCCGTGGCCCGCCCGACTCCTCGCCGACCAGCAGCAGCCCGATCGGGTGCAGGGCGGCGTCCAGCAGCGCCGGGTGCACGCCGAACCCGGCGGCCTCCGTCGCGTCGTCCGGCAGGACCACCTCGGCGTACACCTCGTCGCCCCCGGTCCAGGCACGCCGGAGCCCCTGGAAGGCCGGCCCGTACGTCAGGCCGTGTTCCGCCAGCGTCGGGTACCAGCTCGCCAGGTCCACCTCCGCCGCGCCGGCGGGGGGCCAGGTGACCGGGTCCGGCTCGTCGGCGGTGGAAGGCTCCAGCACGCCCTCCGCGTGCCGGATCCAGCCCGCCTCGGGATCGTCGTCGGGGCGGGAGTAGACGGCGACGGGACGCTGCGGCGACTCCGACGTGGACACCCGCACCTGGATCCGCACGCCTCCCGTTCCGGGGAGGGCCAGCGGGGCGGCCATGGTCAGCTCCCGCAGCCGGGAGAGGCCCACCTCGTCGCCGGCCCGCACCGCCAGCTCGACCAGGGCGGTGCCCGGCACCAGCGTCAGCCCGGAGACCGTGTGGTCGGCCAGCCACGGGTGCGTGGCCAGGGAGAGCCGGCCCGTCAGCACCATCTCGTCGTCGCCGGCCAGGTCCACCGTCGCGCCGAGCAGCGGGTGCCCGGTGCGGCCGAGCCCGGCCCCGGACACGTCGCCCGTACGCGCCCGGCCGGCGGTGGGCCAGTAGCGCTGGTGCTGGAAGGCGTACGTGGGCAGGTCGACGCGGCGCGCGCCGGTGTCGGCGAACCACGACTGCCAGGTCACCGGCATCCCGTGCACGTGCAGCTCCGCCAGGGCGTGCAGCAGCGCGTGCGCCTCCGGACGGTCCCGGCGCTGCACCGCGACGGCCAGCACGGCGTCGTCGCCGGGCAGCACGTCGGCGGCCATCGCGGTCAGCACGCTCTGTGGCCCGACCTCCAGGAACGTGTCCACTCCCGCCTCGCGCAGGGCGGTGATCCCGTCGGCGTACCGGACGGCCTCGCGCACGTGCCGCACCCAGTAGTCGGCCGTGCGGATCTCGTCCCCGGCCAGGGCCCCCGTCACGTTCGACACGACCGGCAGCAGCGGCGCGGAGAACGTCAACCCGTCCAGGACCGTACGGAACTCGTCGAGCATCGCCTCCATCAGCGGGCTGTGGAACGCGTGGCTCACCGTGAGGCGGCGCGTGCGCACACCCCGATCCCGCCAGACCCGCTCTACCTCGTCCAGGGCCTCGACGGCACCCGACACCACCACTGCGGCCGGACCGTTGACAGCCGCGATACCCAGCCGATCGGTCATCCCGGCGAGAGACTCCGCCACCGCAGCCTCGTCAGCGGCCACGGCCAGCATGCCGGACGACGCGAACAGCACCTCCCGCAACGGACGCGGCAGCAGCGGGTCGAGGTGTCCGCACACCTCGTCCAGCGCGGCGGCGAACACCGGGAACCCGGCCGACAGCTCCCGGCCCATCCCGGCGCGCTGCGCGCCCTGGCCCGAGAAGAGCAGGGCGAGCCGGCCGCGCTGGCCGGTGGCGCCGGAGACGACCGTACCGGTGGGGTCGCCGTCGGCGAGGGCAGTCAACGCCGCGACCAGGTCGTCCCGGTCGGCGGCGGTGACGACCGCCCGGTGCTCCAGCGCGGGTCGGGTGGTGACGGAGGACCAGGCCACGTCCAGCGGACGCGGGGCCTCGTCGGCGGTCAGCCAGCGCGCCCACCGGCCCGCCTGCGCCGACAGCGCGGCGGCGTCGCGGGCCGACAGCAGCACCGGTACGACCGGCGGCACGTCGCCGGCGACGACCTCACCCTCGATCGTCTCAGCGGGCGGCTGCTCGATGATCACATGCGCGTTCGTGCCGGAGATGCCGAACGACGACACCGCCGCCCGACGCGGACGGTCCACCCGCGGCCACGGGGTCGCCTCCGTAGCCAGGGCCACCGCCCGTGTGCCCGATGTTCGACTTCACCGACCCCAACAGCAACGGCCGATCCTGCGGACGCTCCTGCCCGTACGTCGCCAGCAGAGCCTGCGCCTCGATCGGATCACCCAGCGTCGTACCCGTACCGTGCGCCTCCACGGCATCCACGTCCGCCGGGGACAGGCGCGCGTTCGCCAGCGCCTGCCGGATCACCCGCTGCTGCGACGGACCGTTCGGCGCCGTCAGCCCGTTCGACGCACCGTCCTGATTCACGGCCGTGCCGCGTACCACCGCCAGCACGCGGTGCCCGTTGCGCCGCGCGTCCGACAGCCGCTCCACGAGCAGCACGCCGACGCCCTCGGACCAGCCGGTGCCGTCGGCCGACGCCGCGAACGACTTGCACCGGCCGTCGGCCGACAGACCACGCTGCCGGGAGAACTCGATGAACGTCCCCGGCGTCGCCATCACCGTCACACCACCGGCCAACGCCAGATCACACTCACCCGACCGCAACGCCTGCGCGGCAAGGTGCAGCGCAACGAGGCTGGAAGAACAAGCGGTGTCGACGGTGACCGCCGGGCCCTCCAACCCGAAGGTGTAGGCGACCCGACCGGACAGCACGCTGCCCGACGTGCCCGTGCCGACGAAGCCCTCGGCGTCCGGCGGCAGGTCCATCAGGCGGGAGGCGTAGTCGTGGTACATGACACCGGCGAAGACACCCGTCCGGCTGCCCCGCAACCGCTGCGGGTCCAGCCCCGCCGACTCGAACGACTCCCACGTGCTCCGGGTCCGGGTCGAACAGGCTCTCCAGGTCCCAGCCGCGATCGGTGGGGAACTCCGAGATCCCGTCGCCGCCGCCGGCCAGCAACGCCCACAGCTGGTCCGGACCATCGACGCCACCGGGGTAGCGGCAGGCCATGCCCACGATCGCGATCGGCTCGTCGGTGCCGGCGGTGAGTACCGCCGTCTGGCGGGCGGTGATCTGCCCGGAGACCTGCTCGTGCAGGTGGTCGGCGAGCACGGCCGGGGTCGGGTAGTCGAAGACCAGCGTCGAGGCCAGCCGCAGCCCGGTGGCCGCGTTCAACCGGTTACGCAGGTCCACCGCCGTCAGCGAGTCGAAGCCCAACTCCCGGAACGCCCGGTCCGCCGGCACGGCTTCCGCACCACCGTGCCCCAGCACCTGCGCGACCAGACCCCGTACCAGCACGTCGATCTGGGCGCGCGCCTCGTCGGGCGCCAGGCCCGCGAGCTGGTTGGCCCAGTCGCCGCTCCGCGCGGCCCGTCGCCGGGCCGCCGTCGACCCGATCAGGGTACGCAGCACGGCCGGCACCGGGCCGGCGCCGAGCGCTGCGCGCATCGCCGGTACGTCGATCACGGCCGGCACCAACGCCGGCTGCTCCGCCACCAGGGCGGCGTCGAACAGCTCCAACCCGATCTCGGCGCTCATCGGCGTCAGACCCGCCCGCGCGGACCGCGCCCGGTCCGCCTCGTCGATCGAGGCGGCCATGCCTGCCGTGTCCCACATCCCCCACGCCAGACTCACCGCAGGCAACCCGAGCTGCCGCCGATACACCGCCAACCCGTCCAGGAACGCGTTACCCGCCGCATACCCCGACTGACCCGGCGAACCCAGCACACCAGCCACCGACGAGAACACCACGAACAAATCCAGATCCAGCGACGCCGTCGCCTCATGCAACAACCAACCCGCCGACACCTTCGGCGCCAACACCCCCGCCAACCGCTCCGCCGTCAGCCCCTCCACCACACCGTCATCCAACACACCAGCCGTGTGCACC
>NZ_JNZR01000056.1:0-19958 GCF_000717585.1 Micromonospora globosa
GGTGCACACGGCTGGTGTGTTGGATGACGGTGTGGTGGAGGGGCTGACGGCGGAGCGGTTGGCGGGGGTGTTGGCGCCGAAGGTGTCGGCGGGTTGGTTCCTGCATGAGGCGACGGCGTCGCTCGCGCTGGACCTGTTCGTGGTGTTCTCGTCGGTGGCTGGTGTGCTGGGTTCGCCGGGTCAGTCGGCGTATGCGGCGGGTAACGCCTTCCTGGACGGGCTTGCGGTCCACCGGCGGCAGCTCGGGTTGCCGGGGGTGAGTCTGGCGTGGGGGATGTGGGACACGGCAGGCATGGCCGCCTCGATCGGCGGCAACGACCGGGCCCGTACGGCACGCGCCGGCCTGCGGCCGATGAACGCCCGCACCGGCCTGGAACTCTTCGACGCCGCCGTGGGGGCGGAGCGGGCGGTGCTGGTGCCGGCCGCGATCGACGTACCCGCGCTGCGGGCGGCAGCCGCCGGCGCGGTCGTACCGCCGATGCTGCGCAACCTGGTCGACGTGGCGACGACCCGCCGCCGCGCCGGCCAGGGCGCCCCCGGCGGCTGGGCCGAGCGCCTCACCGGGCTCAGCGCCGAGGAGGGCCTCGCACAGGTCGACGAGCTGATCCGGGGCCTGGTCGCGCAGGTCCTCGGGCACGGCGGCGCCGAGGCGGTGCCGGCGGACCGGGCGTTCAAGGACCTGGGCTTCGACTCGCTGACCGCCGTCGAGCTGCGTAACCGGGTGAACGGCGCGACCGGCCTGCGCCTCACCTCGACCCTGGTGTTCGACTACCCGTCCCCGCAGGTCCTGGCGGCCCACGTGTACGCGGAACTCGCCGGCACCCGACCCGGTGCCGTCGCGGCCGACGAGGCGACGGCCGGCGACGCCGACGAGGCGATCGCGATCGTCGGCATGGCCTGCCGCTACCCCGGCGGGGTGGAGTCTCCCGACGAGCTGTGGAGGCTGGTCAGCACCGGTGGGGAGGGCATCGGGGAGTTCCCGGCCGACCGGGGCTGGGACCTGGAGTCCCTGTACGACCCGGACCCCGACCACGCCGGCACCTCGTACACCCGCCACGGCGGCTTCCTGTACGGCGCGGCGGAGTTCGACCCCGGCTTCTTCGGCATCTCGCCACGCGAGGCCCTCGCCATGGACCCGCAGCACCGGCTGCTGCTGGAGGCGTCCTGGGAGACGTTCGAGTCGGCGGGCCTGGACCCGTCGGGCCTGCGGGGCAGCCGGACCGGTGTCTTCGCGGGCGTCATCTACCACGACTACTCGACGCGCCTGATGGAGACGCCCGAGGTCGAGGGCTACATCGGCACCGGCAACTCGGGCAGCGTGCTGTCGGGCCGGGTGGCGTACACGTTCGGGCTCGAGGGCCCGGCGGTGACCGTGGACACGGCCTGCTCGTCCAGCCTGGTGGCGTTGCACCTCGCGGTGCAGGCGCTGCGCAGCGGCGAGTGCGACCTGGCGCTGGCCGGCGGCGTGACGGTGATGGCCACGCCCGGCACCTTCGTGGAGTTCTCCCGGCAGCGGGGCCTGTCGGCCGACGGCCGGTGCCGGTCGTTCGCCGCGTCGGCCGACGGCACGGGCTGGTCCGAGGGCGTGGGCGTGCTCCTGGTGCAGCGCCTGTCGGACGCCCAGCGTGAGGGCCGGCGGATCCTGGCGGTCGTACGCGGCAGCGCCGTGAACCAGGACGGTGCGTCGAACGGGCTGACGGCCCCTAACGGTCCGTCGCAGCAGCGGGTGATCCGGCAGGCGCTGGCGTCGGCGCGGCTGTCGCCGTCCGACGTGGATGTGGTCGAGGCGCACGGCACGGGTACGACGCTGGGTGACCCGATCGAGGCGCAGGCCGTCCTGGCGACGTACGGGCAGGACCGGCAGGGGCGGGAGCCGTTGTGGCTCGGCTCGGTGAAGTCGAACATCGGGCACGCACAGGCGGCAGCCGGTGTCGCCGGTGTGATCAAGATGGTCATGGCGATGCGGCACGGCCTCGTTCCGCCGACCCTGCACGTGGACGAGCCGTCCCCGCACATCGACTGGTCGGCGGGGGCGGTGGCCCTGGCCACCGAGCCCACTCCGTGGCCGCGGGTGGACCGGCCGCGTCGGGCGGCGGTGTCGTCGTTCGGGATCTCCGGCACGAACGCGCACGTGATCATCGAGCAGCCACCGGCCGGGACGATCGAGGGTGAGGTCGTCGCGCGCGAGGTGCCGGCGGTGGTGCCGGTGCTGTTGTCGGCCCGCGACGTGGCCGGGCTGTCGGCGCAGGCGGGTCGGTGGGCGGGGTGGCTGGCGGCCGGCGAGGCTCCGCGTGTAGTGGATGTGGCGTGGTCGTCGGTGGCGTCGCGGTCTGTGCTGGAGCACCGGGCGGTTGTGTCCGGCGCGAGCCGGGACGAGCTGTTGGCGGGTCTCGCGGCCGTGGCGGCCGGCGAGCCGTCGGGAGCTGTCGTGACCGGCGCGGCGGGTCAGCGTGGTCAGCTTGCGCTGTTGTTTTCGGGTCAGGGTGCGCAGCGTGTGGGTATGGGCCGGGAGTTGTATGGCGGGTTCCCGGTGTTCGCGGCGGCGTTGGATGAGGTGTGCGGACATCTGGATTCGTTGTTGCCGTGTCCGTTGCGGGGGGTGTTGTTCGCGTCGGCGGGGACTGCTGAGGCGGAGTTGTTGGACCAGACCGTGTTCACGCAGGCCGGGTTGTTCGCGGTCGAGGTGGCGTTGTTCCGTCTGGTGGAGTCGTTCGGGGTCGTTCCCGACGTGGTGGCTGGTCACTCGATCGGTGAGGTGACGGCGGCGTATGTGGCGGGGGTGTTGTCGCTCGCGGATGCGTGTGAGCTTGTGGCGGCGCGGGGTCGGTTGATGCAGGCGTTGCCGGCGGGTGGCGGGATGTTGGCGGTGGCGGCGGACGAGGCTTCGGTGGGGGAGTCGATCGCGGGGTTGGCGGACGTCGGTGTTGCGGCGGTCAACGGTCCGGCTGCTGTGGTGGTGTCGGGTGCCGTCGAGGCTCTCGACGCGGTGGAGCGGGTCTGGCGTGGGCGGGGTGTGCGGACGCGTCGGTTGTCGGTGAGTCATGCGTTCCACAGTCCGTTGATGGAGCCGATGCTGGATGAGTTCCGGGCGGTGCTGGAGGGGCTGGCCTTCGCGGCGCCGTTGTTGCCGGTGGTGTCGAATGTGACCGGTGCGCTGGCTGACCCGCAGGAGATCCGCAGCCCGGAGTACTGGGTGCGGCATGTGCGGGAGGCTGTGCGCTACGCCGACGGGGTGACCGCGTTGCGTGAGGCGGGTGTGGACACGTTCCTGGAGGTCGGCCCGCAGAGTGTGCTGACCGCGATGAACGCCGACGTACTCGCCGAGGACGCGCTCGCGGTGGCTGTGCAGCGCCGGGACCGGTCCGAGACGCAGGCGTTGCTGCACGCCCTGGCCGAGCTGCACGTCCACGGGGTGCCGGTGACCTGGACGCAGTGGTTCACCGACACCGGCGCCGCCCGGGTCGACCTGCCCACGTACGCCTTCCACCGCGAGCGGTACTGGCCCGAGCCGGCGAGCCGGCCGCGACAGACGGCGACCCACGGCGGCGACGCCGACTTCTGGAACGCCGTCGAACGCGGCGACCTGAACGCCCTCGCCGCGCAGTTCGGCGACGACGGCACCGCCCTGGACGCCCTCACCCCGGCCCTGCCGGTCCTGTCGAACTGGCACCGGGCGCGTACGCAGCGGGCCGTCCTGGACGCGTGGTCGTACCGGGTCGGATGGAAGCGCACCGACATCACCGCCGAACCGGCGCGGCCCGGCGTGTGGCTGCTCGTGACGGCGCAGGACGACCTGGCGGACGGCACCCGGGCGGAGGCGGTGACCAAGGCCCTCGCCGAGGTCGGCGCCGACGTGGTCCGGCTCACCGTCGACCCGGTCGGCACCGACCGGGTGGGCCTCGCCCGACGGCTGGGCGACGCGCTGGCCGACGGCCCCGTCACCGGCGTGCTCTCCCTGCTCGGCCTCCGCGACCAGCCGCACCCCGCCCACCCGGCCGTGCCGGCCGGGGCGGCCGCCACGCTGCTGCTGCTCCAGGCGCTGCACGACACCGGGGCGACGACCCGGCTCTGGTGCCTGACCCGGGGCGCGGTCAGCACCGGCGACGGGGACACCGTGCACGCCGTCGCCCAGAGCGGGCTCTGGGGCCTGGGGCTCGTGGCGGGCCTGGAACACCCCCACCTGTGGGGCGGGCTGGTGGACCTGCCCAAGCAGGTCGACGCGACGGCCTGGGACCGGCTGGTGCGGGTGGTGACCGGCGCCGGCGACGAGGACCAGCTGGCCGTGCGCCCCTCCGGGGTGTTCGTCCGTCGCCTGGTCCGCTCGGCACCCACCGTTCCCGACGCGGCGCAGCGGTGGCGGCCGTCCGGCACCGTGCTGGTCACCGGCGGCACCGGCGCGCTGGGCGCGCACGTGGCCCGCTGGGCGGCGGCCAACGGGGCGGAGCACGTCGTGCTGACCAGCCGCCGGGGCGAGCGCGCCCCCGGGGCGGCCGAGCTGTGCGAGGAGCTCACCGCCCAGGGCGTACGGGCGTCGGTCGTGGCCTGCGACGTCGCCGATCGCGACCAGGTGGCGGAGCTGCTGGCCCGCCTCGACGAGGATCCCGCGCCGCTGACGGCCGTGGTCCACGCGGCGGGCGCCGGCGAGTCCGGGCTGATCGCCGACACCGACCTGACCGCGTTCGCGGGCGTGCTCGACGGCAAGGTGGCCGGCGCGCTGCACCTGGACGCCCTGCTCGGCGACCGGCCGCTGGACGCGTTCGTGCTCTTCTCCTCCATCGCCGGGGTGTGGGGCAGCGGCGGGCAGTCCGCGTACGCCGCCGGCAATGCCTTCCTCGACGCGCTCGCGGAGCAGCGGCGCGGCCGGGGCCTGGCGGCGACGTCCGTGGCCTGGGGACCGTGGGCCGACGGCGGCATGGCCACCGGCGAAGCCCAGCAGATGCTGGCCCGGCGCGGCCTGACCGCCATGGCGCCGGCCGACGCCGTGCACGCCATGCGGTACGCCGCCGGCCTGCCCAGGGCGGCGCTGACCGTGGCGGACGTCGACTGGGCGGTCTTCGCCCCGGCGTACGCCTCGGCCCGCCCCCGGCCGCTGCTCGACGACATCGCCGAGGCCCGGGAGGCGCTGCACGCCCACGCCGGGGAGCAGCAGCCCGGCGCTGCCGATGCCCTGCGGGAGCACCTGCTCACCCTGCCCCGCCCCGAGCGGGGCCGGCACCTGGTCGACCTGGTCCGTACCCACGCCTCGGCCGTGCTCGGCCACGCGGGCACGGACCGGGTCAAGCCCCAGCGGGCGTTCAAGGAACTCGGATTCGACTCGCTGACGGCGGTCGAGCTGCGCAACCGACTGGCCGGCGCCACCGGCCTGTCACTGCCCGCGACCCTCGTCTTCGACCACCCGACCCCGGCCGTGCTCGCCGAGAACCTGCTCGACGGCCTGCTGCCCGAGGCGGCGCAGGCGGACGACGGCGACCCGGCGGAGGCGGCCGTCCGGCAGACGCTCGCGGCGATACCGCTGGCCCGCCTCCGCGAGGCGGGGCTGCTGGACCTGCTGCTCAACCTCGCCGACGCCGACGGCGGTACCGGGGCCGAGCCCACCGACGAGGCCCTGGACCTCGACGACCTCGACACCGACACCCTCGTCAGGCTGGCGCTTGACGGAACCGATTCCTGACCGTTGTCCCCAGTACGGAGCTCATGATGTCTACGTCCGCAGACAAGGTCGTCGAGGCGCTTCGCGCGTCGCTCAAGGAGACGGGCCGCCTCCGCCAGCTCAACCAGCAGCTGACCGCCGCCGCCCGGGAGCCGATCGCGATCGTCGCGATGTCCTGCCGCTACCCGGGCGGCGTCGCCAGCCCCGAGCAGCTCTGGGACCTGGTGGCCTCCGGCGGCGACGCGATCGGCGGCTTCCCGACGGACCGGGGCTGGGATCTGGACAACCTGTACGACCCGGACGCCGACCGCGCCGGCCGCTCCACGACCCGCGAGGGCGGCTTCCTCTACGACGCGGCCGACTTCGACGCCGAGTTCTTCGGCATCTCGCCGCGCGAGGCAGTGGCGATGGACCCCCAGCAGCGGCTGCTGCTGGAGACGTCGTGGGAGGCGTTCGAGCACGCCGGCATCGCGCCCGCCTCGATGCGGGGGCAGAAGGTCGGCGTCTTCGTCGGCACCGCCGCCAACGGCTACGGCATGGGCCCGCAGAGCGAGGCCGAGGGTGCCGACGAGGGCTACCTGCTGACCGGTACGGCCACCAGCGTCGTCTCCGGCCGGATCGCGTACGCCCTCGGCCTGGAGGGCCCCGCGGTCACCGTCGACACCGCCTGCTCGTCGTCGCTGGTCGCCCTGCACCTGGCGTGCCAGGCGCTGCGGCAGGGCGACTTCGACCTGGCCCTGGCCGGCGGCGTGTGCGTCATGGCCACCCCCGGCCCGTTCGTGGGTTTCTCCCGGCAGCGAGGGCTCGCCCCCGACGGCCGCTGCAAGTCGTTCGCCGCCGCCGCCGACGGCACGGGCTGGTCCGAGGGCGTCGGCATCCTGCTGGTGGAGCGGCTGTCGGACGCGCAGCGCAAGGGACACCCGATCCTCGCCGTGATCCGGGGCAGCGCCGTCAACCAGGACGGCGCGTCCAACGGTCTCACCGCACCCAACGGCCCCGCCCAGCAGCGGGTGATCCGGCAGGCCCTCGCGAACGCCGGGCTCACCGCCGAGCAGGTGGACGCCGTCGAGGCGCACGGCACCGGCACCGTCCTCGGCGATCCGATCGAGGCGCAGGCCCTGCTGGCCACGTACGGGCGGGACCGCCCCGCCGACCGGCCGTTGCTGCTCGGCTCGATCAAGTCGAACATCGGTCACAGTCAGTCCGCCGCAGGCGTGGCCGGTGTGATCAAGATGGTGATGGCGATGCGGCACGGGCTGGTGCCGTCCACCCTGCACGTCGACGAGCCGACGCCGAAGGTGGACTGGTCGGCCGGCGAGGTGTCGCTGGTGACGGAGGCGACGCCGTGGCCGGCGACCGACCGTCCCCGCCGGGCGGCCGTGTCGTCGTTCGGCATCTCCGGCACGAACGCGCACACCATCATCGAGGAGCCACCGACCCCGGATGCCGTCGAGCCCGCCGACGCCGGACCGGCACCCACAGTCGCCCTGCCGGCGGTGCCCGTGCTGCTCTCCGCCCGCTCCGAGGCCGCGCTCGGCGCGCAGGCGGGCCGCTGGACCCGGTGGCTGGAGGACGACGAGGCCCTCCGCACCGTGGACGTCGGCTGGTCGTCGGTCGTGTCGCGCTCCGCGCTGGAACACCGCGCGGTGCTCACCGCCACCGACCGCGAGGAACTGCTGGCCGGGCTGCGCGCCCTGGCCGCCGGGCAGCCGTCCGGCGCGCTGGTCGCCGGGCAGGCCGCCGACCGGGGTCCGCTCGCGGTGCTCTTCTCGGGTCAGGGCGCGCAGCGTGCCGGCATGGGCCGGGAGTTGTACGCGGAGTTCCCGGTCTTCGCCGCCGCGCTGGACGACGTGTGCGCACAGCTCGACGCGCTGCTGCCGCGCCCGCTCAAGGAGGTGCTGTTCGCACCCGAGGGTTCCGCCGAGGCGGAGCTGCTGGACCGGACGGTGTTCACGCAGGCCGGTCTGTTCGCGGTCGAGGTGGCGTTGTTCCGCCTGGTGGAGTCGTTCGGCGTCGCCCCCGACCTGGTCGGCGGTCATTCGATCGGCGAGGTCACGGCCGCGCATGTGGCGGGGGTGTTGTCGCTGGCGGATGCGTGCGTGTTGGTGGCGGCGCGGGGCCGGTTGATGCAGGCGTTGCCGGCCGGTGGTGGGATGTTGGCCGTCGCGGCGGCTGAGGCCGATGTGCTGGCGACGCTGGACGGCGTGACCGGTGTGGGGGTCGCGGCGGTCAACGGGCCGACGTCGGTGGTGGTCTCCGGTGCGGTGGAGGCGCTCGACGAGGTGGAGCGGGTCTGGCGTGGGCGGGGTGTGCGTACGCGCCGGTTGTCGGTGAGTCATGCGTTCCACAGTCCGTTGATGGAGCCGATGCTGGACGAGTTCCGGGTGGTCCTGGACGGGTTGACGTTCGAGGCGCCGGCGTTGCCGGTCGTGTCGAACGTGACCGGTGCGCTGGCCGACGTCGACGAGATCTGTAGTCCCGACTACTGGGTGCGGCACGTCCGGGAGGCTGTGCGTTTCGCCGACGGGGTCGCCGCGCTGCGCGCCGCCGGGGTGGACACGTTCCTGGAGATCGGCCCGCGCAGCGTCCTGACCGCCATGACCCGGGACGTGCTGAGCGGGCGGGAGCCGGCGGACGCCGACGACGACACCCCGGTCGTCGCCGTACCCGCCCTGCGCGCCGACCGCCCCGAGTCGCGGGCCCTGCTCGCCGCCCTGTCCGAACTGCACGTCAACGGAACACCCGTCGACTGGGCGGCCCTCTACGCCGGCACCGGAGCGACTCCGGTCGCCCTGCCCACATACGCGTTCCAGCGGCAGCGCTACTGGCCCGAGCAGATGCCGGCCTCGGCCACCGGCCCGGTCAGCCCGGACGTGGTGGACGTCGAGTTCTGGTCGGCCGTCGAGCGCTCCGACGTGGCAGCGCTCGCGGCGCAGATCGGCGTCGACGGCGCGGCCCTGGACGTGCTCGCCCCGGCCCTGCCGGTGCTGTCGTCCTGGCGCAGGGCGCGGCTGCGGGACGCCGTCGTCGACGGCTGGTCGTACCGGGTGGTGTGGAAGCGGACCACCGCCCCCGCACCGGTCACCCCGTCGGGCCGCTGGCTGCTCGTGGAGCCCGCCGACGACGCCGCCACGACCGAGTGGGCCGGGGCGCTCGCAGGGGCGCTGAGCGCCGCCGGCGGCGAGGTGTCCCGGCTGGCGGTGGACCCGCTCGCCGAGCGCGACCAGGTGACGTCGCGGGTGGCCCAGGCCGTGGGGAACGCCCCGTTCACCGGGATCGTCTCCCTGCTGGGCCTGCTGGAGCGGCCCCACCCCGGCCGGCCGGCGGTGCCGCTCGGCACGGCCGCCACGATGACGCTGGTGCAGGCCCTGCACGCCGCCGACGTCACGGCACCACTGTGGATGCTCACGCGGGGCGCGGTCGGCACCGGCGACACCGACCCGGTGCGCAGCGTCGCCCAGGGCGGGCTGTGGGGCCTGGCCCGGGTCGCCGGGCTGGAACACCCGCAGCTCTGGGGCGGCCTGGTCGACCTGCCGGACGCGCCCGGGCGCGGCGACTGGGACCACGCGGTGGGCGTCCTCACCGGCGGTGGCCCCGAGGACCAGGTGGCCGTACGACCCGCCGGCGTCTTCGTACGGCGACTGGTGCGTGCCACGCCGGCGGCCGTCGGCGCCGTCGACCGCTGGCAGCTGTCCGGCACCGTCCTCGTCACCGGCGGCACCGGCGCGCTGGGCGCGCACGTGGCCCGCTGGGCGGCGGCCAACGGGGCCGAGCACCTCGTGCTGACCAGCCGCCGCGGCGAGCACGCCCCCGGGGCGGCCGAGCTGCGCGACGAACTGACCGGGCTCGGCGCCCGGGTGACCCTGGTCGCCGCCGACATGGCCGACCGCGCCCGCGTCGAGGCGCTGCTGCGCGACGTCGACGCCGACCCGGCGCCGCTGACCGCGGTGGTACACGCCGCCGGGGTGGGCCAGCTGACCATGCTGGTCGACACCGACCTCGCCGGGCTGGCCGGGGTGCTCGACGGCAAGATCGCCGGTGCCGTGCACCTGGACGAGCTGCTGGGCGACCGGCCGCTCGACGCGTTCGTGCTGTTCTCCTCCATCGCCGGCATCTGGGGCAGCGGCGGACAGGCCGCGTACGCCGCCGGCAACGCCTTCCTCGACGCCCTCGCCGAGCGGCGCCGCGCCCGCGGCCTGGCCGCCACCGCCGTGGCCTGGGGCCCCTGGGCCGAGGGCGGCATGGCCAGCGGCGAGGGCCAGGAACTGCTGGCCCGCCGCGGCCTCAGCCCGATGTCCCCGGCCCAGGCCGTGTACGCGCTGCGCAGCGCCGTCGGCCGGGCCGTGCCGTCGGTGACCGTGGCAGACGTTGACTGGTCCCTGTTCACCCCGGCGTTCGCCGCCGCCCGCGCCCGCCCCCTGCTCGACGACGTCGCCGAGGCGCGCGACGCCCTGCGCGTGGTCGACGCCGAGCCCGAGGACACCGCCGGCGGCGGGCTGCGCCAGCACCTGCTGACGCTGCCCCGCGCCGAGCAGGACCGCCACCTGACCGACCTCGTACGCACGCACACCGCCGCCGTGCTCGGCCACTCCGGCGCGGACCTGGTCAAGGCCGGCCGGGCGTTCAAGGAACTCGGCTTCGACTCGCTGACCGCCGTCGAGCTGCGCAACCGGCTCGGCGCCGCCACCGGCCTCACCCTGCCCACCACCCTGGTCTTCGACTACCCGAACCCGGCCGCCCTCGCCGACCACCTGTCGGTGACGCTGCGCCTGCACGAGGTCGAGACCGTGACCGCCTGGGGCCCCGCCGGGCCGGTGGACGGCGACCCGATCGTCATCGTCGGTATGAGCTGCCGCTACCCGGGCGGCGTGGCCAACCCGGACGACCTGTGGGACCTGGTCGCCACCGGGCGCGACGGCATCAGCGGCTTCCCCGACGACCGGCACTGGGACATGGGCCGGCTGCTGGCCGTCGACGCCGACGGGCAACCCGTCTCGCACACCCGCGAGGGCGGCTTCGTCGACGGCGCCACCACCTTCGACCCGGGCTTCTTCGGCATCTCGCCGCGCGAGGCCGTCGCCATGGACCCGCAGCAGCGCCTGCTGCTGGAGGCGTCCTGGGAGGCCATGGAGCAGGCCGGGATCGACCCGGACGAGCTGCGCGGCAGCCGTACCGGCGTCTTCGTCGGCGCCTCCCCGTCGGGCTACGGCACCACCGACACACCGGCCGAGCTGGCCGGCTACCAGCTCACCGGCGGCGCGCACAGCGTCATCTCCGGCCGCGTGTCGTACACCTTCGGGCTGGAGGGCCCGGCGGTGACGGTCGACACCGCCTGCTCGTCCTCCCTCGTGGCTGTGCACCTGGCCGCTCAGGCGCTGCGCGGCGGCGAGTGCGACATGGCGCTGGCCGGCGGCGTCACCGTCATGGTGACCCCCGGTGCCTTCGTCGAGTTCTCCCGCCAGGGCGGCCTCGCCCCGGACGGGCGCTGCAAGTCCTTCGCCGCCGACGCCGACGGCACCGGCTGGTCGGAGGGCGTCGGCGTGCTGCTGGTCCAGCGGCTCTCCGACGCCCGGCGGCAGGGCCGCCAGGTGCTCGCCGTGCTCGCCGGCAGCGCCGTCAACCAGGACGGCGCGTCCAACGGCCTCACCGCCCCCAACGGCCCCGCCCAGCAGCGGGTGATCCGGCAGGCCCTCGCGAACGCCCGGTTGACCACGGCCGACGTGGACGCGGTCGAGGCGCACGGCACGGGAACGACGCTCGGCGACCCCATCGAGGCGCAGGCGCTGCTGGCCACCTACGGCCAGGGCCGCCCCGCCGACCGGCCGCTGCTGCTCGGCTCGATCAAGTCGAACATCGGCCACAGCCAGGCCGCGGCCGGCGTCGCCGGCATGATCAAGATGGTGCAGGCGATGCGGTACGGCCTGCTCCCGCGGACCCTGCACCTCGACGAGCCGACCCCCCACGTGGACTGGTCCTCCGGCGCGGTCTCCCTGCTCACCGAGGCGCGCCCCTGGCCGGCGGTGGACCGGCCGCGCCGGGCCGCCGTGTCGTCGTTCGGCATCAGCGGTACGAACGTGCACCTGATCCTGGAGCAGCCGTCCGCGCCGACCGACGCGGACGAGCCGGCCGACGGCGACGAGCCGGTCACCGGTGACGAGCCGTCCCGGCCGCCGACGGTGCTGCCGCTGCTGCTGTCAGCCCGCGACGCGGCCGGGCTGTCGGCGCAGGCCGGCCGCTGGGCGCAATGGCTCGGCGGCACCGAGGCCCCGCGCCCGCTCGACGTGGCGTGGTCCTCGGTGGCGTCGCGCTCCGTACTGGAGCACCGGGCCGTCGTGTCCGGGGCGAGCCGGGACGAACTGCTGGCGGGCCTCGAAGCCGTGTCGGCGGGCGAGCTCCCGGCCGGCGTGCTCACCGGCCCGGGCGGCCAGCGCGGCCAGCTGGCGCTGTTGTTCTCCGGTCAGGGTGCGCAGCGTGCCGGGATGGGCCGGGAGTTGTACGGGGTCTTCCCGGTGTTCGCCGCCGCGCTGGACGAGGTGTGCGGACACCTCGACCCGCTGCTGCCGCGCCCGCTGCGGGAGGTGCTGTTCGCCGAGGCGGGCACCGCCGAGGCGGAGCTGCTGGACCAGACCGTGTTCACGCAGGCCGGTCTGTTCGCGGTCGAGGTGGCCTTGTTCCGCCTCGTGGAGTCGTTCGGGGTCGTTCCCGACATGCTGGCCGGTCACTCGATCGGTGAGGTGACGGCGGCGCATGTCGCGGGTGTGTTGTCCCTGGCGGATGCGTGCGCCCTCGTGGCGGCGCGGGGTCGGTTGATGCAGGCGTTGCCGACCGGTGGCGGGATGCTGGCCGTAGCCGCTGATGAGGCGGCCGTGGCGGAGTCGGTCGCGGGGCTGACCGATCGGGTCGGTATCGCGGCGGTCAACGGGCCTGCCGCAGTGGTGGTGTCGGGTGCCGTCGAGGCTGTGGCCGAGGTGGAGCGGGCCTGGCGGGATCGGGGGGTGCGTACCCGCCGGCTCACCGTCAGCCACGCGTTCCACAGCCCGTTGATGGCGCCGATGCTCGATGAGTTCCGTACGGTTCTGGGTGGGTTGGCGTTTGCGGCGCCGTTGTTGCCGGTCGTGTCGAACGTGACCGGTGCCCTGGCTGGTGACGAGATCTGCACGCCGGAGTATTGGGTGCGGCACGTGCGCGAGGCCGTGCGGTACGCCGACGGGGTCGCCGCCGTGCGGGCTGCCGGTGTGGATACGTTCCTGGAGGTCGGCCCGCAGAGCGTCCTGACCGCTATGAACGCCGACCTGCTCGCCGATGACGAGGCCGTGCTGGCGGTGGCTGTGCAGCGCCGTGACCGTTCGGAGGCGCAGGCGTTGCTGCACGCCCTGGCCGAGTTGCACGTGCACGGCGTGCCGGTGACCTGGCAGTCGTGGTTCGCCGAGACCGGCGCGCGGCGGGTGGACCTGCCCACGTACGCCTTCCAGCGGGAGCGGTACTGGCTGCCGCCGGCCGGCCAGTCGGCCGACGTCTCGGGGGCCGGCCTCGGCGTGGCGCGGCACCCGCTGCTCGGCGCGGCGGTGTCGGTCGCCGGCGAGGACATGGTGGTGCTGACCGGCCGGCTGTCGGTGTCGACGCATCCGTGGCTCGCCGACCACGTCGTCTCCGGTGCCGTGGTCGTGCCGGGCACCGCCCTGGTGGACCTCGTCGTCCGGGCGGGCGACGAGGTCGGTGCCTCCCGTGTCCGTGAGCTGACCGTCCTCGCCCCGCTCGTGCTGCCCGCCACCGGCGGCGGGGTACGGGTGCAGGTCCGGGTCGGTCCCGTCGACGGCACCGGCAGCCGGTCGGTGACCGTGCACTCGCAGTCCGAGGACGACCCCGAGTCGGGCTGGACCCGGCACGCCGACGGCCTCGTCGACGCCCCCACGGTCGACGAGCCCACCCTTGGCGCGTGGCCGCCGCCCGGCGCGTCCGAGGTGGACGTCACCGGCTGGTACGCGACGGTCGCCGAGCACGGGCTCGCGTACGGGCCGGTCTTCCGGGGCCTGCGCCGGGCGTGGACCGCCGACGGCGAGGTGTTCGCCGAGGTCGCCCTCGCCGACGAGTTCGCCGGTGATCCGGCGGGCTTCGGGGTGCACCCGGCGCTGCTGGACGCCGCCCTGCACCCTGTCGGGCTGCTGCCCGCCGACGAGGCGGGCGGCGGGCCCCGGGTGCCGTTCGCGTTCGAGGGGGTGCAGGTTCACGCCGTCGGCGCCCGGACGCTCCGGGTCCGCCTCACCGCCTCCGGCAGCTCGGTGCGGCTGGTAGCCACCGACGAGACGGGCGTGCCCGTGGTGTCGGTGGACTCGCTGACGCTGCGCGAGATGACCGGCCTGGCGGCCGCGCCGGACGAGGCGTACCGATCCCTGTTCGAGGTCTCCTGGCAGCCGGAGCAGATCGTCGCGCCCGACGGCGCGTACGGCTGGGTCGTGCTCGGTGGGCGTCCGCTCGACGGCGCCCCGCAGCTTCCGGCGTACGCCGGCGTCGCCGATCTGACCACGGCGGCGACGGACGGCACCGCCCCGGCGGCGCTGCTTCTGCCCGTCACCCCGGCGCCTTCCGGCGCGGACGTGCCCGACGCGGTGCGCTCCGTCACGGCGGACGTCCTCGGCGTGGTGCAGGCGTGGCTGGCGGCCGGGCCGCTGGCGGACTCGCGGCTGGTCGTCGTGACCCGCGGCGCGGTGGCTACCGGCGCCGACGACCGCGTCACCGACCTGGCGGGGGCGGCGGTCTGGGGCCTGCTGCGCTCGGCCCAGTCGGAGCACCCCGGCCGGATCGTGCTGGCCGACCTGGAACCCGGCACCGACCTGGACGCCGACCTGCTGGCCCTGCTCGCCGCCGTCGCCGACGGCCCCGCCCTCGGCGGGCAGGTCGCGGTGCGGTCGGGCACGGCGTACCTGCCGCGGCTGGTCCGCGCCACGGGCGCCGCGCGCACCCCGGCGGCCCTCGGCGGGGGAACCGTCCTGGTGACCGGCGGCACCGGATCGCTGGGCGCCCTGGTGTCCGAACACCTCGTCACCGCGTACGGCGTGCGTTCGCTGGTGCTGGTGTCCCGGCAGGGGCCGGCTGCCCCCGGCGCCGACGAACTGGTGCGGCGGCTGGCCGCGCTGGGCGCGACCGCCCGGGTGGTCGCCACCGACGTCACCGACCGCGAGCGCGTCGGCGAGCTGGTCCGGTCCATCACCGCCGACGACCGCCTGGCCGGGGTGGTCCACACCGCCGGCGTCCTCGACGACGGCATCGTCAGCGGGATCACCGCCGACCGGCTGGCGGACGTGCTTGCCCCGAAGGTCACGGCGGGCTGGTGGCTGCACGAGGCGACCGCCGAGCTGGACCTCGACCTCTTCGTGCTCTTCTCCTCCGTCGCCGGAGTGCTCGGCTCTCCCGGCCAGGCCGCGTACGCGGCCGGCAACGCCTTCCTGGACGCCCTCGCCGTGCTGCGGGCGCAGCGCGGGCTGCCCGCCGTCAGCCTCGCCTGGGGCATGTGGGACACCGACGGCATGGCGGCGTCGATCAACGACGCCGACCGGGCCCGGGTGACCCGGGCCGGCCTGGTCCCGATGACCGCCCCCGTCGGGCTCGGGCTGTGGGACGCCGCCCTGACCCACGGCGGCGCGGCCCTGGTGCCGGCCGTGGTCGACCTGCCCGCCATGCGGGCGCAGACCGCCGCCGGCCGGGTGCCGGTGATGCTGCGGGGCCTGGTGGGACCGGCCGCGAAGCGCCGCCGCTCCGGCACCGGCGCGTGGGCCGACCGGCTGGCCGGCCTCGACCCGCAGGAGGCGCGTGCGCAGGTGGCGCTGCTGGTGCGCGGAATGATCGCGCAGGTCCTCGGCCACGGCGGCGCCGAGGCGGTGCCGGCGGACCGGGCGTTCCGGGAGCTGGGCTTCGACTCGCTGACCGCCGTCGAGCTGCGCAACCGGATCAACAGCGCGAGTGGGCTGCGACTCACGTCGACACTCGTCTTCGACTACCCGACCCCCGGCGCCCTGTCGGAGCACCTGTACGAGCAGCTGTCCGGCCAGGTCGCCGCGCAGCAGCAGGCCGTGCGGGCGACAAACGTCGACGAGCCGATCGCCATCGTGGGCATGGCGTGCCGCTACCCGGGTGGCGTGACGAACCCGCAGCAGCTGTGGGACCTGGTCGCCGCCGGCGCCGACGGCATCGGCGAGTTCCCCACCGACCGGGGCTGGGAACTCGACCGGCTCTTCCACCCCGACCCGGACAACCCCGGGACGTCGTACACCCGCCACGGTGGCTTCCTGTACGGGGCCGCCGAGTTCGACCCGGACTTCTTCGGCATCTCGCCGCGCGAGGCGATCGCCATGGACCCGCAGCAGCGGCTGCTGCTGGAGGCGTCCTGGGAGACGTTCGAGTCGGCCGGCCTCGACCCGTCGCGGCTGCGCGGCAGCCGGACCGGCGTCTTCGCCGGCCTGATGTACCACGACTACGCCTCCGGCGTGCAGGACCTGCCCGAGGGCGTGGGCGGCTACCTCGGCACCGGCACCTCCGGCAGCGTGCTGTCCGGCCGGGTGGCGTACACGTTCGGGCTCGAAGGCCCGGCGGTGACCGTGGACACCGCGTGTTCGTCGTCGCTGGTCGCGCTGCACCTGGCGGTGCAGGCGCTGCGCGGCGGCGAGTGCGACCTCGCCCTGGCCGGCGGCGTGACGGTGATGGCCACGCCCGGGACGTTCATCGAGTTCTCCCGGCAGCGGGGCCTGTCGGCCGACGGCCGGTGCAAGTCCTTCGCGGCGTCGGCGGACGGCACGGGCTGGTCCGAGGGCGTGGGCGTGCTCCTTGTGGAGCGCCTGTCGGACGCGCGGCGCAACGGGCACCGCCTGCTTGCGGTCGTGCGTGGCACTGCCGTCAACCAGGACGGCGCGTCGAACGGTCTGACCGCCCCGAACGGCCCGTCGCAGCAGCGCGTGATCCGTCAGGCGCTGGCCAACGCGCGGCTCACCGCCGCCGACGTGGACGCCGTCGAGGCGCACGGCACCGGCACGACCCTGGGCGACCCGATCGAGGCGCAGGCCCTGCTGGCGACGTACGGGCAGGACCGGCCCGCCGACCGGCCGCTCTGGCTGGGCTCGGTCAAGTCGAACATCGGCCACACCCAGGCCGCCGCCGGGGCAGCCGGCATCATCAAGATGATCATGGCGATGCGGCACGGCGTGCTGCCGTCGACGCTGCACGTCGACGAGCCGTCCCCGCACATCGAGTGGAGCGCCGGGGCGGTCTCCCTGCTCACCGAGGCCCGCGACTGGCCTGCGGCGGGCCGGCCCCGTCGCGCCGCGATCTCGTCGTTCGGCGTCAGCGGCACGAACGCGCATGTGATCATCGAGCAGCCGCCCGCCGAGGCGGAGCCGACCCGGGGCGAGGGCGCGCCGACGCCCACCGCCGGGCAGCTGCCGTCGCCGGTGCTGCTGTCGGCCCGCTCCGAGGCCGCCGTCGCGGCCCAGGCGGAGCGCTGGGCCCGCTGGATCGCCGGCGACGAGGAACTGCGCCCCCTCGACGTCGGCTGGTCGTCGACCGTCAGCCGGGCCGTCATGGAGCACCGCGCGGTGGTCACCGCGACGGACCGGGACGAACTGCTGGCCGGGCTGCGCGCCCTCGCCGACGGTGAGCCGGCCGCCACCGTGGTCACCGGCACGGGCGCGACGCGTACGCAACTGGCCGTGCTCTTCTCCGGCCAGGGCGCGCAGCGCGCCGGGATGGGCCGGGAGCTGTCCGCCCTGTTCCCCGTGTTCGCGACCGCGCTGGACGAGGTGTGCGCGCAGCTCGATCCGTTGCTGCCGCGTCCGTTGCGGGAGGTGCTGTTCGCGTCGGCGGGCACGGCCGAGGCGGAGTTGCTGGATCAGACGGTGTTCACGCAGGCCGGTCTGTTCGCGGTCGAGGTGGCGTTGTTCCGTCTGGTGGAGTCGTTCGGGGTCGTGCCCGACGTGGTGGCTGGTCACTCGATCGGTGAGGTGACGGCCGCGTACGTGGCCGGGGTGTTGTCCCTGGCCGACGCGTGCGCTCTCGTGGCCGCGCGGGGTCGGTTGAGCCGCCGTGGTGGTGTCCGGTGCCGTCGAGGCCCTAGGCGAGGTGGAGCAGGCCTGGCGGGACCGAGGTGTGCGTACCCGCCGTCTCACCGTCAGCCACGCGTTCCACAGCCCGCTGATGGCGCCGATGCTCGACGAGTTCCGCGCCGTCCTGGCGGGGCTGACGTTCCGGGCGCCGCTGCTGCCGGTGGTGTCGAACCTGACCGGCGCGCTCGCTGACCCGCAGGAGATCACCCGCGCCGAGTACTGGGTGCGGCACGTGCGGGAGGCCGTCCGCTACGCCGACGGCATCGCCGCCCTGCGGGCCACCGGGGTCGACACCTTCCTGGAGATCGGCCCGCAGAGCGTCCTGACCGCGATGAACGCCGACCTGCTCGCCGAGGACGCGCTCGCGGTGGCCGTCCAGCGCCGGGACCGGCCCGCCCCGCAGGCACTCCTGCACGCCCTCGCCGACCTGCACGTCCACGGTGTCCCGGTGACCTGGACGCAGTGGTTCACCGACGCCGGCGCCGCCCGGGTCGACCTGCCGACGTACGCCTTCCAGCACCAGCGGTACTGGCTCGGCGCGGGCCAGGCGCGTGCCGCCGACGTGTCCGGGGCGGGCCTCGGCGTGGCCGGGCACCCGCTGCTCGGCGCGGCGGTCTCAGTGGCCGGTGTGGACATGGTGGTGCTGACGGGCCGGTTGTCGGTGTCGACGCACGTGTGGCTCGCCGACCACGTCGTGTCCGGTGTGGTGGTCGTTCCCGGTGCCGCTCTGGTGGAGTTGGCGGTCCGGGCGGGCGACGAGGTGGGCGCGTCGCGGGTGCGGGAGCTGACCGTGGCCGCGCCGCTGGTGCTGCCGGAGGCCGGCGCGGTGCGGGTGCAGGTGCGCGTCGGTGCGGCCGATGAGTCCGGCGTCCGGGTCGTGGCGGTGCACTCGCAGTCCGAGGGTGATCCGGAGGCCGACTGGGTGCGGCATGCGGAGGGCGTGCTGGAGCCGGCGTCGGCCGGCGAGCCGAGCCTGGGGGAGTGGCCGCCGGTCGGCGCGTCCGAGGTGGACGTGGCGGGCTGGTACCCGACGCTGGCGGAGCACGGCCTGGCGTACGGGCCGGTGTTCCGGGGGCTGCGCCGGGTGTGGACGGGCGGCGACGAGGTGTTCGCCGAGGTGGCGTTGCCGGATGAGGTGGCGACGGAGGCGGCGCGCTTCGGTGTGCACCCGGCGCTGCTGGACGCCGCCCTGCATCCGATCGGGCTGCTGCCCGGCACCGAGGGGTCGGGCGGGCCTCGGGTGCCGTTCGCGTTCGAGGGTGTGCAGGTGTATGCCTCGGGCGCGCGGGTGCTGCGGGTGCGGCTCACGCGCGCGGGCTCGGCGGTGCGCCTGGTCGCGTGCGACGAGTCGGGCGCGGCCGTGGTCTCGGTCGACTCCCTCGCCCTGCGCGAACTGACCGGCGTGACCGCGGCGGGCGCGGCGGCCCGCGCGATGTTCGAACTCACCTGGCAGGCCGAGGAGATCGCCGCCACCGGGGACCTCTCCGGGTGGGCGCTGGTCGGCTGGCCGGCAACCGCCGACCTGCCGGCGTACGGCGACGTCGAGGCGCTCGTCGCGGCGGTCGACGCCGGCCGGACGGTCGCACCGAGGGCGCTGCTGCTGCCGCTCGACGGGCCGGAGACGGCCGTCCCCGACGCGGTACGCGCGGCGACCTCGGAGGTGCTGGCGACCGTCCGGTCCTGGCTGGCAGCCGATGCGCTGGCGGAGTCGCGGCTCGTGGTGATGACGCGGGGTGCGGTGTCGGTGGCGGCGGACGACCGGGTGTCGGACCTGGCCGGTGCGGCGGTGTGGGGTCTGCTGCGGTCGGCGCAGTCGGAGCACCCGGGTCGCATCGTGCTGGCGGACGTGGACGGTGACGTGGATGCCGGGCTGCTGGGTGTGCTGACCACGGTGGCCGACGAGCCGTCGACGCACGGCGGTCAGGTCGCGGTGCGCTCGGGCGCGGTGTTCGTGCCGCGTCTGGTGCGTGCGGTCGCTGCGGCGTCGGTGGAGACGCCGGTCGTGGGTGACGGTGCGGTGGTGGTGACCGGTGGTACGGGTGCGTTGGGTGCGTTGGTGGCGGAGCATTTGGTGTCGGTGCATGGTGTGCGGTCGCTGGTGTTGGTGTCGCGTCGTGGTGCGGAGGCTGTGGGTGCGGGTGAGTTGTCGGAGCGGTTGTCGGCGTTGGGTGCGTCGGTGCGGGTGGTCGCGTGTGATGTGACGGACCGGGACCAGGTGT
>NZ_JNZR01000057.1:0-25946 GCF_000717585.1 Micromonospora globosa
GGTGTGGTGCCGAGGTGAGTGGTTCGTCCCCGGGGTTGCCCCGGAGAGACCGTGACCGGACCCCACGTGGGGGGCCGGCCTGGTCAGCTCGGGACACGCTGCCATGGGAGCAGCGTAGAGAACGGAGACCGTCGTCGGTGTCCGCGATGCGTGTGGCGCGGCGGAGGTGACTGTTTCGCCGAGCACCAACGGAGCACCGTCGCGGCCGGTGATCGGCGGCGGCTTCCTACTGGGATTCCTCCTTACCGGGCGCTGCGGGATCAGCTGGCGGAGCCGTCGGGTCGCGGGGGTTCCTCCTCGTTGAGTAGTTCGCGGCGCCATTCGGCGAATCGGCTTCGGAGATTGTCCAGCGCTGGACCGGCGATACCGTACTGGCGAAGTCGTCAGGATCGAGCAGGGTGGCTTGCCCTAGCGCGTCGGCGAAGACGCGCGGGTCGAAACCGCGGTCGGCGCGCTGCACGAGGGTGAGGAGGGCTTGGCGGGTGTAGCGGCCGGATCGGAGCGTGGCGTCGATGTCGATGAAGTCACGGGCGAACGCTCGACCGTAGAGTGCGCTCATCTTGTTCGCGACCGCGTCGTCGGGGTGCAGTACCGGTCCGATCGCCATGAGGATCGGTTCGTTGGCGCGCCAGTCCACAGCCGAGTTCGACCCTGGAGACCCGGACGCCGTCGGTGACGGCCAGCCGGGCGAATGTGTCGTACTGGCGCTCGGTCTCGACGGTGAGGCCGTCGTCTCGGTAGGCGTGCACGACGGCGGTGACCGCAGCGGTGAACTCCTGCCGGCGGTCCCAGGCGGTGAACAGGTCGACGTCCTCGCTGGGCCGCTCCAGCAACCCGGCGGCCTGGACCGCGTAACCGCCGGCCAGCGCGAAGCCGTATCGATCGGCTGCCGCGAGTCCGGTACGGGCGAGGCGTTCGTGGAAGGGGTCCACCGCTACGCCGCATCGCTGCGGGTGGCGGCGAGTTCGGGGAAGGCGTCCTCCCAGCGCTGGCGGAGCTGGGGTGGCAGCCACAGGGTGGGCCAGAGCCGTCGGAGGAGGTCAGCGTCGAGCCAGGCATTGAGGTCCTCGACGGTGCTGGCTTCGGTGAGCACCACCTTGTACATGCTGGCCAGGCGTGCGGGCCGGTCAAGGTCGTACTCGGCGTGCCCGGACCAGTCGAGATGACGCGGAAGCGTCACCGTGCCTTCGGTCGGGCCACGCAGCGCGGTAAGGGTTTCGGCCACCACGTAGGGCCTCCGGTCACCGTAGGGCCGGTAGTCCGCCGGCGGCTGAGGCGATGTCCTGCGCCGGCTGATGTTGGTCGCCCGCCGGACTTCCGGTCGTAGCGCCTGAC
The DNA here is from genome assembly GCF_000717585.1 of Micromonospora globosa. NCBI lineage: Bacteria > Bacillati > Actinomycetota > Actinomycetes > Micromonosporales > Micromonosporaceae > Micromonospora > Micromonospora globosa. Next base: position 1,336 of record NZ_JNZR01000057.1, read on the forward strand.
GGATCGTCTCCCGGCTGTACCCGGTGACCCGCTGCAGATCCACCGGCCGCCACCCGGCCGCGTGGAACGCCCGTAGCTGTTCGTCCCGCTCGGTCAATGCCTGCGTCCGCGTCGCCTCGTACCGGGAGACAACCGCGTGCAGCTCATCCTCGGAGAACCGTCCCATGCCCGTCAGCCTACTACGCTAGGCCCAGCACGCTTGGCCTCTCCTCCCATGGAGGGGCGATGCGCTCAGCGTGGGCTGCCCGGTCCGACCAGGCCCGTCCGTAGGCGACGACGACCAGTTGCGCCCGATCACGTACCGCCAGCTTGCTCAACAGCCGCCCGACGTGCGTCTTCACGGTGCCAGGCTGAGGCCGAGGTGCTCGGCCAGCTCCGTGTTGGACAGGCCGCGCCCGATCAGCGGCGGCGAGGCCGCCGTACGTGCGGCGGCCATCAACAGCGCGTCGGTGGCGTCCGTCCGCTGGCCGGCGAAGGCGGCGGCCCCCTCGTCCCAGTGACACCCGAACCGCGTCATAGATCCCGAGCAAGCTTGGTGAGTATGCCGCGGACGACCGGTTCGGCCCGCCGTACGCAGTCGCAGGTGTCGCCGTGCGCGTCGCGGTGCCAGGCGATGAGGTATTGCAGGGCGAGCTGGTTGACCTGGTAGTCGTGTTCGGCCTTCACCCGGTCGGTGTCGGCCTAGCGGTTCTGGCTCAGCAGGATCAGTGGGGCGGCGTAGGCGGCCTGGGTGGAGAAGAGCAGGTTGAGCAGGATGAACGGGTAGGGGTCCCAGCGGTGCAGCACGGCGACGACATTGGCGGCTATCCAGGCGACCACGATGCCGGTCTGGATGATGATGAATCGCCAGGAGCCGAAGATCGAGGTGACCGAGTCGGCCAGCCGTTGTCCGGAGGTGCGGTGGTCGAGCCGGTACTGGTTAGCGGGGTGTCAGTGGTGACGTGGGTTCATGCCGACCGTCGCCCTTCCGGTTGATTGGTCTTCCGACCGGAGCCGTGCCGGAGCGGAAGTCCGCCGGCGCAGGTGGGTCGATGGTCTGGTCGGCCGGCAGTCGCGGTGCGTGCGCCGGTCCCGGGTCGTCGGTGTCGAGCATGCCGAAGCGCAGCACCAGGTACGGGTGTCCGAGGTTGGCTACCAGCCGCCGGATGGTCTGCCGGCTGTCGGCTACCTCGACGGGGGCGCTGATCGGGAGTACGGACACGCCGAGTTCGGTCGCGGTGAGCCAGGCCGTCGACAGGGCCTCGCCCGCTCGTAGCCAGTCCATCGGCTGGTCGGCGCGGCCGTAGAGCACCGCGTAGGTGGCGTTGTGGTCGTGTCTGGTGCTGATGGGCAGGTCGCCGTGGTGGCCGAAGTCGCGCCCGGGCACGGTCGTCTGCGGCGCATGGAGCGGAATCGCGGTGTCGGGAATGCCGGTGCCCGCCGGCCGGGAGCCGCCGGTCCAGTACGCCAGCTCCGCCTGCCACGCCGGCTCGGCGGTCTCTGTCTCCTGGGCATGGCTCGTCGCGGCGGCGAGATCCACCACCTGATCGGGTCGCAGGACGTGCAGCAACGTCGCTTCAGCCCGTGCCGCCGCGCTGATCGCCCCGAGATCGTCGGACCCGACCGGAAGGCCGGTGACGGGACGGCGGTCGGTGCGCCGGAGCCGGATGGTGTGCGTACGGCGGACGGCCTGGAGCTCGACGGGTGCCCGCCCGTCGACGCGCAGTCGCGCCAGATGGCCGGGGTCGGCCGGGTCGGGCATCCGGGTGACGGTGACGTGCCAGCCCTGCGCGGCCAGGCCGATCCGGGCGTGGTGCAGCGCGGCTCCGCAGCTCAGCGTGGCGAGCAGGGCGTCGGGGTCGCTGATGTCGAGGACCCGGTCGTGGTCGATGAAGAGGTCCAGCCGGTTCCGGGCGATCCGCCACCGCCATGGCTGGGTGTTGAGGATCGACGGCGCGTGGCCCGCGACGGTGGCCGCGTCGACCAGCGCCTGGGTCATGGATCCACTGCCGGTGGGGTGAGTCTGCGTGGGCACGACGAGGTCCCTTCTCGGGCCTTCTCGCGCGGTCACCGGTACCGGCTGGTCGCAAGGGGCCCGCGTGGGCGAGGAGAGGGGAGGGGTGGCACCGCGTCCGCTGAGGGTTGTCTTCCGGCCGGGGAGTGGCCCGTCATCGGACCGGTAACCGTCAGGAAGGGCCGGCCTTGCGGTGGGTGGGACAGCCACCGGGGGCCCGGGCGACACGTTGAGCCTACGCCCCCGTGGGACCGGTGACGAAGACCAGCGGACCGGTACCGGTGATGCCTGGTGCCGCCGATTCTCCCGCCGCCCTTTCGCACGGCAGCGCGTATGGTGAGGATGTCGCTCGGGTCCCCGGTGGCTGACCCCCCGCCGCCGCCTCCGGTCCGCTCGATGTCGAGACCGACGTCCAGCGGCTTTCCCGCCAGGTGCCGAGGCCACGTCGTCCGTCGCATCGGATGTTGTGCCGGCACCGACCCACCCGTGTCCAGCAGGCCGCGGCACCGCGTGACGAGCAGAACAAGGAATGTGAGTGCGATGGCCTACATCGCCAGGAACCACAATGCAGCATTACGGAACGCCGTGCCGGCCGCCGGGTTGGCGCTGCTGGTACCGGACGCCTCCGCACACCGGCCCGGCGCCGAGTCGGTGGGTGTCGGGCCGGACCGAGCCGGTGGAGCCGTGGCGAGGGCAGCGACCAGGGGCGACCCGCGGGTCAACGCCACGGTGCGGTACCTGCTCGCGGGCATCCGCCTCGCGCTGGGGTGGATATTCCTGTGGGCGTTCCTGGACAAGGCGTTCGGCCTGGGGCATGACACGACCGCCGCCAAGTCCTGGGTCAACGGAGGAAGCCCGACGAAGGGATTCCTGGGATCCGCGACGACGGGCCCGTTCGCCGGTTTCTACCACTCGATCGCCGGCGTCGCCCTGACCGATGTCCTGTTCATGGGCGCCCTGCTCGCCATCGGCGTCGCGTTGCTCCTGGGCGTCGCGATGCGGCTGGCGGCCGGCGCCGGCGCACTCCTGACCCTGATGATGTGGACCGTCGTCCTCCCCCCGGCGAACAATCCGTTCATGGACGACCACCTCGTCTACGCCGCCGTGCTGGTCGTCCTGGCCCTGTCGGGTGCCGGCAACACCCTCGGTCTGGGCACCTTCTGGGCCCGGATCCCGCTGGTGCGACGCACCGGTTGGCTGAAGTAGACGACGTCAGGTGACAGCCTTCCGAGAGGAGCTCGACATGACGGACCAGGCCGAGGAGCACGACCGGCGCATCGTGGTCGGAGTCGACGGATCACCGGGCTCACGGATCGCCCTGCGATGGGCGGCGACCCAGGCGGAGCTGAGCAACGCACGGGTCGACGTGGTGGGCGCGTGGCACGACCCGGCGGAGTACGCATTCGCGTACGGGTGGTCGCCCGCGGTGTTCGAGGATGTGAGCATCGCGGCGATCACCGAGAAGATGCTGGTGGAGGCGGTCACGGACGTGGCCAGCGGCGGTGCTCCAGTCCGGTTCACCACCCACGTGGTACGCGGGCATCCGGCTCAGGTGCTGCTGGACGCCGCGGACGGGGCGCAGTTGCTGGTGGTGGGCAGCCGGGGACACGGAGCCTTCGCCGGGATGCTGCTCGGCTCGGTCAGCCAGCACTGCGTACAGCACGCGTCGTGCCCGGTGGTGATCGTTCCGTCGACGGACCGGACGGTCGACGAGGTCGGGAGCGACTGGGGGACGCCCTGATCCCGCCTCCAGGAGCCATCGTGCCCAGCCGCTTCGAGGTTCTCGTCGCAGCCGGGCACGGTGACCGGGCACGCGCCGTGCGCTCAGTGCGCGGCGCGGCAACCCGGCACCGGCGCCGCCCGCGACGACCCGAGAGGGATGTCGCGGGCGGTGCCGGTGCACCGCCTCCACGGCGGTCGGTCAACTGTGGCTGAGGACCACCTTCGATGGCCGCCGCGATGGCGTAGGGTGGGGCGGAACGGCCGCCCTGGTCCCTGGTGGTGCCTCAGCCGCAGGCACACCACCAGGAGCATCGGATGCCTGTTTCCCCTGTCTACGTCGTCCCCGGTCCAGAATCGGTGAACGACCTCGTCAAGCGGGTCGCCGACCGTGACCGGGCCGCCTTCGGTCGCCTCTACCGCCGTCTCGTCCGCGTTGTCTTCATCCAGGTGTGTGAGGTGGTGCGCCGCCCGTCGGTCGCCGTCGCGGTGACCCGGGCGGTGTTCGTCGAGGTGTGGCAGCTTGCGCCGAGGTGCGCCGCCGGTCAGGTCGATGGTCTCGCGTGGGTGACGGCCATCGCCGATCGCCGGGCCGCGGAACGACTTCGCGAGATCGATGGCCGCACCTCGCCCCTCGACGCCGGATACGACGAACTCGTCGGTCGCGAACTGATCGCCGCGCTGGACGGCGAGCCGCCGGCACTGCTGGACACGTCTGTTCCACCCACCACCGGATGACCGGCTGCCGACGGGCCTCGGCCCGGTGACACACGCGGTCACCGGGCCGAGCAGCCGTTCCTGTCGGTCAGCCCACCGGCACCGCGGCCGTCGTGGGCTCGGATTCGGGAAGGATCCGCCGGACATCCGGCATCGTCGCTGTCTCCGCTGCCCGGGGACGGGTCGCGACGACCGGCGCCGGCGGGGGCGTCGCGTGGTCGAGGAACCGCAGCAGTTCGACGGGGAACGGCATGACGAGGGTGCTGTTCTTCTCCGCGGCGACCTCCACCACCGTCTGCAACAGTCGCAGTTGCAGGGCGGCGGGATCGGCGGCCATGGTGGCGGCTGCCAGGGCGAGCTTCTCGGCGGCCTGGTACTCACCGTCGGCGGCGATGACCCGGGCGCGGCGTTCACGCTCGGCCTCGGCCTGACGTGACATGGAGCGTTTCATCGATTCCGGCAGCGCGACGTCCTTGACCTCGACGCGCTCGACCTTGACACCCCACGGACCCTCGGTGGGTGTGTCGATGATGCCGGTGAGTTCGGCATTGAGCTTGTCCCGGTCGGAGAGCAGCTCGTCGAGGTCGGCGCGGCCGATCACCGCGCGCAGCGAGGTCTGCGCGACCTGGGAGACGGCGTACAGGTAGTTCTGCACGTTCACCAGCGCCTTGACCGGGTCCACGACGCGGAAGTACACGACCGCGTCGACGCGTACGGAGACGTTGTCGCGCGTGATGCCGTCCTGAGCGGGCACGCTCATGGTGGTGATCTGGAGATTGACCTTCACCAGCCGGTCGACCCCGGGGACGATCAGGGTGAGGCCCGGGCCACGGCTACCGTCGCGCACCCGACCGAAGCGGAACACCACCCCGCGCTCGTACTGCTGGACGACCCGCACCGCTCGGGCGGCGGTGCCGAGACCGATGACGCCGACCGCCACGAGCGCGACCGCGATGGCTGGCTGCAGAACGTTCATGCGGGCACTCCGGTCCGGGGAGGGGTGGTGGAGAAGTCATTGGCGGGGCGGCGGCCGATCGAAGCGGTGCTGCCCCCTTCGTTGTCCCACACCGCGTCCTCGGCGGAGCCGGTCGCCGCCGCGGCTCGGGGCCCCACCGGTGCGCCGGCCAGGATGTCGGGCGCGCGCCTGAGGTTGGTCGGGTCGGCGGCGGTCGCCATCGCCCACTCGGCTGTCGCGCGTGGCGTGGCGGGCGGCACCACCAGCAGGTCGACCTGGATGTCGCGGCCGGTGGTGGCGACCAGCAGGGCGGGGTCGAGGGTGTCGAACCAGCCGATCCGGACCACGTCCGGTCCGACGGTCAACCGGCGGAATCTACTGTCCCAGGTGCGGAGGTTGAGCATGAGATGCCGGATCCGGCCATGGCGTTCGGACAGGGCGAGGACGAGACCGGGGAGTTCGGCGCCCGGGTCCCAGGACCGCGGCCACCATCCGCCGTCCAGGACCGCCCGAGCCCGGACCGGGGCGAGGACCAGCCGAGGCGAGGACACCGCCGACCCGGGGGTCGTGGCGAATCGTCGCGTGGTGACGGACATGGCTCATCCGTCCTCCCGGGTCGGGCGGGGCGGCAGCGGGACGCGAGCGATGCCGGTCGTCGACGGAGGAGTCGGACCGGACCCGGCCGGGCCGCCGGGCCGCGTGCCGGGACGGCCGAGCATCCTCAACTGCACGATCCGGGCGGTGCCGGGCAGGGCGACGAGCAGGACCCCGAAGACCGCGGCCAGCAGCAGCGCCACCCCCATCGGCAGGGTGCCGTGAGCGCCGAGGAACGACACCTCGGCACGTTGCCCGTTCTGCAGCACGAAGATCAGGAGCAGCAGGAGCACGAAGGCGAACACCACGGCAGCGACCCACACGCCGCCGATTCGTGAGCGCTTCACCGGCCGCCGCGGGGGCACTGCGCGAGAAGCATCGGTGCCGCCACGGGCGCCTTGCGAGAAGGATCGAACATGGCTGTTCCGGGGTGCGGTCATCACGAACCGCCGCCTTCCGACGAGCATGTCGCGCGCCCGGACGTCGTGGTCCGTAGGCGCGCCTGGATGATGGTGGGCCTGCGACGGGCCGTCGCGGTCCGACGTGCCGCTGCGGGGGAGGTGCCGGGCCGGGAGTTCGACGGAGATTTGGCGGCCTGACGGGTGCATGCGGTGCGGTTAATGGCCGGCACGGTGACCTCGATCGGTGGGGTGCGTCCGCCAGCGGCGGACTGTCAGCCACCGGGGTCCCGAGCGACACCGCAAGCGTACGCCTCCGCGACCGGCTCGTCAGCCGCCGGAGCCGTCCGCGGGTCCGGTGGGTCGCCGGTCGCGCCGTGGCGTCACGCGGGAGTACGGTGTGATCGTCGCCCGGGACCTCGGCGCGGTATGACAGCGCGTCCGTTCGACTGATCCGGGTCGGAGTCGGCAGTGGGCAAGGACAACCCGGGGCGCGGCGATCCGGTGAACGTCGATCGACGGCTGCGGCTGTGGGCTGTTCTCGTCGATGCCGCCCGGGGCGGAACCGTCGCGGTCGATCATGTCTGCGCGGTCGCGGTCTCGGTCGCGGGCCTGGACTCCGCCGCCGTCGCGGTGGTCCTCGACGCCACGCCGCGCGAAGTGGTGTACGCCACGGACCAGACCGCGTCGGAACTGGAAGACCTGACCCTCACCCTCGGTGAGGGGCCGTGCGTGGACGCGACCACCGGTGGACCTGTCCTGGTCGCCGATCTGACCGTGCCGGAGTGCCGGAACCGCTGGCCGGTGTTCGCGCCGGCGGCGGTGCTCGCCGGGGCCGGTGCGGTATTCGCGTTGCCACTACGGGTGGGCGGGATCCGCCTCGGTGTCCTGGACCTCTACCGGGTCGGTGCCGGTGACCTCGGGGCGGAGCAACTGGCCGACGCACTGGTCCTGGCGGACACGGCATGCGCGGTGCTGCTGGACGACGCGACGCGCCACGGGGTGGACCAGGACGATCAGTGGCCCGAGGGGACCGGCCTGCACCACCCCGAGGTGCACCAGGCGACCGGCATGATCACGGTCCAGTTGCGAGTGACGGCGGCGGTGGCGCTCGTCCGGTTGCGCGCCTACGCGTACTCCCGGGACCGGCGCCTCCGGGACGTGGCAGCCGACGTCGTCGCCCGCCGCCTGCGTCTCGGCCCGACCGGGACACCTGGTGGCCGAAATGGGTGAACAGGGGATCGGTGCCAGGACGGCGCGTTACGGACCATCCCGTCGGGCGACCGGCGGAGACACAGATAGACGAGGTGACTGACATGGCCGAGACCTCGCTGGCCGACGTTTTCGTGGAGATGGCCGACACTCTCGTCGACGACTTCGACGTGATCGAGTTCCTGCACGTGCTGACCGAGAGGTGTGTCGAGCTGCTGGGTGTGTCGGCGGCCGGGCTGCTCCTGACCGACCAGCGGGACACGCTGCAGGTGGTCGCCGCCTCCTCCGAACGCACCCGACTGCTGGAGCTGTTCCAGCTCCAGACCGACCAGGGGCCCTGCCTCGACTGCTTCCGTACCGGGCAGCCGGTGTCGGTCGCCGACCTGACCCTGACCACGGCCCGATGGCCGAGGTTCACCGCCGCCGCGGCCGAGGTCGGCTTCGCCGCGGTGCACGCCCTGCCCATGCGCCTGCGCTCCGAGGTGATCGGCGCGCTGAACCTCTTCGACGTCCGGCCGGGGGCCCTCGACGAGGACAAGCTCCGCATCGGTCAGGCGCTCGCCGATGTGGCCACCATCGGACTGTTGCAACACCGCGCCATCCACCGGCGTGACATCCTCACCGAGCAGCTGCAGACCGCCCTGAACAGCCGAGTCCTGATCGAGCAGGCCAAGGGCGTTCTCGCCGAACGCCTGCAGGTGGACGTGGGCCAAGCCTTCGCGTTACTGCGCGACGGCGCCCGCAGCCGCAACCGGCGACTGTCCGAGCTGTCCCAGGCGATCGTCGACGGCTCCGAGCAGCTCGCCACGGGGCCGGTCACCCACCGGTCCGGCTGACGACCGGGTTCGACACCCGAGTGCGCTTCCCAGAGCCCGTCCGGGTGTCGGTCGGGGGGATGAAGGCGTACGGTAGCGGTGTCGCCCGGGTCCCCGGTGGCCGCCAGTCTCGCCGCCACCAGCCCGTTAGGGGCGTTGGAACCCATGGTCACCTCCGCCGTGACACCCACAGCCGTTTCCTCCCCTCCGACGCTGAGCCCGGCTATCGGGGACAGCGAACAACTGTTGCGTCGACGCGCAGCCCTGAACGCCGACGATCCCGACCGGGCGCTGCTGCGGACCAGGATCATCGAGGCGAACCTGCCGATGGCGGGTCGACTCGCCCGCCGCTACACCGGCCGCGGGGAGTCCTACGAGGACCTGGCTCAGGTCGGCGCGGTCGGCCTGATCAGAGCCGTTGACGGGTACGACACCAACCAGGGCGTGCCGTTCGCCAGCTACGCCATCCCGACCATCCTCGGCGGCATCCGGCGGCACTTCCGCGACACGGCCTGGGCGATCCGGGTGCCGCGCGCAGCGCAGGAACTGAGCGCCCGGGTGCCCGAAGCCCGGGGCGAGCTCGGGCAGCAACGCGGTCGTCAACCGACTGACGGAGAGCTCGCCGACCACCTGGAGGTGACCGTGGCCCAACTCGGGGCCGCCGTCGCCGCCTCCGAGGTCTATCGCCTGCCGTCGCTGAACGAGCTACGGCCCGGGACCGACGGCATCGAGCATCTCGCGCTCATCGGCGCCGCCGACCCGGCATACGCAGCCGTGGACGACCACCTCACCCTCGGACTGCTCCTCGCGGCGCTTCCCGCACGTGAACGTCGGATCCTGACCATGCGGTTCTACGGCGACCTGACCCAGGCGCAGATCGCCACCCGGGTCGGGCTGTCCCAGATGCACGTCTCCCGGCTGCTGAAGCGTTCGCTGGCCCAACTGAGAGCCGGGATGCTCCGCTGACCGTTCGCCGGCCGGACCGCTCAAGCAGTCAGGCCGAATCGTCGAGAGCACCAGGAGACGATGACGTGGTCGTTCGTCCGATCGCCGCTGCCGGGTCGTCGCCGCCGGTCAGCGGGACATCCACCCCCTCGACGTTCGGAGGGCGGGTCAGGCGGGCCCTCGACGTCCGCGCACTTCGCCTGCGGGTGTTCCTCCTGGTGGCCGTCCTGCTTCTGCCGCTGGTGCTCGTCACGACGTTCGCTGACCGCTGACCATGACCGTCCCGAACGACTGATCGAGGGGATAGACGATGAGGATCGCCAGACACCGGATCGTTGCCGCGCTGCGCGAGCGCGGACAGCAGACCAGAGCCGAGTGGGTCGAGCGGGAGCTGCCGGAGCGGATGGACCCTGCCAAACACGTGGGGCTGCTCGCCACCCTGCGTCTGGATCCGGCCGACCTCGCCGACGCGCCGTCCCCGTGAGGGTTGCCCTGCTCGGTCCGGTCGCCTGGCGCACACCCCCGCACCACTACGGCCCCTGGGAGCAGGTGACCGGTCTGCTCGCCGAAGGGCTGGTCACCCGTGGCGTGGACGTGACCCTCTTCGCGACGCTCGACTCCGTCACCTCCGCCGACCTCGACGGCGTGTGCCCCCGGGGGTACGCCGACGATCCGGACCTGGACGGTCGGGTGTGGGAGGCGATGCACGTCTCCCACACGATGGCCCGCTCCGGAGAGTTCGACCTGGTCCACAGCCACCTCGACTGGCTGCCGCTGGCCTTCGCCGAGCACTGCCGCGCTCCGCTGCTCACCACCGTGCACGGCTTCTCCGGCGCGGGGATCCTCCCCGCGTACGCCCGGGCCCGCTCGTCGTACGTGTCGATCTCCGACGCCGACCGCAGCGCCGAGCTCGACTACGTCGCCACGGTGCACCACGGCGTCGACCTCACCGGGCTGCCGTTCACCCGCGACGCCGGCCCCGGGCTGGCCGCCTTCGGCCGCATTCATCCCGACAAGGGCACCCACACGGCCATCGAGATCGCCCGCCGCGCCGGCCGGCCGCTGACCATCTGCGGCATCGTGCAGGACGAGCGGTACTTCGCCGAACAGGTGGCCCCGCACATCGACGGCGACCAGGTCGTCTTCCTCGGCTCGGTCGGCCCGCACCGCCGTGCCGAGGTGCTGGGCGCGAGCACCGCGCTGCTGCACCCGATTGCCTTCGACGAGCCGTTCGGGCTGTCGGTGGTGGAGTCGATGGTCTGCGGCACGCCGGTCGTCGCGTACGCGCGGGGGTCCATGCCGGAGGTCGTCGACGAAGGGGTGACGGGGTTCCTCGCGCGGACCGTCGAGCAGGCCGTCGACGCCGTCGCCCGGGCTGCCGGGCTGGACCGGGCCGCCTGTCGGACCCGGGCCGGGCAGTGCTTCGGGGCGGACCGGATGGTCACCGACTACCTGGCGGTCTACGACCACCTCATCCGCCGATCGCACCGCTGAACCCGATCACCGCACACGAACCCGTTCCGCCGGTCACACACGCTGGCCGGCGTGCGCCGACACCGCGTGAGGCCGTCCCCGCCCTTCGAGGCGGCCGACAACCGGAAGGCCCGACACCCATGCTCAGCTACGGATTCCTCAGCACCCACCCACCGACCCGGTGCGGACTGGCCACCTTCAACTCCGCCCTCGCCGCCCAGCTGACCGCCGACGGTACGCGCGGCGGCATCGTCCGGGTCACCGACCGCGGCGACGACCTGCGGGCCGGACCCGGCGTCGTGCACACCTGGTCGAGCCGTACCCAGGCCGGCTGGCGGGACGCCGCGACGGCCCTGAACGCCTTCGACGTGGCCGTCGTCCAACACGAGTACGGGATCTACCCCGGCGCCGACGGCGAGGACGTCCTGCCGCTGCTGCGCCGGCTCACCGTACCGAGCATCGTGGTCCTGCACACCGTGCTCCGCCGTCCCACCGCCCGGCAGAAGTCCCTGCTGGAGCAGATCGTCACCGCCGCCGCAGCGGTCGTCACGATGACCGACACGGCGCGCGACCGGCTGCTCGTCGGCTACACCGTACGTCCGGACAAGGTGACGGTCATCCCGCACGGCGCCGCTGAGCAGGTCGGCCTTCCCGCGGACCGCCGCGCCCGGCCCCACCTGCTGACCTGGGGACTGCTCGGCCCCGGCAAGGGCGTCGAGTGGTCGCTGCGGGCCCTCGCCCGGTTGCAGGACCTCGAACCGACCCCCACCTACACGGTCGCCGGCCGGACGCACCCGAAGGTGATCGAGCACCAGGGGGAGGCGTACCGGGCGGGACTGCACCGGCTCGGCGCGCAGCTGGGCGTCGCGCACGCCGTGGACTACCAGAACGTCTACCACGATCAGGCCAACCTCGGCCGGCTGATCCGCTCCGCCGACGTGGTCGTGCTGCCCTACGACTCCCGCGAACAGGTCACCTCGGGGGTGCTCATCGAGGCGGTGGCCGCTGGGGTGCCCGTCGTGGCCACGGCCTTCCCGCACGCCGTCGAGCTGCTCACCGGCGGCCCGGGTCTGGTCGTACCCCATCAGGACCCGGCGGCGCTGGCCGACGCGATCCGGCGGATCCTGACCGAACCGGGCCTGGGCGCGCGGCTGGCCGGCCGAGTCCGGCCGCTGGCCGCGGACCTGCGCTGGCCCGCGGTGGCGGCCCGCTACGCCGCGCTCGCCGAGCGGCTCGTCGCCGCCCGCCGTCCCGCGGTCAGCGCGGCGTCGGCGTGACCGCGACCACCGGGCTGTCCAGCCTGCCGGGCAGCGGCCGCCGACATCCGACGCCCCGGCCGAGCTTCGCGCACCTGAGCCGGTTGAGTGACGACACCGGCCTGTTCGAGCACTCCCGGCACGCCATCGTCCGCCGCGAGCACGGCTACTGCACCGACGACGTCGCCCGCGGCCTGGTCGTCATCAGCCGCGAGCCGGAGCCCGCGGAGGAGGTGCTCCGGCTGGCCGAGCGCTACCTCGCGTTCCTCACCCACGCGCAGGACACCCGGGGCGCCTTCCGCAACCGGCTCGGCCACGACCGACGCTGGGCCGACGAGCCCGGGCTCGGCGACTGGTGGGGTCGCGCGCTGTGGGGACTCGGCACCGCCGCCGCCCGCAGCCCCGCGCCCTGGATCCGCGAGGAGGCGCTCGTCGCCTTCAGCCGGGGTGCCACCCGACGCGCCCCGACCCCGCACGCGATGGCCTTCGCCGGACTCGGCGCGGTCGAGGTGCTGCGCCGCCACCCGGCCCACGCCGCTGCGGCCGCACTGCTGGCGGACGCGGCCACCACCATCGGCACCCCCGGATCCGACCCGCGCTGGCCCTGGCCACAGCCACGGCTGACCTATGCCAACGCGGCCCTCGCGGAGGTCGTCATCGCCGCCAGCCAACTGCGCCACGACGGCCCACCCCTCGACGACGGCCTGCGGATGCTCACCTGGCTGCGCGACCTCCAACTCCGCGACGGGCACCTGTCGGTCGTACCCGCCGGCGGTTGGGAAGGCGGTGCACTGCGGCGCCGCCACGACCAGCAGCCGATCGAGGCCGCCGCGTTCGCCGACGCCTGCGCCACCGCCGCCGACGTCACCGGCGACCCCGGCTGGGAAGCCGGGGTGCGGCAGGCGGTGGGGTGGTTCCTCGGCGACAACGACGTCGGCACGCGGATGTGGGATCCGGCGACCGGCGGCGGCTACGACGGGCTGACCGCGCACGGACCCAACCTCAACCAGGGCGCCGAATCCACCCTCGCACTGATCTCCACCCTCCAGCACGCCCGGCGGTGGTCGTGACCGGGACCCTGGCCGTCCGGCACGGCGTGACCCTCGCCCCGGATCCACGCCGGGTCGTCGTCAAGCTCTTCGTCCCGGGTGAGGACGCCGCCCTGGTACGCAGCCGCGCGGCGGCGCTCATCGCCCGCGTCGCGCACCTCGACGACGAGGAGACCGGCCGGCTGCTGCGGGACACCTTCGACCGCTTCGGCAGCCGGCACCGCGACCTGGACGGTACGTTCCACCACCACTACGACCTCGTTCGGCACCGCATCGCCCGGGCCCGCGACCTACCCCCCACCACCCGACTCCTGATCGGCGCCTACTTCAGCCACGAGTACGCGGTCGAGGCCGCCGCGCTGTGCAACCCGTCGATGATGGCCCACCCGGACCAGGCCGGTCTGGACGCCGGGCAGCTGCGGGCCGCGATCAGCCTGCGCCAGATCGGCGAGGGACACCTGTCGTCCATCGGATTCGCCACCGCGGTCCTCGGACCCGGGCGCCGGCTCACCGTCGCCGACCGGTCCGGCCCGCCGGTGCTCGGGCGGCGGATTGCCGTACGCCACCGCCGGGACCTCCTCGCCGCCGGCCTGACCGAGGTGGACTGCGACAACGAGATCACCGCCACCGTGCTGGACGCCCTACCCGAGCGGTACGACGAAGCCACCTTCGCGCGGGTGCTCGGCGAGCTGCCACCGGACCTGCTCTCCCGCAGCACCGGACCGGACACCCTCGAACACATACGCCGCACCAACGCCGCCAGTTACGCCACGACCTTCCCCACCGACACCGCCCTGCACCAACGGGTACTCTGGCCGGCCGTTCCGGCGGAGAGCAACGGCATGGAGGACGCCCGGGTCGTCAGGTTCACCGACGAATCCGGACCCGTCTACCGGGCCACCTACACCGCCTACGACGGACGGCACATCGCCACCCGCGCGCTGGCCAGCACCGACCTGCGCCGATTCGAGAGCACCCCGATGCGCGGGCCGGGCGTCCGCAACAAGGGCGTCGCGCTGTTCCCCCGTACCGTCGGCGGCCGGCACCTCGCCCTGTGCCGCGCCGACGGCGAGACCATCGGCCTGACCCGCCTGGACGGCGAGAACCGGTGGCAGGAACCGATGCCGCTGCACGCCCCGCAGGACAGTTGGGAACTGATCCAGGTCGGCAACTGCGGATCCCCCATCGAAACCGACGCCGGCTGGCTCGTGCTCACCCACGGCGTCGGACCGATGCGCCGCTACGCCATCGGCGCGCTCCTGCTCGACCTGCACCGACCGGAACGGGTCCTCGCGCGGCTCCCCGGCGCGCTCCTGTCACCCGACGTGGCCGACCGGGACGGATACGTACCCAACGTCGTCTACTCCTGCGGCGGGCTCGTCCACGCCGGCGAACTGTGGTTTCCGTACGGGGCCAGCGACGCCCGGGTCGGTTTCGCCACCGTGTCGGTGGCCGCGCTCCTCGATGCGATGGCACGATCGCCGTACCGCCCTGCCGCGCAGGCGGCGGAGTAGGCTGGGGGCGTTCGCCCCGGACCCCGGCGACGCGCTGAGCGTCCATGCCGGGAGGATCCATGAGCACCATCGACCAGACCATCTCAGCGGCGCCGCCGGGGTCGCAGCGCCGTCGCGGCAGCGACTACGCCGAACTGTTGAGCCGGGTGCGCCGGGCGGGTCTGCTGGAGCGGCGCCCGACCTACTACCTGGTCATGATCGCCGTCAACGCCGCGCTGGTCACCGCGGGCTGGACGATCTTCGTCCTGGTGGGGGACTCGTGGTGGCAACTGGTCACCGCCGCGTACCTCGCCGTGGTCTTCACCCAGAGCGGTTTCCTCGGCCACGACGCCGGCCACCGGCAGATCTTCCGGTCCCGGCGCGCCAACCACCTGGTCGGGCTGGTGTACGGCAACCTGGCCATCGGGCTCGCTTTCGGCTGGTGGGTCGACAAGCACCACCGCCATCACGCCCACCCCAACACCGAGGGCCGCGACCCCGACATCGCGGGCGAAGCTCTCGCGTTCACCAGGGCGCAGGCCGACCGGCGGCGCGGCGCGGGACGGCTGCTCGCCCGCCACCAGCGGCTCCTGTTCTTCCCGATGCTGCTGCTCGAAGGCGTGGCCCTGCACGTGGCCAGCGTCCGTGCGTTGTCCCGGTCCACCTACCGGGGGCGTGGCCGGGAGGCGCTGCTGCTCGGGCTGCACGCCGCCGCATACCTCACCGCGGTCTTCGTGGTGCTGTCCCCGCTGCGCGCGTTGGCCTTCGTCGTCGTGCAGCAGGGCCTCTTCGGGCTGTACCTGGGATGTGCCTTCGCCCCCAACCACAAGGGCATGCCGATCCTCGGCGCGGACGAGGAGGTGGACTTCCTCCGCCGCCAGGTCCTCACCTCCCGCAACGTCCGCGGCAACCGGCTGACCGACTTCCTGCTCGGCGGCCTGAACCACCAGATCGAACACCACCTGTTCCCCAGCATGCCCCGCGCCGCACTGCGCCACGCCCGGCCGATCGTCCGCGCCTTCTGCCGCGAGCACGACCTGCCCTACGTCGAAACCGGCCTGCTCGACTCGTATCGCCAGGCGCTGCGCCACCTGCACCGCGTGGGGCGCAACGCCCGGCCGGCCGGAGAATCCGCGTCACCCGTCGAGCCGACCGGACCGACGGGACCGGCGGCGCGGCTGCGCGAGGTGCAGAACGTCGATCTTCGATGACGTGCGCGTCATCGGCCCGGGGGGTCGAGTAGGACGACAGCGCCGGGTGCCCTTACGCCCAGCCATGCCGACGTTCTTCCGCGAACGGGCTGAGGGGTGTCACCCAGCTTCCCACTCAGGGTCACCTCGCCCCCGGGCCGGACCGGCTACCGCAGAGCACGGACTCGCTACTGGGCCCGGCCGCGATCGCCAAAGGGCGGGTGAGGTCCTCAGGCCGCCGCGGCGTACCGGCGTGACGCCCCGACAGCCGACGCCGACGGCAGCAGACCCCAGAAGTCCGTCCGGACCCGCAACCAGACATCGAATTGTGTCGTTTGCTGATGTGGGCCCGGAGGGTCGGGTGACTGTCTGGGTGTGTGCTGCCGATGTCATGGCCAGCTTGGAGTAGGACGCCCCGGCCCTCGCTGATGACCGCTGTATCAGCACAACCGCGGCGGGTCCACGCCCCTTGATCAGACAACCGAAGAGGGTGATGCCCGGTGGGCAGCCTGTGGGCCGGCGTCGACGTCGGCAAGACCCACCACCACGTGTGCGTCGTCGACGACGACGGCACCGTCGTGGTGTCCGAGAAGATCCCCAACGACCAACAATCCATCTCCGACATCGCCGGACGGCTCGGTAAGCGCCGCAAGCCGATCCGCTGGGCCGTCGACCTGCGAGGCGGACCCGCGTCGCTGCTGCTGGCGGTCCTGTTCGAGCGCGGGGCGGACGTGCGCTACGTCAGCGGCACGGTCACCTCCCGGATGGCGGAGGCGTTCCACGGCGAACGCAAGACCGACGCCCACGACGCCTACGTCATCGCCCAGACCCTGCGCATGCGCGCCGATCTACCAACCCTCACCCTCGCGGACGGGGTGCAGCAGCAGTTGAAGCTGCTCGTCTCCCGCCGCCTCGACCTGGTCGCCGACCGGGTCCGCATCACCGCCCGCATCCAGGACCTGCTGGCCATGATCAGCCCCGCGCTCGAGAAGGCGCTGAACCTGCGCAGCAAGGGCGCGCTGCGGCTCCTCGCCCAGTGGCAGACCCCCGCCGGGCTGCGCCGCGCCGGCGAAGCCCGCATCCTGGCCTACCTACGCCAGCACGGCGTCCGGGCCGCCAGGACACTGGCCGCCAAAGTTGTCACCGCCGCGCGGACGCAGACCGTCGCCGTCGCCGGAGAGGCCACCGCAGCTGGGATCGTGGCGCAGATGGCCACCGACCTGGAAGCGGTCAACGACCGGATCACCGCCATCGAGGAAACCATCGCCGGCATCGTCGCCGAGCACGAGCTGGGAGAGATCGTCACCAGCCTGCCCGGCATCGGCACCACCCTCGCCGCCGAGTTCCTCGCCCACGCCGGCACCCTCACCACCTACCCCAGCGCCGCGGCGCTCGCCGCCCACGCCGGGCTCGCGCCGATCTCCCGCGACTCCGGACGCAGGCAGGGGCACCAGGTCCGGCCGCACCGCTACCACCGGGGTCTGCGTCGGGTGTTCAGCATGTCCAGCTTCACCGCCCTGACCCACTGCCCAAGATCCCGCGCCTACTACGACAAGAAGAGAGCCGAAGGTAAAACCCACCGCCAGGCCACCGCCGCCCTGTCCAGACAACGCCTCAACGTCCTCTGGGCCTGCATTCGCGACAAGACCCCCTACCAGCCCAAACAACCAAGATCAGGAGAACTGGCGCCATGCGAACTCGCGTAGAGACTCCAGCTCCACTTTCCCATCGACCGCCGTATCGGTTTCCTGCGACGTGCTGCGCCCCACCCTGGGCATGCTTATTGCCAAAGCGTGGCAACTACGCAATGCTGGCAGCAGTGGGCGGGTGCTCCGGCAACGCGATGATCTGAACCACCGCCGGGGTTCCCGCCCAGCTCACGTTGCCGACGATGGTGTGAGGAGCTTGCTGGTGGCCGTCTACTCTCTGCCCGACATGCCGTACGACTACGGTGCGCTGGAGCCGGCGATGTCCGGCGAGATCCTCGAGCTGCACCACAGCAAGCACCATGCCGCGTACGTCAAGGGCAGCAACGACGCCTTGGAGCAGCTGGCCGAGGCTCGCGACAAGGGTGACTTCGCCGCGCTGGTCGGGTTGGAGAAGACGTTCGCGTTCAACCTCTCCGGCCATGTGCTGCACTCGATCTTCTGGAACAACCTGTCCCCGGACGGCGGTGACCGTCCCGACGGCGAGCTGGCGGCGGCGATCGAGGAGCACTTCGGCTCGTTCGACAGCTTCGTCGGTCAGTTGTCCGCGGCGACGAAGAGCGTGCAGGGCTCGGGCTGGGGCGTCCTCGCGTGGGAGCCGCTCGGGCAGCGGCTCATCGTGGAGCAGGTCTACGACCACCACGGCAACGTCGGGCAGGGCTCCACCCCGCTGCTGGTCTTCGACGCCTGGGAGCACGCCTACTACCTGCAGTACCGCAACGTGCGTCCGGACTACGTCGACCGGCTGTGGAACCTGGTCAACTGGTCGGACGTGATCACCCGCTTCGACGCCGCCCGCGCCGCCGCCCCGAAGCTCTGACCGGCGTGACCGGCCCGCATCCGGTCGCCGCCGACCTCGTGCAACGCGCCGCCGGGGTCATCGCCGCCCGCCACCGCGGTGACCTCGCCGGCGCCGAGGCGCTGCTCGCCTCGTTCGACACCGACCAGGCCCGCACCCTCGGCTTCTACCTGCTCGCCGACCTCACCCTCGGGCTGGTCCGCGCCCAGACCGGGCAGTCCCTGGACGACCTGGTCCGGGACCTCACCCTGCTCGTGGCCGCCACACCACCGCCCCCGCCCGGCTGAGGCATGCCCACTCCCATGACGGCTGAGGAGCGGCCTGCGAGCGAGGTCAGTCTGCTGTCGAGGCGGAAACCTGCCATAGGGCGCTGACCGGCATGGCGCGGAGTCTTTCGCCGAACGGCAGCGTGGACGATCCGGTATAGAGGACGATGCCGGCGAGGAAGTCGTCGCCGAGGCGGTCGGCGAGTCGGCGTAGTCCGCGGAAGTCGTCGGGTCCGACGGTGGTGGCTGCTTTGACTTCGATCCCGACCACTTGACCAGCTCGGTTCTCGAGCACCGCGTCGACTTCGTACCTGCTCTGGTCGCGGTAGTGGGACAGGTCGACGGGCTGCTCGGACCAGGTGAGCTGGCGGGAGAGTTCGGACAGGACGAATGATTCGAGCAGCGGGCCGAACGGTGCTCCCGGCCGGAGCAGTGCCCGGGCGTCGGTCGCGGTCTCGTTGGCGGCGATGCCCGAGTCGACGAAGATCAGCTTTGGCGCGGCGGTGGCGCGGGTGCCGATGTTGCGGGACCAGCCGGGAATCCGTTTGACCAGGAAGATCTCTTCCAGCGCCTGGAGGTAGCGGGCGATCGTCGGCCGGCTCAGTCCGAGGGCGGATTCGAGGGAGTTGGCGGCGATGACGGTCGCGGACCTGGCCGCGAGGAGGCGTACCAGTTTGCGTAGCTCGCCCTTGTGCTGGATGTCGGACAGCTGCCGGACGTCGCGGTCGATGAGCGCCTGGACGTAGGCGTCGAGGAATCGTTGGCGGCGGCGTGGGTCGGTGCGGGTGGTGGCCTCGGGTAGGCCGCCGCGCACGATCCTGGCCGCGTAGTCGGCGCGGGTCACGTCCGACTCGTGTCGCAGGTCCGGGCCGAGCGTGAAGACGGCGTCGATGAATCCGTCCAGTGCTCCGTCGAGTTCGCCTTGGGAGAATGGCCAGAGCTCGACCGTTTCCATCCGGCCGGGCAGCGCGTCCGGCGCAGCCACCATTCCGAACAGCCGAGACGATCCGGTGAGCAGGTACCGACCGGGACGGGGATCCTCGTCGACGGCGGCCTTGATGGCCAACAGGAGCTCCGGAGCGCGCTGGATCTCGTCGATGACCAAGAGCTCGGAGGAGTCCACGAACCCGACTGGATCGGCGATCGCCGCCGCCCGGTCCTGAGCCCGATCAAGATCGCGGCGCTCGGCGAGACGATCGCCGGCGACGATGCGGACCAGCGTGCTCTTGCCTGTCTGGCGTGCTCCGCTGATCAGGACGACGCGGGTGTCGGTCAGCGCGGCGTCGACCTGCGCGGCGGCCCGACGTGGAATCAGGTGCGGTGTCGGCACGACATCATGATAGCCAGTAAGGTTTCGATCTGCGAGGGCCTTCGCATTCGATTTGCGGTAAAGATGCGTTCGAAATGCGGCGGCTCGGTGTTCGATTTGCGCGGCCTCTGGGGCGTTCTTGCAAGGGTCTACCGCTATGTCACGTTGTTGCGGGTGATGGCGAGTTCGGGGAAGGTGTCCTCCCAGCGCCGGCGGAGCTGGGATGGCAGCCAGAGGGTGGGCCAGAGCCGCCGGAGGAGGTCGGCGTCGAGCCAGGTGTTCAGGTCCTCGACGATGCTGGCTTCGGTGAGTACCACCTTGTACATGCTGGTCAGCCGTGCGGGCCGGGCAAGGTCGTACTCGGCGTGCCCGGACCAGTCGAGATGACGCGGAAGCATCACCGTGCCTCCGGTCGGGCCGTGCAGTTCGGCAAGGGTTTCGGCCACTACGTAGGGCCGCCGGTCGCCGTAGGGTCGGTAGTCCGCCGGCGGCTGGGGTGACGTCCTGCGCCGGCTGAGGTTGGTCGTTGGTCTGGTCACACCCCATAGCCGGCGGGACCAGCCATGGGGATCGCGATCGGATGCACTCATGTGCGCGTGAAGCCGAGTGCCCGGTATCCGGGCATGCGGCGTGGGAGTGAGGAGGCGAGGATGGGTGAGGTTGGGTCGTGGTAGTCGTGGACCTCGGCGAGGTCCTTGCCGGGTGCGGCGCGGATGACGCGGCCGGCGCATTGGACGAGTAGGCCGTCGTAGGAGATCGGGCCGGCGAGGAAGAGGGTGTCGAGGGCGGGGGCGTCGAAGCCTTCACCGATGAACGGTGTGGTGCCGATGACGAGCAGGCCGTCGCCGGCCTTGGCGCCGTCGAGCCGGTCAACGACGGTCCGCCGTTCGCGGGTGCTCATCGCGCCCCGGAGCACGAGCGCCTGGTGTCCGCGTGCGGCGAGCAGGGCGGTGAGGGTCTCGACCTGGGCGACCCGTCGGGTCAGGACGAGACAGTTGCGGCCGCGGGTCAGAGCCGCGACGACGTCATCGGCGATCCGAGCGTTGCGTGACTCGTCGACGGCGAGTCTTCGATGGACCTCGGCGAGCGCGCCGGGCGCGTCAAGGTCGATGTCGCCGGGCTGGAATGTGGTCTCGTGGATGAACAGCGCTCGACGGGGTCCGGCGTCGGTGTGCATCGCTGCGGCGAGGGTGCCTTGTTCCTCGTCGGTCAGGGTGTGGCGGACGGGGCCGAGCTGCCAGGTGACGAGTTGGCCGAGGCCGTCGCGTCGGGTGGGGGTGGCGGTGAGGCCGAGCCAGAACTGCGCGGCGATCCGTTTGACCGAGTGCTCGTAGGCTGCGGCGCCGAGGTGGTGGCATTCGTCGACGATGACGTGCCCGTACCCCTGGGTCAGGTTGGCGACGTCGTCGCGCCGGGCGAGGGAGGGCAGCAGCGCGATGTCCACGGTGCCGGTGAGCTTGCGTCGGCCGCCGCCAAGTTGACCGGGCTTGATGCTGAGGAACTGCTCGACGCGGGTGCGCCACTGGTCGGCTAGGGCTTTGCGGTCGACGAGAACCAGGGTGGAGGTGCTGCGTTCGGCGATCACGGCGCAGGCCATGACGGTCTTGCCGGAGCCGGGTGGAGCGACCAGGATTCCGTCGTCGTGGGCGAGCAGAGCGCCGACCGCGTTGGCTTGCCTGCTGGTGAGTTCGGCGGTGAACGAGGCGTCGATCTCGGTCCCGGAGTTTCGTGCGTCCGTGACGGCCAGCCGCGACCCGGCGCGCTCGACGATCGTGGCGATGGTGTGCCGCAGTCCCCGCGGGAGCACCAGGCGATCATCGAGGGTGAGGTCGTAGCCCTGGATGAAGCGTGGGGTGTCCCAGGTGGACTTACGTAGCCGCTGCAGCTCGTAGAATTTCGGGTTGGCCATGGCGGCGGCATGTTTGAACGTCGCCAGCGCGGCAGGGGTGAGCTGGCCGGCGTCGAGGCTCAGCCTGGCACCGGCTTCCGCGTGGACCACCAGAGGCAGCGGTGGATGGACCTGGGTCGCGGCGGACCGGCCCATCGTGGCGACATCGGCGCCGGTGAGGGCGTGTTTGGCCTGCCGGGCGACGTGTTCGGCTTCGCCGGGGCTGAGCCGATCCAGCGTCGACAGGAACGCCCACTGGTCGGCGTACGGCTCAAGGGTGCCGAGGTCGAGGAAGGTGGTCAGTCCGTCCTTGCGGCGGCGACCCTGAAGCGGCGCGGCGATGAGGTTGCCGAAGCCACCCTCGGGCAGCACGTCCTGGTTGGGGAACAGCCGGTCGTACGAGCGGAGGTCCATCGACCCGCGCAGCACCATCGCCTCACGGAGAAGGACGGTGCCGAGGGACCGCGCGATGGCCGCGGGAACAGCGCCGGTGAAGAAAACCCACACGTGGGCTCCGCGGCCCGACTGGGAGATCTCCAACGCGGCGGGCACCGCGCTGGCCCGTGCCGCCTTCACGTACGCGAGGGCGTCGAGCATCGCCGTCGGCCCGTCGAAGTCGGCCACGACGAAGTGGCAGGTGTTGCCGGGCATCAGCGGATACAGGCCCATGAACACGTCGCCGACCAGATGCGCCGCGACGACCTCCGTCGTGCGGGGCAGGTAGGTGGCACCCCGCCGGTCCATACCCTTACGCCAACCGCCCGCGACCGCGGGCATCCACCCGGCAGCGCCGGTACGGGCGTTGTCCCACCGCACGGCGTACACGTCGGCCCGGGCCCGGAACCGGTCAGCGAACAACGCCAGCTTGTCCCGAGTCGGCGAAGCCATGGTGACCAGCCCTGGCGGCTCCACCGGCGTGGACAACTGCTCCGGCGCCGCAGACGTGTCCTGACCGCGCAACTCCAGCAGACGCGCCAGCCGGGCGTTTTCCGCCCGTAACCGCTCCACCTCCCGCCGAAGATCGACGAACTCGGCCACCGAACCCATGCCGACCATCCTCGCGCATCAGGCTCCGAACACCCCGACACCGGTCCGCTATCCTCCGCCGATGGCATCGAAGGGGACCGCCGCGTTGGAGGCGATGATCGAGGAAGCCACCGTCGACACGGACGGTCACGAGGACCAGCGTGCCGGCCTGATCGCCATGATCGAGGAGCATCTGGCGGTGCCGTTCACCACCACCCTCCTCGGCGTCGAGGTCACCATAGGCAAGATCGAGCTGGCCGCGGACAGCATCGCCGCGGTCTGCGCCCGAGGCCGCCACCGGCAACGTGTCGGCCTTCTCGACCTGCCGCTACCCACCCCGGCGCCGGACGGTGCCGCGTGGATCGACGCCTACCGGCACTGGACCGGAAGGTAGGCCACGATGAGCGAGTACCAGTACTACGAATTCACCGCCGTCGACCGTCCCCTCACCGGCCGGGAGCGGGCCGAGCTGCGGTCGCTGTCCACCCGGGCCGACATCACCGCCACCAGCTTCGTCAACACCTACGAGTGGGGCAACTTCAAGGGCAACCCGCGCACGCTGATGGAACGGTACTTCGACGCGCACCTCTACCTAGCGAACTGGGGCACCCGCCAGCTCATGCTGCGGCTACCGAAACACGTACTCGACCCCGCCACAGCAGCCCAGTACTGCCAGGGTGACAGCGCATCCGCATGGACCGCCGGCACGCACGTCATCATCGACCTCCACGACGAGGACGAGGACGGCACCGACGAGTGGGACCTCGACGGCCACGGTCTACTCACCTCGATCATCCCGGTCCGGGCCCGCCTCGCCGCCGGCGATCTGCGCCTGCTCTACCTGGCCTGGCTGCGCTGTTTACAGTCCGAGGAAATCGCCGACGACGAGCTCGAACCGCCCGTCCCCGCCGGAATGGGCGCCCTCGACGCGCCCCTCACCGCCGTCGCCGAGTTCCTGCGCATCGACCCTGACCTGATTGCGGCTGCGGCGGCTGGGTCGTCGCCGGCCGCCTCCGGCGAACCGACCGCCGCGCAACTACGCACCTGGGTCGTCGGGCTGCCCGCCCGGGACAAGGACGCCATCCTGACCGACCTGATCACCAGCGGCGAAAGCCACCTGCGCCGCCAATTGCTACGCCGCTACCGGGACGCGCACCGCACCGATGCCCCCGCCCCGGCAGCCGCCCGCACCGCCGGGCAACTGCTCGCCGCCGCCGCGGAGTTGCGCGCCGAACGGGAACGACGGGACGCCGAGCAACGCGAACGCGACCGGATTTCCCGCGAACGGTCCGCCGCGGCAGCCCGGCAACGACACCTCGACACCCTCGCAGTCGACCAACCCGCCGCCTGGCAACGGGTCGATGAACTCATCGCCACGAAGAAACCGCGCGAGTACGACACCGCCGTGCAACTCCTCGTCGACCTGCACGACCTCAGCGAACGCGACGGGGACAGTTCGTGGTTCCGGCACCGGCTGGCCGAGCTGCGGGCGGCGCACGCCCGCAAGCCCAGCCTGCTCGAACGCCTCAACCTCGCAGGCCTCGACACCTGACGCTTGGTTCACCGTCCGGTGACCATCGCCGAGGCGCGCAAGATCGTGGACTGCCCCGGCGTCCTCGGCGCGACGCCCCGAACGTCGGCCGTGGTGGCTCCGGGTGTCCCGTCGGGACCCGCAACCGGACATCGAGCTGTGTCGTTTGCCGTGTGGACCCGGAGGGTCGGGTGACTGTCTGGGTGTGTGCTGCCGATGTCATGGCCAGCTTGGAGTAGGACGCCCCGGCCCTCGCTGATGACCGCTGTATCAGCAC
>NZ_JNZR01000058.1:0-17473 GCF_000717585.1 Micromonospora globosa
CCAGTCGTGCCACTTCACCGACGTCCCCGCGAACGACGAACCCGTCGACGTGGCCACATACGCGTCGGCCAGCGCACCGTGGGTGAACGCGACCACGTCGTCCCGGCCGTCACCGGTGAAATCCGTCGGCGAACCACCGAAATAGCGGGGCGCGGGCGGCGGCGGTGGCGTGCCGCAGTTGTCGCTGACCAGGAACCGCTGGTTGTACTGGCCGGGATACGGCGCGAGCGAGACGCCGTTGATCGAGATGACCTGGCCGACGCCGTTGTAGAGCTGCTCGTAGTGCACGTGCGCGCCGGAGGAGTTGCCGGTGCTGCCGGTGATCCCGATCTGCTGCCCCTGCTGCACGTAGGCGCCGTCGGGCACCGAGTAGGCGCTGAGGTGGAAGTAGTAGGTGGTCCACCCGCCGCCGTGGTCGATGACGATGTAGTTGCCGGCGCCGCTGGGCTGCGAGTAGCGCCGGGCCACTCCGGCGGCGGACGCCACCTGGGGCGTACCGCCTGTGACACCGCCGTCGGCGCGGACGAAGTCCAGCGCCTGCCGCACCTCGGCGCTGTGGTGGCTGTACGTCCACCGCTGCCCGCAGGGGAACGGTGCCTTGAAGGTGGGCGCGGCGAGTGCCGGTGACGGGGCGACCGTCACCGCGGTGAGGGTGGCCGCGGCCAGGGTGAGCAGCGCGACGAGGGCCCGCCGGGCGGGACTCGTCGGGAATCTGGGCATGCGGTGACTCCTCGTCGGAAGAGGGATGCACTGTCGGAGCGGCGCGTGGGCGTGTCGAGCCAGGGGCCGGTGTCGCCGATGGGCGGGCCCTGACAGTTCGCGTCGGAGAGAGGGGCGGCTGGCGTCCCGATCGGCGGGACGGTGGCGCTGAGGAGAAGTGAAACCGCAGACTTCGGAGCCTGTCAATACCCGACGGGGTGGTGAGTGCCGGCGGAAAACTTCCTTCAGCGTCGCTTCCGCCCGGCCTGGCTGCGCGGCGTGCAGGCCGACCCGCCGCGAAGATTCCTGCCCTGGAGGGAAAGCCGGGCGCGAAGTATTGACAACCGTGGAAGTATCGAAGTTAACTCGCCAGCAATCGATTTCTCATGGCTCCTACGGCCGCTCGGAAGGGACACCGATGAGGCTTCGCATCGGCCGTTGGGCCGGCGCCGCAGCAGCCGCGCTGCTGGCCGTTGCCGTGCCCGCGACCTCGTCCGCCGCCGCGCCGGCCGCCACGTCGGCGCCCGCTCCCGCTCTCGCCGTCGCCGACGACAAGGGACCGATCGGCTGGGACGCCTACCGCCGGCTCGACCGCCTGCCGGAGCTGGCCGCCGGCACCCGTACCCACCAGTTCTCCAGCTTCGGCCGCGACGGCTCCAACGACGACGGCTTCGTCGGCACCTGGTCGTGTCTGCGTCGGAGTGGGGGATGTGTGATCGCCGAGGCACGCGGTCCGGGCGAGGTGCAGTCGATCTGGTTCACCCGCGACGACGGCAACGTCCGCGCCACCGGCTGGATCCGCGTCGAACTCGACGGCGTCGTGGTCGTCCAGGCCGACCTCCAGGATCTGGTGGACGGGCGGCTCGGCAGCCCGTTCGTCGCGCCGCTCGTGAGCAACGCCGACCAGACGTCCGGCGGCGTCACCGTCAAGGTGCCCATGCCCTACCGGGAGTCCATGCGGATCACCACCCAGAACAACCCGCTGTTCCACCACGTCACCTACCGGACCTTCGCCGACGCGGCAGGGGTGCCCCGGTTCGATCCGGCCGACCCGGCCACCGACGTGGTCACGCTGCTGCGCGCCGCCGGCACCCGCGACCCGAAGCCCGCCCAGGCCGGCGCCTCCACCACGCGCGCCACCGTCACCGCCCCGGCGCAGGGGCAGGTGTCACTGGCCGCCCTGACCGGGCCACGCGCGATCACCGCGCTGCGGCTGCGCGTACCGGACGCCGCGGCCGGGGCGCCGACGCTCGCCGGGCTGCGGCTGCGTATGACGTTCGACGGACGTACGACAGTGGACAGCCCGGTCGGCGAGTTCTTCGGTGCCGGGCTGGGCGAGCACAGCGTCCGGTCGCTGATGTTCGCCATGGACTCCGCGCCCGGCGGCTGGTACAGCGCATGGTGGCCGATGCCGTTCCGCACCGCCGCCGCACTGACGCTCGTCAACACGACAGGCGCCACAGTCGGCGGCGTCGAGGTCGAGGTGACGTCGGCGCCCGGCACCGAGTGGACGTCCCGGCTCGCCGCCGACGGCAACGCCGGCTCCTTCACCACCCAGTCACGCCGCGCCGAGACGGTCGGCGGCACCGACTGGATCATCGCCGACCAGTCCGGGCGGGGCCGGTTCGTCGGCGTCTCGCAGACCATGCGCGGCCACATCATCGGCGGCAACACCCGCAACTACCTGGAGGGCGACGAGCGGGTGCACGTCGACGGCTCGCCCACGCCGCAGATCTACGGCACCGGCACCGAGGACTTCTACGAGTCGGGCTGGTACTTCAACCGCGGCGCGTACAGCGGCGTCTTCACCGGCAACACCGCCCACCTGGTCCGCGGCGGCGGATGCGCCGACGAGTGCGACGCCGCCTACCGGCTCATGATCGGCGACGCGGTGGCGTACGGCACCGCGCTGCGCTTCGGCATCGAGCACGGACCGGCGAACGACATGCCCGCCGAGTACGCCTCGACCGCGTTCCTCTACACCCAGCGCACCGTCACCACGCGCCGGACCGACGCCGTCGTCACCGGCGACGCCGCCAGCCGCGCCGCGCACGCGTACACCGACTCCGCGGCGACCCAGACCGCGCTCACCGCCGCCTTCGAGGGCGACGACGACAACGTCCCGCAGACCGGCCAGGTCCGCGCCACCACCGCCCCGGTCCGCTTCCGGCTGGCGATCGACCCGGCCAACCAGGGGGTACGGCTGCGCCGCCACGGTGACCAGGCCGGTGGCTACCAGCAGGCGGCCGTGTCGGTGGACGGCACACCGGCCGGGGTGTGGCTCCAGCCGCTGGGCAACGACAGGCAGCGCTGGCTGGCCGACGAGTTCGTGCTGCCCGCGGCGCTGACGGCGGGCCGCTCGGCGGTGACCGTCCAGCTCACCCCGGCGAGCGGCGCGCCGGCCTGGACCGCCGCCCGATACCTGGCCGACAGCATGATCGCGCCGTTCACCGACACCGTCGCCCCGGCCCCGGTCGCCGGTCTCGCCCTGGCCGGCGGGCGCGTGCACGCGCTGGGCCTGACCTGGTCCCCCTCCGCCGACGACGTCGGCGTGGTCTCCTACCGCGTCTACGCGTCCCGGAACCCGGGGGTGGCGATCACCGCCGCCAACCTGGTCGGCACCACACGTGCCACCACGTTCCGGCACGGTCCGCTGCCGGCCGCGCAGACCCGCTACTACCGGGTCGTTGCTGTCGACGGGTCGGGCAACGCCGCCGCGCCCTCGGCCGAGGTGTCGGCCACCACCCGTACCCGCAACACCAGCGACGCCGACGGCGACCGCCGCGACGACGCCGTCGACTTCACCCGCGGCGCCGGCGCCGACGTGTTCACGTCGCTCTCCGACGGCACCCGGTTCGTGCCGGACAGCCGGCCCTGGAACGACTTCTTCGCGATCGGCGCGGAGGTGCCGCTCACCGGCGACGTCAACGGCGACGGCCGCGCGGACGTCATCACGTTCACCCGTGGCGACAGCGCCGACGTCTAC
The DNA here is from genome assembly GCF_000717585.1 of Micromonospora globosa. NCBI lineage: Bacteria > Bacillati > Actinomycetota > Actinomycetes > Micromonosporales > Micromonosporaceae > Micromonospora > Micromonospora globosa. The sequence goes on from NZ_JNZR01000058.1 coordinate 3,686, forward strand.
GTCGGGCTCTCCACCGGCTCCGGCTACTCCGCGGGCGTCAAGTGGCACGACTTCTTCGCCGTCGGCGCCGAGATCCCGGCGGTCGGCGACGTCAACGGCGACGGCCGCGCCGACATCATCACCTTCACCCGCGGCGCCGCCGCCGACGTCTACGTGGCGCTCTCCACCGGCTCCGGCTTCGGGCCCGGCGTCAAGTGGCACGACCACTTCGCGCTCGGCGACGAGTTCCCGGCGGTGGGCGACGTGGACGGGGACGGGCGGGACGACATCGTGACGTTCACCAGGGGTACGACCGGCGACGTGTTCGTGTCGCTCTCCGACGGCACCCGCTTCGTGGAGGACGGCTGGAAGTGGCACGACAGCTTCGCCACCGGCGACGAGCTGCCGGCGGTGGGCGACGTGGACGGGGACGGGCGGGACGACATCGTGACGTTCACCAGGGGTACGACCGGCGACGTGTTCGTGTCGCTCTCCGACGGGGGCCGCTTCGTGCAGAACTCCTGGAAGTGGCACGACCACTTCGCCTTCGGCGACGAGCTGCCCGGGGTGGGGGACTTCAACGGCGACGGCCGGGCCGACGTGGTCGCGTTCACCAGGGGCCTGACCGCCGACGTGTTCGTCTCGCTCTCCACCGGCGGTGGATTCGGGCCACCGGGCAACCGCTGGCACGACCGGTTCGCCCCCGGCACCGACCTGCCCCGCCCGAGCGTGTCGTGATGCGCGCCCGGCGTGCCCTCGCGGCGCTCCTGCTCGGGGTGGCCCTGGTGGCGGTCCCGGCCGGACCGGCAGCGGCCGACGACCCGGTCCGGTTCGAGGCCGAGTCGCTCGCCGTCGTCTCCGCCACCGCGCCGGTCGGCGCGCAGGCCGACTGCTGCGGGGTGAGCTGGTCCGGCGGACGGCAACTGTGGTTCCGGGGCGCCCGCGCCGGTGACGCGGTGACGCTCGCGCTGCCGTCGGTGCCGGCCGGGCAGTACGACCTCGGCGCGGTCCTCACCCGGGCCGGCGACTACGGCACGCTGCGCTTCGCCGTCGACGGGGTGGCGGTCGGCCAGCTCTTCGACGGGTACGCGGGCGCGGTGCAGCGCACCGGGGCGGTGCCGCTGGGCTCGGTGTCGCTGACGGCCGGCACCCACCGCCTCACCGTCACGGTGACCGGCCGGTCCGCGTCCTCCACCGGCTTCTTCGCCGGGCTGGACACGGTGACGCTGCGTCGCGTCGGCCCGCTCGCGGCGGTCACCACCACGCCGTACGAGACGCTCGGTGAGACACCGGCGCGGGGCGCGTCCACACGCGTCTACGACCCGAGCGCCGGGGAGTCGACGACCTGGTACTACAACGACCACACGCTGGTGCGGCACGAGCAGACCGGCGTGTGGCACCTGTTCGGCATCACCCACGCCGAACCCGGTGCGCCGCAGGACGAGAAGGTCTTCGGGCACGCCACCGCGCCCACCCCGACCGGCCCGTGGACGAAACGGCCGGTGGCGCTGGCCGCCGACCCCGGGGCCGGGGAGCAGTGGATCTGGGCCCCGCACGTCGTCCACCACAACGGCGTCTACCACATGTTCTACGCGGCCGGTAACCCGGACTACGCCCGGTACCGCATGCACCTGGCCACCTCGACCGACCTGTTCACCTGGACCCGAAGCTCCGCCAACCCGCTGTTCATCGACGGGTGGGAGGGCCGCGACCCGATGGTGACCCGGGTCGGCGACCGCTGGGTCATGTACTACACGGCCACGTCGAGCCCGTCCGGCGGCAACCATGTCGTGGCGTACCGGACCAGCACCGACCTGCGCTCGTGGAGCGGCCGCGCGATCGCGTACACCTCGCCGCACACCGGCCGGGCGGGCGGGCAGACGGAGTCGCCGTTCGTGGTGCGCCGGGGGGAGTGGTGGTACCTGTTCGTCTGCTGCGACGGCACCGACTACGGCGCCGCGTACCGGCGCACGGCCGTCTACCGCAGCCGCGACCCGCTGCGCTTCGACGGCGCGGAGAAGGTGACGGTGCTGGACGCGCACGCCGCCGAGGTCGTGGTGGACGGCTCGAACTGGTACCTGACCCACGCCGGCTGGGGTCAGGGCGGGCTCTGGCTGGCGCCGCTGACCTGGTCGACCGGCGTGGTGGCGCGCGGCTGGACGGTGACCACCGGTTTCCTGCGCGCCGACGTGCGCACCTGGCCCAGCGCCCGGATCGCCGAGCTGGCCGTCGACCCGGCCGGGGCCGGCAATCACCGTCCCGCGCTCGACTCGTCGCACCGGGGCACCGGGCCGTACCTCGCCGTCGGCCGGTTCGACGTGACCGACCGGGCCGGGGCGCCGGACCGGGTCGACGTGTCCGCCGACGGCTCCCGGATCAACCTGGTCGGCATCCCGTTCGGCGACGAGCCGGTCACCGCCGACTGGCTGCTCACCGTGACGCCCCGGTGGACCGGCCCCGGGTTGCAGAGCGACGTCACCTGGTCGGTGAACGGGTGGCCGACCGCCGCGGTGTGGGAGGTGGCGTTCAACATCGACGGCGCGTCGCCGCTGGTCGGCGACCCGGCGGTGGAGGCGCGGCCGACAGGTGACGTCACCGGCATGCCCCGCTGGACGATGAGCACCGGCGACGGGCTCTCGGTGGTCGCGGCGCACCGGTGGGGGTCGGCCTGGCGCGGCGACAACACCTGGTACGACGCCGGCCACGCGATGGCGGCCTGGCAGCCGCTGTGGCGCTCCGGCGGCCTGTCCTGGGCGCCGGGCCAGTACGCGGGCGGCACCTGGCGTCTGACCGCGAGCGGGGTCCGGCGGGACGTGCAGTTCGCCGACGCCGCGCACACCGCGATCAACGCGATCCCGTGACCGGCGTGGACACCCGCGACGCGCCCGGCCCGAGCGGCCGGGTGGTGGTCGCGGCAACCGGAGTGGCCAAGCGGTTCGGCGGCGTGACGGCCCTCGACGGCGTCGACTTCGACGTACGGGCGGGCGAGGTGCACGCGCTGCTGGGCGAGAACGGCGCGGGCAAGTCCACCCTGATCAACATCCTCTCCGGCGTGATCACCGACTACGACGGAGAAGTCGCAGTCGACGGGACGCCGGTACGGTTCACCGGCCCGGCCGCCGCCCAGGCCGCCGGGATCGCGACCATCCACCAGGAACTCGACCTGGTGCCCGCCCTCTCGGTGGCCGACAACCTCGTGCTCGGGCGGGAGCCCCGGACCCGGCTGCGCACAGTCGACCGGCGGGCCGCGGGCCGCACCGCGCGCGAGCACCTGGACCGGCTCGGCGCAGACATCGACCCGCGCCGCCCGGTGGGCTCGCTGCGCGTCGGCGAGCAGCAACTCGTCGAGATCGCCAAGGCGCTCGCCCTGGACGCCCGCGTACTCGTCATGGACGAGCCGACGGCCGCGCTCGCCGACGGGGAGGTACGGCGGCTGTTCACCACAATCGGCGGCCTGCGCCGCCGGGGCGTCGGCGTCGTCTACATCTCCCACCGGATGGAGGAGATCGAGGTCGTCGCGGACCGCGCGACGGTGCTGCGCAACGGTTCCGTCGCCGGTGTCGTACCGGCCGGCCGGATGGACCGGCGGCGGATCGTGGCGATGATGGTCGGCGGCCGGGCCGCGTCGCTGTTCGAGCCCGCCCCGGCGGACACGGCCGGCGCTCCCGGCCCGCTGCCCGGATCGGCCGGCGGCGGCCCGTTGCTGCGTGTCACCGACCTGGCCGTGCGGCCCCGGACGCCCCGGCTCGGCCGCTGCGAGCCGGACGGCGTCAGCCTGACCGTGCGGGCCGGCGAGATCGTCGGCCTGGCCGGGCTGATGGGCGCCGGACGTACCGAACTGCTGGAGACCCTGTTCGGCGCCGGGTCCGCGGGTCGCCGCACCGGCGCGGTGCTGCTGGCCGGTCGCCCGTACGCGCCGCGCCGCCCCCGCGCGGCACTGCGGGCCGGCGTCGGCTTCGTCCCGGAGGACCGGCGCCGCTCCGCGCTCGTCCTGGACCACCCGGTCGGCCGGAGCATCGTGCTGGCCGCCCTGTCCAGGCTGACCACGGCCGGGATCGTCAGCCGACGCCGGGAACGGGCGGCCGTCGCGCGGTCGGTCACCGACCTGGCGATCAAGACGGTGTCGGCGGCCACGCCGGTCGGCGCGCTCTCCGGCGGCAACCAGCAGAAGGTGGTCTTCGCCCGGCACCTGCTCACCGAGCCGCGGCTGCTCCTGCTGGACGAGCCGACCCGCGGCGTCGACATCGGGGCGAAGGCGGAGATCTACCGGCTGCTGCGCCGGCTCGCCGGCGACGGCATGGGCATCCTGCTCGCCTCCTCGGAACTGCCCGAGCTGCTCGGCGTCTGCGACCGGGTGGTGGTGCTGCGCCGCGGCCGGGCCGTGGCCGACCTCGCCACCGGCGGCTGCACCGGCGAGGACATCCTCGCGGCGGCGATGGGCGGCCCGGCCGCCGGAAGGGACGACCGATGACCGACACCCGAGTGCCGCCGCCCGAGCCGGCCGTGACCGGGGCGCCGCCCGCCGCCGGTACGGCCGGACTGCGCGGCGCGACGGCCCACTGGCTGCGTCGGCCGCGCAGCCGCCGGGAACTCGCCGACCGGCTCTTCGCGGTGCAGAGTCTCTTCGCGCTGCTCGTGATCTTCGTCGTGGCGATCCTCGCCTCACCGCGCCGCGACGGCGAGGTCCTCTTCCTCACCGCCGGCAACCTGGGGAACATCGTCCGCGCGGTGTCGGAGATCGGCATCATCGCGATCGGGATGACGTTCGTCGTCCTGCTGGGCGGCATCGACCTGTCGGTCGGGGCGATCCTCGGCCTGTCGGCCGTCGGCACCGCGACGCTCATGGTCGACTCCGGACTCGGCATCCTGCCCGCCGTCGCCGCCGTGCTCGCGATCGGCGTGCTGTTCGGCGCGCTCCAGGGGTACGCCGTGGCCCGCCTCGGCATCCAGTCGTTCATCGTGACACTGGCCGGTCTCCAGGTCGCCCGGGGCATCGCCCGGATCTGGTCCGGCGGCCTCGGCATCCCGATCGCCTACGGCGACGGACCCCAGGAGGCGCCGCCCGCCTTCGAACTGCTGAACGGCTCGATGAACGGCGTGCTCCCGGTGCCGGCGGTGCTGTTCGTCCTGATCGGGGTGGCCGCTGTGGTGGTGCTGCGGACGACGGCGTTCGCCCGGCACGTCTACGCGATCGGCGGCAACGAGAAGGCGGCCCGGCTCTCCGGTGTGCCGGTGACGCGGGTCAAGGTCGCCGTGTTCGCCGTCGCCGGCCTCCTGGCGGCGGTGGCCGGAGTGGTGCACGCGGGACAGCTCAACCAGGGCAGCCCGAACGACGGCGCCGGATACGAGCTGGACGCGATCGCCGCTGTCGTCATCGGCGGCACCAGCCTGGCCGGCGGCTCCGGCTCGATGGGCGGCACCCTGGCCGGCGCGCTGCTGCTCGGCATCCTCAACAACATCCTCGCGCTCAACAACATCGACGCCAACGTCCAGCTGCTGATCAAAGGACTGGTGATCGTGCTCGCGGCGGCGCTGCAGAAGCTGCGCCGCGGCATCGCCTGACCGAACCGACTCCGAGGAGCCACCGATGGACAAGCGAACCACACTGCTCGCGCTGCTGGTCACCGGCGCGCTGGCGGCGACGGGGTGCAGCGTCGAGAAGCCGTCCGACGACGCCGGGCAGGCCCGTGCCTGCGGCGCCGGCAAGGACTTCCTGATCGGCATGTCCCAGGCCAACAACGCCGAGCCGTACCGGCAGGTGATGAACAACGACGTGCAGACGGCGGCGAAGTCGGTGCCCGGCTTCCGCGTCGTGGTCTCCGACGCCGCGCAGGACAACAGCAAGCAGGTCGCCGACGTGGAGAACTTCCTCACCCAGAAGATCGACCTGCTGATCGTCTCGCCGAACGAGGCCAAGCCGCTGACCGCCGTGGTGAAGAAGGCGTACGACCAGGGCGTGCCGGTGATCGTGCTGGACCGCAAGGTCGAGGGGGAGGCGTACACCGCGTTCATCGGTGGCGACAACGTGGCGATCGGCAAGGCGGCCGGCGAGTTCTACGCCACGACGCTGCTGCCCGACGGCGGCAAGGTGATCGAGATCGCCGGGCTGCCCGGCTCGACCCCCGCCGCCGAGCGCGCGCAGGGCTTCCGCGACGGCATCGCCGCCAACCCGAAGATCCAGATCGTCGCCTCCCAGCCCGGCGACTGGCTGCGGGAGAAGGGACAGTCGGTGGCGGACGCGCTGATCAAGGCTCACCCGGACGTGTCCGCGATCTACGCGCACAACGACCCGATGGCCGAGGGCGCCTACCTCGCCGCGAAGTCGGCGGGCAAGGCGCAGCGGATCAAGTTCACCGGCATCGACGCGCTGCCGGTGCCCTCCGGCGGGATCAAGGCCGTCGAGCAGGGCCGCCTCGCCGCCACGTTCCAGTACGCCACCGGCGGCCGGGAGGCGGTCGAGCTGGCCCGGAAGATCCTCGTCGACTGCGCCGAGGACGTCCCGCGTACCACCACGCTGGGCACCATGCGGATCACCAGGGAGAACGCCGCCGAGGCGTACGCGAAGCTCGGTGGCCTCTGAGCGCGGGGGCCGGGATGCGCAGCGCGAGCGTGCGGCGGGCGGCGCCGGTGGTGCTCGGCGTGGACATTGGCACGTCGAGCAGCAAGGGGGTTCTCGTCGACCCCGACGGGCGGTTGGTCCGGGCCCGGGTCCTGGAGCACCGGGTCGACCGGCCCGGCCCTGGCCGGGTCGAGATGGACGGCCGGATCTGGTGGCGGGAGTTCGTCGCCCTCAGCCGGGATCTGCTGGCTCCGGGTGACGTCCGGGTGTGCGCGGTCGGGGTGAGCGGCATGGGTCCGTGCGTGCTGCTCACCGACGCCGGCGGCACTCCGCTGCGCCCGGCCGTCCTCTACGGCGTGGATACCCGCGCCGGGGAGCAGATCGAGCGGATGAACGAGCGGTTCGGCGCCGACGAGATCATCCAGCGGTGCGGGTCGGCGTTGTCCAGCCAGGCGGCGGGCCCGAAGATCGCGTGGGTGGCCGACACCGAACCGGAACTGTTCGCCCGTGCCCGCCGGCTGTTCATGCCCAGTTCGTGGCTGGCCTACCGGCTCACCGGTCGCTACCTGCTCGATCACCACTCGGCAAGCCAGTGCACGCCGTTCTACGACACCGAGGCCCAGGACTGGTACCGGCCGTGGATCGACCCGTTCGCACCCGGACTGGAGCTTCCGCCACTGTGCTGGCCCGGCGACGTGGCCGGTGAGGTGACGGCCGGGGCCGCCGCCGAGACCGGCCTGCCGGAGGGCGTTCCGGTGGTGGCGGGCACGATTGACGCCTGGTCGGAGGCGTTGAGCGTGGGTGCGCAGGGCGTGGGCGACCTGATGCTCATGTACGGCACCACCATGTTCCTCGTGCACACCGTGCCGCACCGGCTGACCAGCCCGTCGCTGTGGGGCACCGTCGGCGCGCTGCCGGGCACCCGCAACCTGGCCGGCGGGATGGCGACCTCCGGCGCGATCACCGGCTGGCTACGCGACCTGGTGGCGGGCACCGACCACACCGAGCTGCTCCGCCTCGCCGAACGCTCCGGCGCCGGTGCCCGCGGGTTGCTGATGCTGCCGTTCTTCGCCGGGGAACGCACGCCGATCCTCGATCCCCGGGCCCGCGGCCTGATCGCCGGTCTCACCCTCTCGCACGGCCCCGGCGACATCTACCGGGCGGCGCTGGAGGCGACCGGGCTGGCGGTACGGCACAACATCGAGACGATCGAGGCGGCCGGCGGCGACATCCGCCGGATCGTCGCGGTCGGCGGCGGCACCCGGGGCGGGCTCTGGACCCAGATCGTCTCCGACATCACCGGCCGGGAACAGCAGATTCCGGCGCAGACCATCGGCGCCAGCTACGGCGGCGCCTTCCTGGCCGCCCGGACCGTGGTGGACGTCTCGATCGAGACGTGGAACCCGATCGCCGGGGTGCGGCGGCCACGACCCGAACCCGCCGCCGACTACGACGAGCTGTACCGGCTCTACCGCGAGCTGTACGCCGGTAGCCGATCTGTGGTCCACGCCCTTGCGGCCCGGCAGGAACGCCTGCCGGGCGCGTTCCGCTCCACCCACCGTCCGCCCGCCGAGGGAGCTGCCCCGTGACCCGTTACACACTGCCCGTGCCGGTCGAGCGCCCGGCCGCCCCGCCCCGCACCGTCTACACAGTCGCCAGCGGTGACCTGCGGCTGAGCGCGAACGTCACCTGCTGGCCCACCCAGCGGCAGCTCGAAGCCGACCTCACCACCGCGGTCACCGCGCTCGGCTGGCACGTCCGGCGCGGTCACGACGTCGACCCGGGCAAAGGACACGGCTTCATCGACAGCCAGCGCGCCGGGATCGAGGTCTTCCGGAGCATTCCGGCCGACGTGCCGCTCGTCGTGGTGGAGGCGGTCTGGCAGTACAGCCACCACGTGCTGGCCGGGCTGCGCGCCCACCGCGGGCCGATCCTGCTGGTGGCGAACTGGAGCGGCGAGTACCCCGGTCTGGTGGGCCTGCTCAACCTCGCCGGCAGCCTCACCAAGGCGGGCGTGCGGTACTCGACGCTGTGGAGCGAGGACTTCACCGACGAGTGGGCGCGCGACGGGCTGAAGAAGTGGCTGGAGACCGGCCGGGTGACGCACGACGAGAGCCACGTACGCCCGCTGCCGGTGCTGCGGCCGGACGAGGAGGTCGAACTCGGCGTGGCGCTGGCCCGGCAGCTCGTCTCCGAGCGGGCCGTCATCGGCGTCTTCGACGAGGGCTGCATGGGCATGTACAACGCCATCATCGACGACGAGCTGCTCAACCCGCTCGGCGTCTTCAAGGAACGCCTGTCGCAGAGCGCGCTGGTGGCGGAGATGGCGCGGGTGCCCGACACCGAGGCGCGGGCGGTGCTGGCCTGGCTGGAGGCGGCCGGGATGACGTTCCACACCGGCACCGACGAGGCCACCGAGCTGACGTACGCCCAACTGCTCAGCCAGTGCCGCATGTACGTCGCCGCGCTGCGCATCGCCGACGACTTCGGCCTGGACGCCGTCGGGATCCAGTACCAGCAGGGGCTCAAGGACACCGTGCCGGCCAGCGACCTGGCCGAGGGGCTGCTGAACAACGTCGAACGCCCCCCGGTGACCAGCCGGGACGGCTCCCGGGAGCTGTACCCGGGCGTCGCGCTGCCTCACTTCAACGAGGTGGACGAGGGCGTCGCGGTGGACTCGCTGGTCACCAACCGGATCTGGACCGCGATGGGCCTGGACCCGGCGACGACGCTGCACGACATCCGCTGGGGACAGCAGTACGGCGAGCACTTCGTCTGGGTCTTCGAGATCTCCGGTTCGGTGCCCGCGTCGCACAACGGGGGCTACGACAGGTCGTACAGCATGCGTCAGCCACCGATGTACTTCCCGCTCGGCGGCGGCACGCTCAGCGGCGTGTCGAAGCCGGGGGAGATCGTCTGGTCGCGGGTGTTCGTGATGGACGGCGGCCTGCACGTCGACCTCGGGCGCGGCACGGTGGTGGAGCTGCCCGAGGCGGAGACCCGGCGGCGGCTGGACGCCACCACACCGCAGTGGCCGATCATGCACGCCGTGCTGCACGGCGTGGGCCGCGACCAGTTGATGGCCCGGCACAAGGCCAACCACGTCAACGTGGTCTACGCGCCCGACGCCGACACCGCCGACCGCGCGCTACGGGTCAAGGCCGCCCTCTTCGCCGAGCTGGGCGTACGGGTGCACCTGTGCGGGGAGGTCACGATCTGAGCGAGCCGGCGGCAGTGCCGCGTGACCGGGTACGGCCCGCCGCGGGGCCCTGGCGGCCGGCCGACGGCGCCGAGCTCTCGCGTACCCGCAGCTCGGTGTGGAGCACCACTGTCGAGGGTGCCTTGGCCGGGTCGGCGATCCGCTCGACCAGCAGCGTGGCCGCGGTGCGCCCCAGGTCGTAGGTGGGCTGCGCGACGGTGCTCAGCGAGGGCCGGACCAGGTGCGCCCAGGGGATGTCGTCGAACCCGACGATGCCGAACGGGTCGGGCACGCCGATGCCGTTGTCCACGAGGCACTCGAGGGCGCCCACAGTCATCAGGTTGTTCGCCGCGAACACCGCGTCCGGCGGCTCGGCGGTCTCCAGCAGGGAGGCCATCGCGCGGTAGCCGCCCTCCTCGCGGAAGTCCGCGTACCGGATCAGGTCCTCGGTGGTCTGGCGTCCGCTCGCCTTCAGCGCCCGCTGGTAGCCCCGCAGCCGCTGCATGGCGGTGGAGATCCGGCGTGGGCCGGTGATGCAGGCGATCCGCCGGTAGCCGCTGCCCACCAGATGGGCGGTCGCCTGCTCGGCGCCGTGGGTGTTGTCCACCAGCACGGTGTCCACCTCGACGCCGCGTGGTTGCCTGTCGATCGCCACGACCGGGATGCGGGCCTGCACCAGGCGGCTGATCAGGGCCGGCCGCCCGGACGAGGAGATGATCACCCCGGCCATCCGCTCGGCCAGGGCCGCCGCCACGTAGCGGGCCTCCTTCTCCGGATCCTCGTCGCCGTTGCAGAGCACGACCGAGAAGCCGGCCTCCTGCGCGACGTCCTCGACACCGCGCACCATCGAGGTGAAGAACGGGTTCCCGATGTCGGAGATGATGACCGCCCAGAGGCTGGTCCGGCTGCGGCGCAGGCTGCGCGCGACGGCGTTCGGGCGGTAGTCGAGGTCCTGCGCGGCCTGCCGTACCCGGGCGGCCATGTCCGGGTCGACCGAGGCACGCCCGTTGAGGACGCGGGAGACGGTCGCCGGCGACACTCCCGCGCGACGCGCCACGTCGTAGATGGTCGTCATCGCGCTCCCGTCGTCGTCGCCCGGGCGCTCCGGCCCGGCCCCCGTCGGATGGTGACGTACCGGAGTGAGACCGCCACCGCGGGAGATCGCACGGAATCCTATACCCGTCCAGCAATCGATTTCCGACCGGGTCGATCGCGTCCCGCCGCCGCTATTGACATCGATGTGGGTGACTACGAGACTCGTCGGCAATCGATTTCTCGTCCGGTGCCGCTGGTCACCCCCACCCCCGAGGAGCACGGTGAGACGAAATCTGCTGGCGATGCTTGTCGCGCTCTGCACCGTCACGGCGGCCGGCGCGGCCGGCGCGCCGGCCGCCGCCGTACCGATCGGCACGCTCGCCTGCCCGTCCGTCCCGGCCACCCACGACCCCGCCGTCACCGTGATCGTCTACCGGGTGGCCCGGTCGTACAACGTCAACGACAAGGTCATGCTCTCCACCTTCGAGGCGGGCTGGGTCGAGTCCCACATGAACAACCTGCCCTGCGGCGACAAGTCCAGCCTGGGCGTGTTCCAGCAGCGCTGGGACTACGGCTGGGGCACGCCGGAGCAGATCATGGACCCGGTCTACGCCACCACGCAGTACGTCACGCGTGCGATCACCTGCGACCGCAACAATCCCGGCTACACGGCGGGCCAGGTCGCCCAGTGCGTCCAGCGATCGGGCTTCCCCGACCGGTACGACCAGGTGGCGGGGACCGCGCGCACGCTGCTCAACCAGGCGGCGCGTACCCACGGCATGGCCGGCGGCTCGTCGACGGACGTGAACGGTGACGGCCGCGACGACATCCTCACCTTCACCCAGAACGCCTCCGCCGACGTGTACGCGAGCACGTCGACCGGAACCGGCTTCGCCGGAACGTCGGTGAAGTGGAACGACTTCTTCTCCATCGGCGGGGAGACCGCGTCGACGGGCGACGTCAACGGTGACGGCCGCGACGACATCGTCACGTTCGCGCACGGCAACACCGGCGACGTGTACGTGGCGCTGTCGAACGGGTCGGCGTTCGCGTCGCCGGGCCGGTGGCACGACTGGTTCGCCCCCGGCGCGGAGATCGCCGCCGTCGGTGACGTCAACGGCGACGGCAGGGACGACATCGTCGCGTTCACGCACAACGCGACGGCGGACGTCTACGTGGCGTTGTCAACCGGGTCGTCGTTCTCGGGCACGGCGGTCAAGTGGCACGACTACTTCTCCATCGCCGGGGAGTTCCCCGCGCTGGGCGACGTCAACGGCGACGGCCGCGACGACATCATCACCTTCACCCAGGGCCCCGCGTCAGCGGCGGACGTGATCGTGGCGCTGTCCACCGGCACGTCGTTCGGGGCGCCGCAGAAGTGGCACGACCTGTTCGCCGTGGGTGCCGAGCAGCCACGGGTGGGGGACGTCAACGGCGACGGCAAAGACGACGTCGTCACGTTCACCTGCAATGCCGACGCCGACGTCTACGTCGCCACCTCCACCGGCACCGGCTTCGCCGGCACCACCGTCAAGTGGCACGACTTCTTCTGCCTGCCGGGCGAGTTCCCCTACCTGGGCGACGCGAACGGCGACGGCAAGGACGACCTCATCGTCTTCACCAAGGGCGCCACGAACGACGTCTACGTCGCCCTGTCCACCGGCACCACCTTCGGTGCCAGCAGCAAGTGGCACGACTACTTCGGGCTCACCGGTGAGGTGACGCTGTGACCCCAGGATGGGAGGCCCCCGTGGCCGGAACACGACGGAGACGGCGGCGCACCGGCGTCGCCCTGCTGGCCGCGGCGCTCGCCGGCGGGATCGCGGTGCAGCCCGCGCCGGCGTCCGCGACGCCGCCGGGCCGGACCGCGCTGGACGCCGCGTTCGTGCGGGCGGCGCAGGAGTACGACGTACCCCGGGACGTACTCGTCGCGGTCGGCTACGGCGAGTCCCGCCTCGACGCGCACGGCGGCAAGCCGAGCCAGGCGAACGGCTACGGGGTGATGCACCTGGTGAGCAACCCCGCCCAGCACAGCCTGGAACGGGCGGCGAAGTTGACCGGCGAGCCGGTCGCGCGCCTGAAGACCGCCACGCCGGCGAACATCCGCGGTGGCGCGGCAGTGCTGCGCGAGCTGGCCGACGCCGAGGGGCTGACCGCGCGCGACCGGGACCGGGTGACCGCCTGGTACCCGGTGGTGGCGCGGTACGGCGGCGCGGCCGACGACGCCACCGCCCGGCTGTACGCGGACGGGATCTACGAGCTGGTGCAGCAGGGCATTCCGGGCGCGGTGCCGGTCCGGGCGCACCGGGTCGAGCCGGAGCGGGGTCGCTACGCCGCCGTGGCGCCCGCCGGCACCGCGTCCCGTACGCTCGCCGCCGCCGTGCCCGAGTACCCGCCGGCGCGGTGGGTCGCCGCGAACGGAGCGAACTACGGCGTGGGGCGGCCCAGCCGGATCACCACGGTGATTCTCCACGTCACCCAGGGTTCGTACGCCGGTACCATCAGCTGGTTCCAGAACCCGTCGGCCGGGGTCAGCGCCCACTACGTGGTGAAGTCCAGCAACGGTGAGATCACCCAGATGGTCCGCGAGGGCGACACCGCTTACCACGCCCGGTCGGGCAACGCGTACGGCGTCGGCATCGAGCACGAGGGGTACGTGGACAACCCGGCCTGGTTCACCGACGCGATGTACCGTTCGTCGGCCGCGCTGACCCGTTATCTGTGCGACAAGTACGGCATCCCGAAGAACCGCACCGGCATCAAGGGGCACAACGAGATCCCGGGCAACGACCACACCGACCCGGGACCGAACTGGAACTGGAACTACTACCTCTCGCTGGTGAACCAGGGTGGCGGGGGCCCGACCGCCCGCTATTTCGGTGGTTCGCCGACGGATTTCACCGGTGACGGCCGGGATGACGTGGTCGCGTTCACCCACGGTGCGCTGGCCGACGCGTATGTGGCCACGTCGACGGGTTCGTCGTTCGCGGGGACGTCGGTGAAGTGGCACGACTGG
>NZ_JNZR01000059.1:0-17225 GCF_000717585.1 Micromonospora globosa
CGACGGGGTGCACCACGTGTCGCTGGACAAGGTCATCAAGACCATGCGGGAGACCGGCGCGGACATGAAGGTCAAGTACAAGGAGACCGCGCGGGGCGGCCTCGCCGTCAACGTCATCGAATGCTGAGGGCACCTCCGCGCCGGCCGTGATTCGTCGTGCGCGAGATCAGTCGTCGCCGGCGAGGTCGGCAAGCGTGATCGGCTGCATCAGCGTACGAGACGCATGTCCCTGAACATCCACCGAACTCACCGGCCGGGCCGCTTCTCGGGCGGTGAGGCATGCTGTGGCGTAACCACATATTCGCCCCTGGCACCAGCCCATGCCGGCGCGGGTCAACAGCTTCGTGCCCCGGGCATCGCCCGCGGACAGTTCACGCACCGCCTGCCGAACAGCGCCTGCCGACACCTCCTCGCACCGACAGACGAGAGTCTGGTCGTCACACAGATCGGGCCAGAAGGCCGGCACGGGATGAACCGCATGCAGAGCGGCGGCGAAACGACGCAGTCGACGCCGGATCCGCAGCAACCTACTGCGCTCACCCGCACGCAGCGGCCCCGCGCGACCGAGAGACCGGGCGACCGCGTCCCCGGCGAGGTGCCCTTCCACGAGCGCCAGCCTCGCCCCGCCGACGCCGGTCACCTCGCCCGCTGCGTACACGCCCGGTACAGAGGTCGCTTGATCCGGCCCGATCCTCACCACGAGACTGCCGTCGCGGTCCATGAATGTCTCGCATCCCAGGGCGACAGCCACCTCCACCTGCGGGGTGAAGCCGAAGCCGACGGCGAGACCGTCGCAGCCGACGTGTCTCTCGCTGCCGGGCACCACCGAGCCCAGCGGGCTGATCGCCGCCACTGTCACCCCGGCGAGCTGATCGTCGCCGTGCGCGGCCACCACAGCCATACGCCGCCGATACGGCACCCGACGACGCAGCATCCGCCAGCCGTACCGGCCTGCCTCGGTCAACTTGCTCGCTGCGCCGAGAACCGCACCGACGTGCCGTGCGTACCGGACCGGGTCGTTCGCCTCGTACACGCCGACCACCGTGGCGCCGGCGTCGGCCAAGCCGGTCGCGACCGGCAACAGAAACGGTCCCGTCCCCCCGACGACGACGCGTCGCGCGAACACCACCCCTTGACCCTTCAGCAGGGCCTGAGCTCCACCGGCGGTGACCACCCCCGGCAGATCCCAACCTGGGAAAGGGACAACCCGGTCATGAGCTCCCGTGGCGATGACGAGTCGCCGGCCGTACACGACCGTGGAGTGCGTGTGGACGGCGAACTGCGGACCGACGTCGTCCGGGCGAGACTCGACGAACCACACTGCCGCGTCCGGGTGGTGATCGAGCTGGTCGAACCGTGCGCGCAGACCGGCGAACAACGCCCAGTCCGTGTGGCTGCGGGCGTCCGCACCGGATCGGTGCCGCCAGTACTGTCCGCCGGGACGCGACCCGGCATCCAGGACGGCCACCCGGCAGCCGGCATCGGCCGCCGTGACCGCCGCGGCCAGACCGGCCGGTCCTGCACCGATCACCACCAGGTCGTACGTGCTCATGTCCCCTCCCGCAGCTCGTCCTGAGGTTCGACCACGTCACCGCTGCGGGCGACCACCAGACAGGCTCGCTGCGACGGCACACCGTTGACCGTGACGAGACAGTCGAAGCACACGCCGATGCCGCAGAAGACCCCCCGGGGTCGCCCTTCGACCCGTGTGCTCCGCCAGGATCGGATCCCGGCGGCGAGAAGGGCCGCGGCTACGCTCTGCCGCCCGTCGTGAGGGATCGAGCGGCCGTCAAAGGTGAACATGGTGACGCTCCGGTGCGAACGGTCGTAGATCCACGTGCGGGCGGCGGTCGGTCAGCAGTGCGGCGATGGCGTGCCCGGTCGCCGGGGCGAGGCCGATACCGGCGCCCTCGTGGCCGGTGGCATGAAAGAGCCCCGGCACGTCCTTGTCCGCGCCGATGATCGGCAGATGGTCCGGACTGTACGGCCGGAAACCCCGGTAGGCGCGAATCGCGGAGACGCCGCCCAGGATCGGGAACAGGCGTATCGCAGCCGCTGCGAGCCCTCTCAGCGCCGGCAGAGACATGGCCGGATCGAAGCCGACATGCTCCCGGCTGGACCCGATCAGGATCGTGCCGGCGCGAGTCCCCTCCACCACCGGGGAGATCTCCAGCCCAGCGGTGCTGCGCTCGACGTTCGCAACGTAACCGGCGGCGTAGACCTTGTGCCGCACGAGCTCCGGCAGCGGCTGGGTGACCAGGACGAAGCCACGTCGAGGCAGGATCGGCAGCTCGACGCCCGCCAACGCGGCGACTCTGCCAGCCCATACGCCGGCGGCGTTCACCACCCTGGTCGTTGACAGCAGGCCATGATCAGTCCGCACAGCTCGAATCCCCCCGGTGCCGTCCCGGAGCAGGCCGACAACGCAGGTGCCGGTCAGTACCGTTGCCCGGGCCGCACGGAGCAGGTGTGCGGCGGCGAGCATGGGCTGGACCTGCATGTCCTGGGGATAGTGCACCGCACCGACGAGATGGGGGGACAGGTGCGGCTCGTAGCTGGGCAACTCATGCGAGGCGACGGCGTGCGCCTCGACGCCCGCAGCACGCTGGCGGTCCGCGAACGCCGACAGTGTGTCGTGCTCTGTCGCCGAGGCCGCCACCACCAGGCCGCCCTTCCGTTCCAGTTCGATCTGCGCATCGCCCATGGTCTCGCCCAGTTCGCGCCACAGCGCGACGGAATGAAGCGCCAGGCTGAGTTCCGGGCCGGGTGATTTGTCGGAGAGGAGGATGTTGCCTTCGCCGGCCCCGGTGGTGCCGGACGCGACGCCGGCCCGGTCCACCACTGTCACCGTCAGGCCGGCCCGTGCGGCGTAGTAGGCGCAGGCGGCACCGGTCATCCCGGCGCCTATCACCACCACGTCCGCGTCGGCGTCGATCACGACGACACCCGGTGCATCCACGCCTCGATCTCGTCGGGACGTCGAGGTAGCCCGGAGGAGAGGACTCGACAGCCGTTGTCGGTGACAAGAACGTCCTCCTCGATCCGAATCCCGATTCCGCGCAGCTCAGCCGGAACCAACTCGTCGTCAGGCTGGAAGTAGAGGCCGGGCTCGACAGTGAGCACCTGGCCGGCAGCCAGCCGTCCGTGCAGGTAGCTGTCAGCGCGGGCAGCCGCACAGTCGTGGACGTCCAGACCGAGCATGTGGCCTGATCCACACAGCGTCCACCGCCGGTAGAGCCCGGACTCCTCGGTCAAGGCGCGTTCCGGCGACACGGGCAGCACGCCCAGGTCGGCGAGGCCGTACGCCAGCACGGTCATCGCCGCCTGATGGAACGCACGCCAGTCGGCGCCCGGCTTGAGGCAGTCCAGAGCTGCGTCGTTCGCCTTCAGGCACAACTCGTACAGATCGCGTTGCAGCGGACTGAACCGGCCGGACACCGGTAGAACACGAGTGATGTCTGCCGTGTAGAGCGACCTCGTCTCGGCACCGGCGTCGAGCAGCAGCAGGTCCCCGTCGCGGACCGCGCCGTCGTTGTCGATCCAGTGCAAGGTGGCGGCGTGCGCACCGGCGGCCACGATCGAGTGGTATCCGACGTCGTTGCCCTCCAGGCGGGCTCGCTGCCAGAACACCCCCTCCAGGTAACGCTCGGACGTACGCTTCGCCATCGGCAAGGCACGCACCATGTCCTCGAAACCGCGGGTGGTGATGGCCACCGCCTCTTCCAGCTGGCCGATCTCCCAGTCGTCCTTGACCAGCCGCATCTCATCCAGCACCGCGGCGAATTCCAGGTCGCCCGGCCCCGCGGCGTCGGCCGTCAGCCCATCCACGTGCACGTCGACTCCACGCAGCACGCGGGTCGGAACGCCCCGCCCGGACAGGACCGACTCCAGCTCGGCCAGATGACGGGTCGTCACAGCCAGCCGCCGACGGCTCTCTCCCAAGGTGGGCCGGCGTCCGGCCCACAGTTCCCCATACATCCGGTCACGGAAGAACTCGGGCGTGCTCCGGTCGGATCGGGGGCGAAGAAAGAGCATCTCCTCACCGTCCGGCTCGATGACCAGGACCCCGTCTGAGGACTGGTCGCCGGTCAGCCAGACATAGGCAGAATGCGGGCGGAACCGATAGTGCTGGTCGTTGGAACGCCTCTTGAAGCTTCCGGCCGGGACGACGAGCCGTTCCCCGGAGAAACGGCAGTGCAGCTGTCTCCGGCGTACCGCCGCCCAGCCGGCGACCTCGTCGACCTGTGTGACGTGCCGCTCGCTGTCAGCCCACCCGGAGAGCATGAACTCCTCCAACGCGGGGCTGACCGGCAGATCATGACTACCGGTGTGCAGGTCGACCCGTTTCATGCGGCCTCCTCGGCGGGGCTGGGTGGGGGAGTACAGAGGGTGATGGTGCGCAACGAGGTGTAGAAGTCCAGTGCGGCTGTGCCCTGTTCTCGAGGGCCCTGGCTGGACGCCTTCTCACCGCCGAACGGCGCGTGGAAATCGACTCCGGTAGTGGGCGTGTTGACCCGGATGAGACCGGTGTCGATGGCCCGGACCACCTCGAACAACCGGCCGATGTCGCGGCCGTGGACGGACGTCACCAGCCCGTACCGAACGTGGTTGACCAGAGCGGCCGCGGCGGCCGGGTCCGACACGGTGAAGATGCTGGCCAGCGGGCCGAACGTCTCCTCGCACGCGACCGGATGGCCAGGGTCGACCGAATCGAGCAGCACCGGCGCCACATAGAGGCCGTCAGCCCGGGACGCGAGACGAGTGAGAACCCGGCCTCCTGCCGCGCGGGCTGCCGCGACGCCGTCCAGAACTCGACGGCGCGCGACGTCGGTGATGACGGGACCGACTGCGACGCCGGCATCGGCCGGGTCGCCGACGCGTAGCCCCGCCACCGCGGCCACCAGGGCTTCGGTGAGCGCGGTGGCATCGCCCACCACGATGATCCGCCGAGTCGCGGTGCACTTCTGGCCCGCATATGCCATGGCGGCACCTGCCAGCATCGTGGCAGTGGTGGCAGGGTCGGCGTCCGGCAGCACGACCGCTGCGTTCTGTCCGCCCATCTCCGCCTGAACCGGTAGCCCGGCGCGAACGGCGGCGACGGCGACACCCCTGCCGACCGTCGCGGAGCCGGTGAAGGACACGACGTCAGCCGCTTCGACGACGGCCTGTCCGGTGTCCGCACCTCCCGGCACCACATGGAGCAGATCGTCGGGCAGCAGCCCGTCGAACAGGCCCGCCACCAACTCGCCGCAAGCCAGCGCCTCGGGCGACGGCTTGAGCAGCACTCCGTTACCAGTGGCGAGGGCCGGTGCAGCCTTCCACAGCGGGATGGCCAGTGGAAAGTTCCACGGCGTGATCAGACCAGCCACGCCCCGCGGCCGACGTTCGGTGAACAGCAGTCCCGGCTGATTCGCCGGCAGCGTCGGCGCCAGCAGGTCGCCGATCGCCGCGAAGCAGGACTGGGCGTAGTAGTCGAGGATCGCAGCGGCCCGGCTGACCTCGGCGTTCGCTTCCACGACCGGCTTGCCCACCTCACGGACGATCAGAGCAGCCGCTTCACCGGCCCGAGCCCGCAGCCGGTCCGCCGCCTCACTCAGGGCAGCGGCGCGGCCGGAGGGATCCCGACGGCGCCAGGCGTCCTGCGCGACACGGACCGAATCAGCGAGCTTCCGCACACCATCAGGAGTGACCGGGACACGCTCCGCGACGACATCGTCCGGCTTCTGAGGGGAACGGCTCTGAATGAGACTCACAACATGAATCCCGCCGGGAAAGGGTCCTCGGGGTCGAGGAAGAACTGGGCGGTACCGGTAAGCCACGCCCGCCCGGTGACTGTCGGCACCACCGCGGGCCGACCGGCGACGGTGGTCGTATCGACCAGCCGACCGGAAAACCGGCTGCCGATGATGGACTCGTTGACGAATTCCTGTCCGAGGGGGAGCAACCCGCGGGCGTGCAGCTGCGCCATCCTCGCCGACGTGCCGGTCCCGCAAGGGGATCGGTCGAACCAGCCGGGATGGATGGCCATGGCGTGGCGTGACAACCGGGCGGTCGCCCCTTCCGCAGCCAGGTAGACATGGTGGCATCCGGAGATGTGCGGCTGCTCGGGGTGCACGGGCCGGGCGGTGTCGTTCACGCCTCTCATCACGCTGAGCCCCACCTCCAGCAGCCGTTGTTTGTCCATGCGGTCCAGTCGCAGGCCCAACTCCGGCAGGTCGACGATCGCATAGAAGTTGCCGCCGAACGCGAGGTCGTAACGGACGTGGCCGTAGCCGGGGACCTCGACCAAGGCGTCCTGTTCCACCAGGAAGGAGGGAACGTTCTGGATGGTGACAGCGGTGGCGCGGCCCTGCTCGACCTTGACAGACGCCACCACCAGTCCGGCCGGCGTATCGAGGCGGATCGTGGTCACCGGCTCGGTGACCGGCACCATCCCGGTCTCCGCCAGTACGGTGGCCACACCGATCGCACCGTGTCCGCACATCGGCAGGCACCCCGACACCTCGATGAAGACCACACCGACATCGGCGTCCGGGCGGGTGGGCGGCTGGAGGATCGCACCCGACATGGCGGAGTGCCCGCGCGGCTCGTACATCAGAAACGTGCGCAGGTCATCCCGGTGGTTCGTCAGGTACTCCCGACGTTGCGCCATGGTGTCGCCCGGCAGGAGCGGCGCGCCTCCGGTCACCACCCGGGTGGGCATTCCCTCGGTGTGGGAGTCGACGACGTGAATGACGCGGCTACTGCGCATCAGCGGTGCCCTGCCGCGAGCACCCGTTCGGTCGTGGTACGGATGACCGCGGCGTCGGTGGGGGCCAGCGGCTGGCGCGGCTGGCGCGTGAAGCCACCGGGACGACCTGCGACATCCATGGAAAGCTTGATCGCCTGAACGAACTCAGTGCGCGAATCCCAACGGAGCAGCGGATGCAGTGCCCGGTAGAGGAGGACGGCCGTCCTGAGATCACCCGCCGTCGCGGCCTCGTAAAGACGAACGCAGCTCGCCGGAATGGCGTTCTGGTAGCCGCCAATCCAGCCCACCGCGCCCGCGATCAGGAATTCGAGCGCGACGTCGTCCGCGCCGGCGAGGATGTCGAGACCAGGCGCCGTCTCGGCGATCTGGTACGCCCGGCGGGCGTCACCGCTGAACTCCTTGACCGCGACGATCAAACCCTCGTCGTGTAGACGCCGCAGCAGGTCGGGTGTCAGGTCCACCCTCGTGTCCATCGGATTGTTGTAGGCGACGATCGGTAGACCTGCCTTCGCCACCTCACGGTAGTGGGCCAGCACTGCTGCCTCGTCAGCGCGGTACGTCGTCGGTGGCAGCAACATGACGGCCGGGCAGCCTTCCTCCGCAGCCTGCTCGGTCCAGCGCCGTGCCTCGTCGGCACCATAGGCCGAGACGCCTGGTACGACGGCGAACCCATCAGGGGCGGCTTGCACCGCCGTTCGCACCACCGAAGCCCGTTCCTCGCTGCTGAGCGCCTGGTATTCACCGAGGGAACCGTTGGGGACAACGCCATGACAGCCGTTGTCAGCGAGCCATCCGACATGTGCAGCGTAAGCGCCGAAATCGATGCCCTGGTCGGCGTGGAACGGAAGAGCGGTCGCTACGAGAACCCCACGCCACGGCGCCATTTCCATGCGGCCTCCATCAGTAATATGTTACATAGCACCATAGTGGCTGCGCCCGCCCCGTCAAGAGGTGCAATCGCCCCGGCTCGGCGCCGTTCGAAGCAGTCGATGAACGGCTGAGGGCGTGACCGTATGCGATAGCGGGGCCCGGAGCTGCTGCCGGCGAGCACATTCGGTGTGCCGGTGCTGACTCCAAGGAGCCACGGTGGCGGCGTAGCGGGAGCCGACCGGCCGGACGTGTCAACAGAACACGTTGGTCCTAGTCTTCACGACGGGCCGCCCAGATACCTCGGACGTGCCGCAAGTGGTGCCGCATCAGGCCGACCACGGCCTCACGGTCACCCCCGGCGATGAGCTCGATCAACTCGAGATGCTCGTTCGCGGAGTCGACCAGACCTCCACTCTCCACCAGCGCGTCGAGACCGTACAAACGGGTGTGATTGCGCAGGTCGGCAACCGTCTCGACCAGCCGTTGATTCCCGGCGGCATGCAACAGTGTCAGGTGGAAGGCGTTGTCCGATTCGATGTACGCCACCAGGTCCCCACGTCCGGCAGCAGAAACGATGTTGTCCGCCAACCTCCGCAGTTCCCGCACCTGCGGTTCCGACAGTCTGCCCGTCTGGTCGGCCACCACCGGAATCTCGAGAAGCTCCCGAATCTGAGTGATCTCGTCCAGATCCCGCTCACTGAGGGCCTTGACGCGGAACCCCTTGTTCTTGACGATCGAGACCAAGCCCTCCTTGGCCAGGTCGAGGATCGCTTCGCGAACCGGCGTGGGCGAGACGCCGAAGCGTCCGGCCAGCATCGGGACGGAGTAGGTCGAATCCGGCCTCAAGCTGCCAGCCACGATAGCCGCGCGCAGGGCGTGCGCTACGTCCTCGCGTAGGCTCTGCCGACTCTGAAGCGGCTTCAGGTCCAGCGTGGATGCGGCAGCGCTCGCATCGCCAGTCCGCTGGTTGCCTTTCACAGTTGCATCCGCTCCGGTCCCGTCGAGCCAACCCTGAGAACAAGCCGCCCGGGGCCCGCCCTTCATCCCTGCTGACGGCGGCCCTGTCTCTCAGCGCCACCGTCAACCACCGCGCCGATCTCGGAGCCTACCCAGTGGGTATCGCCTCGACATCTACCGGGCGACAGCCGGTGGGTCGCAGCCTGCTATACGTGACGGCGTGGCCGGATCGATCAGCTCGCCGGAGGGCCTTTGTCGTAGCCGACGTCTGAGCAACCCGACGCGACGCGGACCCGGTAACCCCAGCGCCTCAGGACAAGCGCGATTCTTGCGGCACCGCCCGGGTTGGCGGAATGGACGACGACCACACCGATGTTGAAGGGGCGGTCGTAGAAGGCGGCCTGTTCCAGGACCTCTATCACCGGCCAGATGGTGTCGTCGCCGCCCAGGTCGTGGTCCAGCCACAGCTCGTCCAGCCGACCATCCCCGTAGCGGGTAAGAAGCTCGACTCCGGCAGCGCTCGTACGGGCCACCTCCGCGCGGCGGCCATCGACGAATGACCGAAGGTCATCGATCAGAGCGATCGCTCGCCGGGCGTCCACCCGGTCATGATGCGCGGGCACCGCCACGCGTCGCCATCCGGTTTCGCCGGCGAAGCAGGCGCCGAGAGCTGTCGGGGGGTGTTGCGGTGATCCAGGCCGGCGGCGAAGCCGCGGATTCGGGGCATCCGGCGTGGGGCGCGGTTGATCCAGGTGTCGAGGTGCTGCTCGGTGCCCTGGTGGCGGACCAGCGCGGCGGACCCGCGGGCGAGGCTGGCGACGTTCGAGGTCCGGTGACGTGGCGGGCCGGACAGCGCCCCGCTCCCCAGGGGGGGGGGGGCGGGATCGTCAACTGCAACCGGCATGACCGCGCGAATCGCGGCAGAAGCGGACGGCGTGAGGCATCCTGTTCGCCTCGTCAGAGGAGGTTGTCATGGAGTCGGATCAGCCGACCCAGGCTGCGATGGAGGCGGCGACGGCGGACCTACTCCATCTGGGCTTCCTGGAGATCCGGTTCCTCACTGCGCCACTGCTGGATGCCCATTCGGCGGACGCACTCGATCGACGTCGTGAGCGCGCCAATATGATCGCCGACCTCTGTCACCAGCTTCCAGGGCTTCTCGCGCCGCAGCGACGCGATCAACTCGCCGACGGGCTGCGATACCTTTGGCGAACTGCTACCGCGACCAAGCGTCAGTGGCTGCGGTCCCGCTGGGACCACCTGAACTACGATCACCGCTGGCTGACTGAGGCCGCTACCGAACGGCCCACCTCAAAGGGGAAACTGCAAACGCCGACCCGCCGGGCCCACCAATTGAATCCGGCGCCAAATGACCTCGGGCGGCACCGAGCTACCCACGGCAGATGAGTGCACCTGATCTCGGTCAACGCCCGGACGTCCGACCGTTGAACCGTTGAACCGATGACCGGAGGCGGGCGTCGGGTGCACGTCGACCAGCGCGGCGTCGGTCGCTCGCTGTCGTGGACGGCTCAGGTTTCGTCGAAGAGTTCTTCGGCGATCGTGGCTGTGTATGGAGCCTCGCTGTAGGTAAGCCAGCGCGCGATTTCGTCGGCATGACCGCCGACGGCGGTCGCGGTGGCGACGGCGTCGACCGCGTCCGAGGGTGGCGTGACCCCGTCGCGGGTCACCAAAGCTAGTGGCCACGACGGCCGCACTCGAGCACCGTCGGCGTAGAACAGGAACGGCGGTACGAACTGCAGCAGGCGACCGTCCGCGTCATCGACGGTGTCACCGGAGCGAAGCGCACCGTATGGGCGGTGCAGCAGCTTCATCTCGAATGGCTCGGCACGCTCCAGCCACACGTCTGCCGCGTCGGCGTATCCGCTGCCGACCGGCAGCAGCGCGATGCTCGCTGTCAGTCTCGGCAGGAAGCCGTCGTCCATCGGCGGGTCGTATCGGTTGGACCGCACCACGTAGCACCGGGTCGGCGGTACGCCAACCGCGCACCGGTCGCCCTCGTCGAGTTCGGCCGCCGGCGGGCGCAGCTGGTACGGCCACCACGGCTCGGTAGATTCGTCGACGGGGAAGGCGACGCTGCCGTTCGGCAGGTACGCCGAGTCGGGATCGAGCACGGCCCCCCACGGCCAGCGCACCGCCGCGTAGTACTTGCCGGCGCGTGTGGTCACCGTTGGGGTCCACGGGCATGACACCGCCACCACGTCACCGACCTGGTAGGGCAGATCGTGCGGGGGTATCACGATCTCCGGTCGCTTAGGGTCGGCGTTCAGCAGGCCGTGGTTGGCAAGTCGGGCTGCCCATTCGGCGCCGAGCCGGGCGGAAACGATCCGGATCTGGGCCGCCGCCTGCGCGGGAGGCTGCTGCGTCATCGCCAGGGTGTCCCGCTGCGCCTGCG
Organism: Micromonospora globosa; assembly: GCF_000717585.1. NCBI lineage: Bacteria > Bacillati > Actinomycetota > Actinomycetes > Micromonosporales > Micromonosporaceae > Micromonospora > Micromonospora globosa. Next base: position 10,992 of record NZ_JNZR01000059.1, read on the forward strand.
CCTCCCGGTCTCCCGAGTCGTCGTCGGACCCCAGCTCCGACCAGAGGTCCACCGTCCGCGTGACAAGCTGTTCCATGGGTTCGGGCATGGGCTGCCGAGCAGCCTCGGCCGCTCTGACTATGACCTCGAAGATCTGCGCCTCGGCGCTGTACTCATCGCACAGGGCTCTGAGCTTCGCGCCTACTGCCGCGATCCGGTCCGCGTCGGGCGCGGCGAGCTCGCCGTGCCCCGTCCAGAACGCGTCGACGCTGTCTCGATAGAACGCGGCCGCTCGTAGCGTGCCGCACGCGTGCACGTACGGTGCGAGACGCTCGAGGCAACCCGCCACCCAGAGACCCGCCTGCCAGGGCAGAAGCGTCGTACCAGGCATTCCACCGCACCCCCCGTGTTACGCGCCGGAACAGTGGACCATGCCCGGCATCCCCTGGGAGCGGTCTGGGAGCTGCGGGACCAGGTGCAAAGCGAGGCGGCAACCGCGTCAGAGCCGAGGACTTGGCACCGCGCGTCCAGCGTCAACCCGGGCACCGGCCTGCGTGATAGGGACCGCGACCGCCGGTCCCAGTACCTCGCGTGCGGCGCCGACCTCGGCATCACCTCGGGCGCCTACAACTGGCAGCTCTACCAGCCCGGAACACGGTACTGGCTGTTCCAGGGCATCGAGACCGGCATCTTCGTCGCCGTCGCCGCCCTGCTGCTCTACCTCGCCATCCGCCGCATCCGCCGCGTCGCCTGACCGCGAAGCCGTCCACGGGAGGCACCATGCGCTAACTCACCTACATCGCCGCTGCGGCCCTGCTGGCTCGGCATCCGCTGGCATTCACCTGAATCTCTCTGCAGTTGTGCTCGCCGGCTTTTCCCCCCGCTCATGCCGCTGGTGGTGTGCGTCGATGTCTTGTGGGGGGACTGCTCGGAGCACCGACGATAGTTACATGATCATTGACAGCTTGCCGGTCCCGTCTGCGCTGCTCCGGGTGCTGCAGCAGGGGCGGTGGGTAGCTCCAGACCGCTCGTCGTCGACGTACCGGGAAGTCTTCGGTGATGACGCCGTAGCGCCGCAGTTCCTTCCCTTGAGTCGGATGACGGCCAACAGGCGCTGGCTCGATGACATCCCTGAGGACTATCGCGGGTTCTACCTCGGTCAACCGGACCGGCAGAGCCCGCCCGGCGACGTGGATCCCGACCGGTCTCTCCTGATCGGTGACCTCGGACCTGACCGGCCGTTTGCGTTGGACTACAGACCTTCGTCGGCCGCACCGTCGGTGATCTACCTCAGCACAGCGGCGGACTGGATCGAGGTTGCGCCCAACATCGAGATGCTGATCGAACGCCTCGGGATCTGACTGTGCGGAGGGATCCCTTTGATCTTCTGCCGCCGACCGGGCGCAACGTTCGGTCGCGCCTACCGTATGCGTGATGGCGTGCAGGTGGCCGGGCATTCGTTAGGTGCCGAACCCGCCGCACAGGTAGTACAGGCTCGTGGCCAGTCCCAATATCCAGCCAGCTACGAGGCCAGACGATGACCCACGGTCGAGCCGTCCGGACAGCGCGAAGCAGCTGCCCAGCAACACCAGCTGGGCAATGCCGTACGTGAGTACGCCGAAGAAGAGCGCCGCGAACCTCCCACCGGCATCCAAGTCCGAATTCGGCCGCCACCAGCGGCGGTGGCCAGGGCAATCGTGAACCCAACAGCAAGACCGTGCCCAGCGAGGGAGACGACCGTTCCGGTAACCATCGGCCTGGTGACCGTCACCGCCGGAGCGTGACCCCGTGCCGACCGAGCGCTCGTACTCGTACCAGGCGGCGCGGTTGGTGATGCCGGACTGCTAGCGTTCGGCGTCGTGTGGACCGAAGAGATCGTGGCCGGGCGGCCGGCCTGGCGGCATATCCCGTCCGGCGTGGTCTTTCGGGCGGTGCCGGGCGGGACCTTTCGCATGGGTCTGTAGGTGCGGGTCGAACCATTCCTGATTGCTCGGCACCCGCTGACGGTCGCGCAGGTCCAGCACTGGTTGCCCGAGTACGAGGACGACTACGCCAACGCGGACTCCGGCACGGCCCGGCCCGAGAACGACCTGGACGAGCTGTGCCATTCCGGCTGCCCAGCGAGGCCGAATGGGAGTACGCAGCCCGAGCCGGCACCACCACCTTGACCTTCCGCGGCTACGAGAAACCCGGCGAGGGCCATCTGCTCGACGACTTCGGCGATGAGCGGCGGACAGCCGCCGCTGAGAACGCGTTCGGGCTGGCCGCGATGGGCTCGGCAGCCGAGATTTGCGCCGACGTGTGGATTCCCGGTTTTGTGGGCGCCCCGGCGGATGCCCGCCCACGCACCGGTGACGGGCCCAGGGCCGTACGCGGCGGTGCCGCCGACCTCTACCCGTGGCAGGGCTGCGACGAATGGCTGCTGCTGCTCGCCGCCACCCGGTATGAGCACGATCAGTTCACCGCGGTCCGCCCGGTCGCACCACTGCCGCCCTGGAGTTAGCCAGGCCGCCGGACGAGACGCGAGGAGGGCCGGTGGTGGAGAGCCCGTTCGGCTGGCGAGAGTTGAAGCTGGTCCTCGCGGTTGTCCTCGGCACCCTTCTGATCGGCGTGGGGATGCTGCTCACCGTTCGGCTGAACGAGGCGATCGACGAGCGGGTTCGCGTCGGCGCCGAGACGACAGGCCAAGTGGTCCACGTCGAACGGTTCAGGATCACGCGTTCGTTCTCCGCCACGAGGCTGACTGTGGACTACACGTTCGACGGCGTGCGGTATCGGGAGCGGTTCTCCAGCGAACTCGACGAGAGTGAGTTCCGCGTCGGGGAGTTACTCGACGTACGCGTCGACAGGACGGATCCGACCCGGGCTGCCACGCCCGACGGGTACGCGACGGAGGATCTGCTCCTGCAGGCGCCGACTGTCCTGGCTGGCCTCGGCCTCGTCATGATCGTGATCTCGCTCGCGCTTATCAGAACGGGCCCTCGGCGCGGCTAGTGCTCGGACCACAAACGTTCGCGGTGTTGGTGACACGCCGGGCCTGGGTGGCGGTCGGGCTGGGGTTGCGGCGTCAGGCTGTCGGGGTGGCAGAGCCGGTTCGGGTACGTCGATTAAGTGATCAAGAAGGACAGCGGCTGCAACGGCTTGTGCGCCGGGGCACGGGCTCGGCCGTGCGGCTGCGGCGGGCGATGGTCGTGCTTGCCTCTGCGGGAGGCAACAGCGTGCCAGTCATCGCCCGGCTCGTGCAGGCCGACGAGGACTCCGTGCGGCAGGTGATCCACCGGTTCAACGAGATCGGCATGGCCAGCCTGGACCCTCAGTGGGCGGGTGGCCGTCCCCGCCGGATCAGTAGCGACGACGAGGCGTTCATCGTCGTGACGGCCAACACCCGCCCCGCGAAGCTGGGGCGGCCCTTCACCTGATGGAGCGTGCGCAAGCTCGCCGAGCACCTGGCGCACAACCCGGACCGGCGGGTGGTCGTCGGCCGGGAGCGGCTGCGGCAACTACTGCGCAAACACGAGATCACCTTCCAGCGCACCAAGACGTGGAAGGAGTCCACCGACCCCGACCGCGAGGCCAAGCTGGCCCGTATCGAGCAGGTGATCGAGCAGTTTCCGCACCGCACGTTCGCCTTCGACGAGTTCGGGCCGCTGGCGGTCCGACCGCACGGCGGCGTCGGCTGGGCGCCGAAAGGTCGCCCGCGTAGGCTGCCGGCTAACTACCACAAGCTGCACGGCGTGCGGCAGTCCCACGGCTGCTACAGCATCGGCGACGACCAGTTGTGGGGCGTCATTCGCACCCGCAAGTCCGCGGCGAACACCCTGGCCGCGTTGAAGTCGATCCGGGCCGCTCGCCCGGACGGCGCACCGATCTACGGCATCCTGGACAACCTGTCCGCCCATAAGGGGTTCAAGATCCGGCAGTGGGCGGCCCGGAACAAGGTCGAGATGTGCTTCACCCCGACCTACGCCTCCTGTGCCAACCCCATCGAGGCGCACTTCGGGCCGCTACGAACCTTCGTCATTGCGGGCTCGGATCACCCCAACCACACCGTCCTGGCCCGCAACCTGCACGCCTACCTGCGCTGGCGCAACGCCAACGCACGCCACCCCGATGTCCTGACCGCCCAACGCCGCCACCGTGCCGAAATCCGCAGCGAACGACAACGCCGCTGGGGCCAACGCGCCACCCGAGCCGCATGACCAACCCGGCCAACGTTTGTGGTCAGAGCACTAGGTGGGCTGGTGGAACCCGACTGGCGCCCCCCGGCCGCGGATCGGGGCGGCTGTTCCGCGCGGAGAGTCGTCAACTCGTAGATGGCGGAAGGGTGGTAGTCCGCGCTGAGACTCGAATCCCACCGGATACCTGCTGGCTAGGGCACTTGCTCGGTGACCTCTTCGGCGTGCCCGAAGTGTCTGCGGCTCGGCATACGGGGGCCGACGGGCTGATCATTTGGGCCTATATTCGCCCTAGTGAAGTCGACGGGTTGGCGTAGATGGCTGCGGCGGGGGACGCGGGTTGACGCTTCGCTGCGCCAGGTCGGGGCGGTGGTCGATGAGGCGGTGGAGCTGTCGCGCGCTGGTCGTTTCGACGATGCGGTCGAGACGGGCCGCCGGGCTGTGGAGATGTTGTCTGGCTTGACAGCACGGGACCGTGGCACGGTTCTGCCCACTCTCGTCCTGGCATGCAGCAACCTGTCCTATTACTTGTCGGACGCTGGCCGGCCGACGGAGGCGCTGGAGTGTGCGGAGGAGGCGGTCCGGCTGGCCCGGGAGCTTTACGCCATCGACCGCCGTCACGAGGAGCAGCTCGCGGAGGCCCTGGACGCGCTCGCCAGGCGACTTATGAGTTGTGGCCGAACGCCGGAGGCGCTGACTGCTGGCCGTGAGGCGTTGGCGTTGATGGACGTATGTCCTGACGTCCTGCTGTCGCGCCTGCTTGAGCCCTACGCGATGGCGTTGGCGGCGACCGGCCAGCACGCCGAGGCGCTGCAGGTCAGCGACCGTGCCCTGCAGTTGCTGCGCAGGCTGGCTGTGGATCAACCGGTCGGCTCGCAAATGCACGACGCCCTGGGCAGGGTCTTGAGCCTGCACGCGAACCGGCTGTTCGAGGCAGGGCGGTGGGAGGAAGCGGTCGACGTCGGCGCCGAGACGGTCGCGCACTTCCGTGAGTCGATGACGGGCAGCCAGCCGCGGCGTCTCGGCTACCTGGCGACTGCTCTGAAGAACCAGGCGGTTTGTCTGGCGGGAGTACGACGGACGGCGGAGGCTCTGGCGGCGGCCGCGGAGGCGGTCGAACTGAGTCGTGAACTTGTCGCAGCCCAGCCCGAGGTGCATCATCCGCTCCTCGCCTCGTGTCTGGACACGTACGGCGGGCGGCTCAGCGAGATGGACCGGCGGGCGGAGGCCGCGGCCGCGACCGATGAGGCGGTGAAGCTGTATCGCGCTCTGGCCGCTGTCGACCGGGCGGTATACCTGTCGAGGCTGGCCGAGGCGGTGGGCAATCAGGGAGCCGTCACCGAGGATCGACAGGCCAGCCTCGCCCTTACGACAGAGGCAGTGCAGTTGCGTCGGGAACTCGTTGCGGACAACCGGGCCGGACACCTGCGGGACCTGGCGCTGTCGCTGTTGAACCTGGCTAACGGCCTGGCCAGGTCCGGCCGGCTCGACGAGGCCCTAGCCGTTGGCGAGGAGACCCTTGAACTGCAGCGTGAGGTAGCGACGGTCGACCGGCCTGCAATCCTGTCGCGACACGCGGAGATGCTGCGGCGGCAGGCGGTGTGGCTGGACGACGCCGGCCGTACGGTCGAGGCGCTGGCGCTCGGCGAGGAAGCGATCGCGGTCGCTCGCGAGGCCGTCGCCGGTAACCGGGCCGCCAATCTCAAGATTTTGTCGTATGCGCTGGAGGATCAGGCGGCACGGCTCGAGAAACTGTCCGGTCGCGGATCGCGGCAGACGCGACGGCCCGGGGGCACGCCAAGCTTCAGCAAGAAGAAGGCGCGCCGTGCGCAGGTGATGGCGCGCGAGGCGCAGGAGTTGTGGGCGGAGTACCAGCAAGGTGCGTCGGCCTCCGGCTAAGCGACGCCACAGCGTGCGTCATCGCGTGGTGGTTCCGGAGCGGCCGTTCGGTGCGGTCGGGAAGATCCTGTCGGATCCGCTGCCTAAGGGACGTCTCGTAACTGGGTGAAGGCGTTGCTCGGCATCAAGCCGATGGTCAGCCGGCGAGGATGATGTTGTGGAGGTTCGCGATGCCGGAAGC
>NZ_JNZR01000060.1:0-13890 GCF_000717585.1 Micromonospora globosa
GGCCGCCCAGACCGTCCAGGTGTCGGCCTACCCGGACCACTACGCCCAGTGGGAGCAGCAGGCCGCCGACCTCGTCGCCCAGCACTGGAACAGCTGAGAGAACAAGTGAGACCAAGCTGAAGGCCGGCACCCCGAACCAACGGGGTGCCGGCCTTTTCGCGTACCCGATGGGTCAGGCCGGGGGCAGGACGAACGTCCACGTGGTGGTGGTCGTGCTGGCCGCGGCGCCCGTGGCGGTGAGTCCGCCGTAGCTGCCGGTCGGCACGCTGCTCGCCGAGTCGGCGAGCAGGCCGGTCACCCGGCCGCCGCCGGTCTGCGAGGTGTTGCTGCGCACCGCCACGCCGGACGGCGGGGTGAGCGCGGTGGAGGTGCTGTCGCCGTGCAGCCAGTACGACACGGCCCAGCTCTGCGCGGCGGTCACCGGCGCGTAGGGGGTGATCCGGGTGGCGGTGCTCGCCGGGTCGGTGGCCCTGGCGAAGACCGGCCCTCCCGGTGCCACCCCCCGGTACGCGGCCAGCACCAGGTTGCCCTTAGCCTGGCTGTCCAGTGTCACCCGGACCGCAGTGCCGGCGTCACCCGCGCTCGCGGTCTTCCACCAGGCGGTGGTGGTGGCGAAGCCACCGTCGAGGCGGTCGAGCCTGGTCCAGCCGGTCACCCCGGTCGGCTCACCGGTGCCGGTGTGCGTGTTCTGGCTGAGCACGAGCAGCAGCATGTCACCGGCCTGCACGCCCGCCGGGACGGTGACCGTGTGACTGGTCCAGTTGGCGTTCGCGGTGGCCTGGCCGACGAACGAGATCCGCTCCGGTACGGGCGCCACCGTCACGTCGACTGTCGCGGTGCCGGTGGCGCCCCGGTCGTCGGTGACGGTGAGCGTGACCGGGTAGGTGCCGGCAGCCGCGTACGTGTGCGACGTGGTCGGTACGGAGGCGGTGCCCGTGGTGTCACCGTCGCCGAAGGCCCAGCTGTGGTCCTGGATCGCGCCGTCGGCGTCGGTGGAGGCCGCGCCGGAGAACGTGCACACCAGCCCGGAGCAGGTGGGTGTCAGCGCTGCCACCGGCGCCTGGTTGGCCGGGCCGCCCGATCCCTTCAGGATCTTCACGTAGTCGATGTCGCCGGCGAAGTAGTCGCAGGTGACCTTCGTACCGTCGCACTGGCTCTTGCCACCCACGGACAGCGGCCAGGTGTTGGCGATGGTGCCGGTCGGCCCGTTGAGGCGGCTGGTCCGCACGCCGTCGACGTACATCTCCACGTACGCGGAGGTGCGGTTGCAGGTGACCGTGTGCCACTGGCCGTCGGAGATCGGCACGTCCGTGTAGCCGGTCCGGGAGGCGCCGTCCGCGCCCCGGAACAGGCACTTCGGCTTACCGTTCGGGGCCTCGAACTTCCAGTAGCCGCCGGCCGTGTTGCCCTGTCCCTTCTGGAGGATGTTCCCGAAGGAGTACGTGGTCCGGTAGCGGATGGTCACCGAGAAGTCCCCGGCGTCCGGGTTGAAGTCGGTGCTGTGCGGCACCAGGTCGACGTGGCCCGGGACGTACTCCTTGTCGGTGGGCAGGTGGGTGGCGAAGCGGTGGCCGGTCGCCCCGGCGTAGAGCGCGCCGGTGACCACCTCGCCGCCGATCGTGCCGTGGCGGCCGTTGCCGCTGTAGTCGGTCAGCACCGTCGACGGTGTCGGCTCGTCCATGCTGAAGAACGCCACCGTCCGTGTCGCGGTGGCCTGCGCGGGCGCGGCCGAGACCGTCACCCCGGCAGCCGCGACGACAGTCGCCACCCCTAACCGGGCGGCCGTCCGCCGCCACCGTCCCCGCTCGATCATGTGCATGTGACCGCCTCCCTGCGTATCGGGCATCACAGTGACACGCGTGGTGGCAACGGCTGAATAACCCGCACGGTGGAGCCGGGTGACCGATGTGGCCGGTACGAACCGTCCGAGGGGATACGTCCGCCGATCGACCGGCGGCACCGGCGGGCGGGGAGGGTGACTCTCGGTGGGCGATACTGGGTTTGAACCAGTGACCTCTTCCGTGTCAAGGAAGCGCGCTCCCACTGCGCCAATCGCCCGGGCAATCGCGAGCGGACGACGGGATTCGAACCCGCGACCCTCACCTTGGCAAGGTGATGCGCTACCAGCTGCGCTACGTCCGCGTGCCGCCGGTTCGCGCCGGCGACGGGGTGAACTCTACCCGATGCCAAGATCGCCGTGCGGCAGACCCCCGCCGCGCCCGGTGGCCGTGTGGTTGCGCTGCTCGCCGCCGGGGTACTGAGGCCGGTGACAGCACAACCATCCCCCCGAAGGAGGCTGTCGTGGGTATCGGTACGAGCATTTTCCTGATCGCGGTCGGCGCGATCCTCACGTTCGCGCTCAACGCCAGCGTCGGCGGGGTCGACCTCGACGTCGTCGGCTGGATCCTGATGGCGGCCGGCGTCCTCGGCCTCATCATGACCACGCTGGTCTGGGGTCGCCGTCGCCAGGTGGTCACGACCACCGCCGAGCAGCCGGTGGAGTACCGCCGGGTCGAGGAGCGCCGGGACGTCGCCCCGCCGATGTGACAGTGACCGGGGCCGACGGAGCTGATCGGTCCCGGATCGGGCCGGCCGGATCACCCGATCCGGCCGGCCCGCTCTGCCAGGGCCGCCCGCGGTCGGTTGCGGCGCGCGGAGTGCCGTCCGGGTCAGCTCCGCATCAGCTCGTTCAACGCGTCGAAGTCGAGCCCGCCGGCGAGCGCGTCGTACGTCCCGGCGCCGAGCACCTCCGCCGCCGCCCGCTGGGCCACCGCGTACGCGGCCTCGGCCACTGCCGGTCCGATGCTCACCCGGGCCACGCCGAGCCGCGCCAGTTCGGCGACCGGCGGCGCGCCCGGCCCGGCCAGCACGTTCAGCGGCGCCGGGATCGCCGCCGCCAGCGCGGCCACCGTCTCCGGTTCCACGGTTCCGGGTACGAAGATCCCGTCCGCGCCGGCCGCCAGGTACGCCTCGGCGCGCGCGACAGTCTCGGGTACGCCACCGGCCCGGCGCAGACAGGTGTCCACCCGCGCGTTGACGTACAGCGGGATGCCGGCGCGGTCGGCGGCGGCCCGGATCGCGGCGAGCCGGGCGACCTGCTCGTCGACCGGGCGCAGCGGCCCCCCGCCGTCGTGCCGGGAGTCCTCCACGTTGACACCGACGGCCCCGGCGGCGAGCACCGCGGTGACCGTCTCGGCGACCTCGGCGGGGCTGTCGCCGTACCCGGATTCGATGTCGGCGGTGACCGGCACGCGGACCGCGTCTACCACCCGGCGGATCACGTCGACGGCGGTGTCCCGGGCGAGCGCGTCGCCGTCCGGGGCGCCGCGGCTCCACGCGACCCCGGCGCTCGTGGTCGCGATCGCGCGGGCGCCGGCTGCGGCGACGATCCGGGCGCTCAGCGCATCCCAGGCGTTGACCAGGATCAGTGGCTCACCGGGCAGGTGCAGGGCACGGAACTGCCGGGCTCGGGTCTGCTGATCGTCCACCGGGCCAGTCTGGGTGGGGCGATCCGGCCGCGGCAATGGCCAGCGGCGCGGCACTGGACTGATCGATGACGACGAGAAAGGCCGCGCCGATCACTCGGCACGGCCTTTTCCGCTGGTGGGCGATACTGGGTTTGAACCAGTGACCTCTTCCGTGTCAAGGAAGCGCGCTCCCACTGCGCCAATCGCCCTCGTCTACTGCGAGGTGGAGACGGGATTTGAACCCGTGTACACGGCTTTGCAGGCCGTTGCCTCGCCTCTCGGCCACTCCACCGAGGTTGCCCCCGAACTGCGTGGCGGCATCTCCGAGCGGACGACGGGATTCGAACCCGCGACCCTCACCTTGGCAAGGTGATGCGCTACCAGCTGCGCTACGTCCGCACGCCCCCGGTGTTATCCGGTGACGGATGAGAACTTTAGCCGAGCCCGGGAACGGTTGCCAACTCGGGGGCCCTTCCGGCGCGTCCGGATGTTGCCGGCGCCTCATGGCGCGGGCTTCCTAGGAGCCTGGGTGGCTGCCGTCGAAGGCCCGTGGGCAGGGCCGCGACCTGCGGAATCCGCTCGGCGAGTCGAGTGTCCGGCATCCGACTGTCCCGCCGCCGACCGGCCGCTTCGGTAACTCCCTGTGGTCAGACAGATGGGTTACCGTAACGCCGTGACGAGACGAGCCGCCGAGATCCGCCTGGACGCGCTGCTGCGTACGGCCTGCGAGGTGATCGCGGAACGAGGGCTCGCCAACACCCGCACCGCGGACGTGGCCGAGGCCGCCGGGGTCAGCCAGGCGCTCGTCTTCTACCACTTCGCGACCAAGGACCGGCTGCTCGCGCAGGCCTTCGCGTACGCGGTCGAGCAGGACCTGGCCCGTCTCGACGCGGTGCTGCGCTCCTCCGCCCCGCCGCTGGCGAAGCTGCGCCGGATGCTGCGCCTCTACGCGCCGACCGGCCGGGCCACCTCCTGGTCCATGTGGATCGACGGCTGGGCGGAGTCGCTGCGTACGCCGGAGCTGGAGAAGCTCTCCCGCCGCCTCGACCTGCGGTGGCGGCAGGACCTGGCCGCGGTGATCAGCGACGGGGTCGCCGAAGGCACGTTCGACTGCCCCGACCCGGCCGGCGCGGCCTGGCGGATCAGTGCGGTGATGGACGGGCTGGCGGTCCAGCTCGCGGTGCACGAGCGGGTGATCACCCGCCGGCAGATCGCCGAGTGGATCCGCCTGGTGGCCGCCCGGGAGCTGGGCCTGGAGCCCAGCCAGCTCGACTGACCCCACCCGCCGGCGGGTCAGTGCCAGCGGGGGCGGGGGCGTTCGAAGGGGGGCGGGAGCGTCTCCGGTTCGGTCTGCGCGGACGGGCGCAGCAGGCGGCGCATCCGCAGCAGCAGCCCGGCGCCGAGGAACAGCAGCAACCCGCCGAGCAGGAACGCGGCCTGCACCAGGCCGAATCCGCCGCTGTCCGCCACCGGCCGCCCGGCCACGCCACCGGGCGCCGGCGGTTCCACCACCGCGGCGTCGGTCGGCTCGTCGGTCGGCTCGTCGGGCGCCTCGGAAGACGGCTCGTCGCTCGGTGTGGGCTCCGCGCTGGTCGGCGAGGGCGTCGGCTCGGTCGCCTCCTCCCCCACCACCTCACGGGAGGCGGTCCGCCGGGCCAGCAGCCGCAACTGCGGGTCGTACGCCTCGGCGGCGAAACTCACCCGGCCACGCCCGACGTCCTCGGCGAACGCCACCCGGTAGCGGGCGGTCACGGTACGGCCGGGACAGAGCACACCCGGGTCCAGCTGCCGGTCGGTGAGCCGGGCGGTGTCTCCCTCGGTGCGGATCTCCAGCGGGAACGATCCGCTGTCCTCCACCCGGTCCACCTTGAGCTGGTCCAGCCGCAGGCCCTGCACCCGCACCAGCATCGACCAGCGCACCTTGACACAGCCGCCCCCGTCGGAGCGGGACACCACGGCGGACAACGTCTCCACCCGGTTCCCGGCAGTGAACTCGTCCGGCAGGCCGCTCAACTCCGTGGAGAAGGCCGCCGCCGCCCGCGCCGGCAGGGCTCCGCCGTACCCGGTCCCGGCCACGAAGGTCAGTACCAGTCCGATCCGCAGCGCGTGCCGCCAGCCGCTCACCACGCCTCCTCACCCTCGGTCGTGTCCACAGGCAACGCTAGGAGCGCGCCGGGCACGCCGGTAGACGGGCGTGTTCGCATCCAACGCCACAACACGGGGGTCATTTCACCGAGCGTGGTGAACCGGTCACGACCTCGCCGCGACACGCCCGGGATCGGTTCCGGAACCCGGGTGGGACACAATTCTCCGATGTCCGAGCTGTCCGCCGCGTTCGTCCGGCTGCACGCCCGCCTCGCCCCCGTGGCGTTCGTACCCGAGGTGCTGCTGCACCAGGCCGATGAGCCGATCGGCCTGTGGGAGCTGACCGAGGGCGAGTTCCGCAGCTCCCAGCCGCCGCCGTTCTGGGCGTTCGCCTGGGCCGGCGGGCAGGGCCTGGCCCGTTACGTCACCGACCACCCCGACGTGGTCGCCGGCCGCCGGGTGCTCGACCTGGCCTCCGGCTCCGGCCTGGTCGCCGTCGCCGCCGCCCGCGCCGGCGCCGCCGCCGTCCGGGCGGTCGAGGTGGACGAGCGGGCCGTGGCCGCCGTCGCGCTCAATGCCGAGGCCAACGGGGTACGCGTCGACGCCGAACTCGGCGACATCCTCGACTCCGACGCGGGCGACGCCGAGGTGGTGCTGGCCGGGGACGTCTTCTACAGCGAGGCGATGGCCCGCCGGATGCTGCGCTTCCTGCTCCGGGCCGCCCGTTCCGGCGCCCGGGTGCTGGTGGGCGATCCGGGCCGGGCGTTCCTGCCCCGCGAGCGCTTCCACGAGCTGGCCGCGTACGACGTGCCGGTGTCGGAGGCGCTGGAGAGCGTACGGGTGAAGCACACCACCGTCTGGGAGCTGGACCCGAACCCGCCCGGCGCCCGCCGCTAGCGTTACCGCGTGCTGTTCCGGGGCTGGGGGGAGTCCGTCGACGGACCGTGGCCCGACGCGGCCACCGTTGTCGATCACGTCGGCGTGCCGCACCTGGTGGTGACCCGGCACGCGCTCGTACGCAGGCTGCTCACCGACCCGGTGACGTTCCGGCCGGACAACGCGCTCGACGCGGTCACCCCGATCCCGGTGGCCGCGCTGCGGGTGCTCGCCGGGCACCGGTTCCGGCTGCCGCCGACGCTGGCGAACAACGGCGGCGCGAGCCACCCGGAGATCCGCGGCATCGTGGCCGACGCGCTGCACCCGCACCGGGTGGACGCCCAGCGCCGGTGGCTGACCGGGCTGGTCCGGGAGCGGGTGGCGGGCCTGGCGGCGGCGCTGGACGCGGGCCGCCCGGTCGACCTGTACGCGGGTCTCGCCGCCGACCTGCCGCTGCTGGTGCTGGCCCGGCTGGTCGAGCTGCCGGGCGCCCCGGTCGGCGCGGTGAAGGACTTCGCCCGGGCCGCGCTGGAGCTGTTCTGGGCGCCGCTTGACGAGTCCCGGCAGCTGGCGCTCGCCGCCGAGGTGGGCCGGTTCCACACCGTGCTGCGGGAGTTCGCCGCCACCGGGGGCGGGCTCGCCGCGCGGCTCCGCGAGGCGGGGCACTCCCCCGACGTGGTCGTCGGGGCGCTGTTCTTCCTGCTGGTCGCCGGCCAGGAGACCACCTCGCAGTTCCTCACCCTGCTGCTGCACCGGCTGTCCGGCGAACCCGCGGTACGGGCCGGGCTGCGCGCCGGTGAGATCGGCGTGGACGACGTGGTCGAGGAAGGGCTGCGGCTGGAGCCGCCGATCGTCACCTGGCGGCGGGTGGCGGCAGTCGACACCATGCTCGGCGAGGTGCCCGTACCGGCGGGCACCAGCATCGTGGCCTGGCTGGCCCGCGCCGGCCGCGACCCGGCCGTGGTGGACGCGCCGGGCGAGTTCCGCCCCGGGCAGCCCGGCTCGCGGCGGCACCTGGCGTTCGGCGCCGGGCCGCACCGCTGCGTCGGCGCGCAGCTGGCCCGGATGGAGGCCGCAGTGGTGGTCGCCGAGGCCACCGCGCTGCTCGACGACGTGACGGTCGTCCGTCCACCGTGGTGCCCGGACAACCTCACCTTCCGGATGCCGGACGCGTTCGTGGTCCGCCGCGCCTGAGCCCTGCGGGTGTTAACAGGGGGCCCTTCCTCTACCGGAGGCGTTAAGAAGGGGCCCTTCCTTACTCCTCGGCCCAGGCCCGCCAGTCGTCGAGCACGCCGTACAGGGCGGGGGTGAGCCAGCCGGGCGCGGACCGGCGGAACACGCCCGGGTCCATCCCGCCCGCGCCGGCCGGTACCGCGCCGAGCAGGTTCGGCAGCAACTCGGACAGGTTGAGCCAGTGCACCAGTTCCGGTTCGGTCGGCCAGGCCCCGATCACCACGCCGGCCGGGACGGCCCGCCGCTCCAGCGCCTCCAGCGTCAGCGCGGTGTGGTTGAGCGTGCCGAGCCCGGCCCGCGCCACCACCACCGCGGGCGCGCCGAGCGACACCGCCAGATCGGCCACCGTCCACGGCTCGCCGGACGGGCGCAACCCCATCGGTACGAGCAGCCCGCCCGCGCCCTCGACGAGCACCAGATCGTGCTTGTCCGCCTCCTCGCGGATCGCGTCGACCGCGTTGTACAGCTCCAGCGGCGGCAGCTCCGCCACCCGGGCCGCGGCCAGCGGGGCCAGCGGATCGGGGTAGCTCGCCAGCGTCCGGCCGGTCAGCGGGGCGGCCAGCCGGGTCACCGAGTCGACGTCGCCGGGCTCTCCCGTCGCCGTACCCGTCTGGCCGGGCTTGACCACCGCGACCCGCAGGCCGGCCGCCTGCGCGGCGGCGGCGACGGCGGCGGTCACCACTGTCTTGCCGACCTCGGTGTCGGTGCCGGTCACCAGCACCGGCCCGGTCCAGGCGTCGCCGAGGCTCATGGCGCACACTCCACGATCACGTCCAGGGCCCGGTCGAAGCCGGCCCGGTCCACCCCGGCGCTGACGGTGAGCCGCAGCCGGGAGCGGCTGTCCGGCGTGGACGGGGGACGGAAGCAGCCGACCGCCACACCCTGTTCCCGGCAGGCGGCGGCCCAGGCGGTCGCCTCCTGCGGGCCGGGCGCGGTCACCGAGATCACGGCGCCGTCCGGGGCGGACACGGACAGCCCGGCCGCGCCGAGCCGGCGCACCGCCGCGGCGACCCGGTCGGCCAGCTCGGCGCGCAGCGCGTCGCCGTCGCGGGCCAGGCGCACCGCGGCGCGGACCCCGGCCACCACCGCGGGCGGCGGCGCGGTGTCGAAGATGAACGTGCGGCCGGTCTCCACCAGGTGGCGGACGAACTCGGCCGGCCCGGCGACCACGCCGCCGGCCCCACCGAGCGCCTTGGACAGCGTCGCGGTGACCACCACGTCGGGCGCGCCGGCGAGCCCGGCGGCGGCGACCCCGCCGGCTCCGGCCGGGCCGGTGACGCCGAGCGCGTGCGCGTCGTCGACGAGCAGCAGCGCGCCGTGGCGGCGGGCCACCGCGTGCAGCTCCGCGAGCGGGGCCAGGTCGCCGTCGACGGAGAAGACCGACTCGGTCACCACCACCGCCGGGCGGCCCGGCGCGGCGGCGAGCGCCGCGGCCACCGCTGCGACGTCGGCGTGCGGGGTCACGAGCGTCTCGGCGCCGGAGATCCGGCAGCCGTCGATCAGCGAGGCGTGGTTGTGGGCGTCGGAGACGAGCAGCGTCCGCGGCTGGGTCAGTCCCCGGACGGCGGCGAGGTTGGCCAGGTATCCGGAGGAGAACACCAGCGCCCGGTCGACGCCGAGCCAGCCGGCCAGGTCGTCCTCCAGCGCGTGGTGCGCGTCGGTGGACCCGCGCACCAGACGCGACCCGGTGGCGCCCAGCCCGTACGCGGACAGGGCCTCTGCTGCGGCGGCGGTGACCTCCGGGTGGGTGGCCAGGCCGAGGTAGTCGTTTCCGGCCAGGTCGACCACGGCGTCGTCGGCGGCGCGGGGGCGCAGCGTGCGGGTCAGCCCCGCCCGGGCCCGCAGCTCGGCGCGGCGGTCCAGGGCCGCCAGCCAGTCCGCCACCGTGCCGTCCCCTCCCGCCGACTTCACGCCCCCCGCCGGGCGCTTCCGCGGGGCGAAGTTACCACCCGCCCCGGCGGCCCCGGCGTGGCGCGGTCCCGGCTCGCCGGAGGGCCGGCGGCGGTGGTTTCCCGCGCTCACGGTGGCCTGTTAGGTTACGAGCCATGCCAGAGATCCTCGACCAGGCCCGGGAGCGGGTGCTGGGCAACGGCGTCGGCCTCGACGAGGCCGGTGTCCTCGCGGTGCTGAACCTTCCCGACGAGCACCTGCCCGCCGCGCTCCAGCTCGCCCACGAGGTCCGGATGCGCTGGTGCGGTCCGGAGGTCGAGGTCGAGGGCATCGTCTCGCTGAAGACCGGCGGCTGCCCGGAGGACTGCCACTTCTGCTCGCAGTCCGGTCTGTTCACCTCGCCGGTGCGCTCGGTCTGGCTGGACATCCCGGCGCTGGTCGAGGCCGCGAAGCAGACCGCCGCGACCGGGGCGACCGAGTTCTGCATCGTGGCCGCCGTGCGCGGCCCGGACGCCCGGCTGATGAAGCAGATGCGCGAGGGCGTCGCCGCCATCCGCGCCGCTGTCGACATCCAGGTCGCCGCCTCGCTCGGCATGCTCACCAAGGAGCAGGTCGACGAGCTGGTCGAGATGGGCGTGCACCGCTACAACCACAACCTGGAGACCTGCCGCTCCTACTTCCCGAACGTGGTCACCACGCACTCGTGGGAGGAGCGCTGGGAGACGCTGCGGATGGTCCGCGAGTCCGGCATGGAGGTCTGCTGCGGCGGCATCCTCGGCCTCGGCGAGACGGTCGAGCAGCGGGCCGAGTTCGCCGCGCAGCTCGCCGAGCTGGACCCGCACGAGGTGCCGCTGAACTTCCTCAACCCGCGCCCCGGCACGCCGCTGGGTGACCGCCCGGTGGTGGAGGGCAAGGACGCGCTGCGCGCCATCGCCGCGTTCCGGCTGGCCATGCCGCGCACCATCCTGCGGTACGCGGGCGGCCGCGAGCTGACCCTCGGTGACCTCGGCACCCGCGACGGTCTGCTGGGCGGCATCAACGCGGTGATCGTCGGCAACTACCTGACCACGCTGGGGCGGCCCGCCACGGCCGACCTGAAGCTGCTGGAAGACCTGAAGATGCCGGTGAAGGCGCTCTCGGCGACCCTGTGAGGCAGCGGTGACCGAATCCTCCCCCGCCACGGCGGCCCCCGCCGCGCTCTGGTGCGACAGGTGCGGCGAGTCGGTGGCGGCCGGGCCGCACCCGGCGTGCGAGGCGGCCCGCGCGTGGGAACCGCCGCGCTGGTGCGCGTCCTGCCGGCGGCGGATGAAGGTGCAGGTCGTGCCGTCCGGCTGGTCGGCGGTCTGCGTCGAGCACGGCGAGCGGCGGGGCTGAGGCGTGCTGCGCGGGCGGGCGGTGACGCTGCGGCCGGTGACCGACGCCGACGTGCCCGCCCTGGCCGCGATCCGGGCCACCCCCGAGGTGCGCCGCTGGTGGCGCGGCGGTGACGACCTGGCCGCGTCGGTCCGGGCGGACCTGGCCGACGACTCGGTGACGATCTACGCCGTCGAGCACGACGGCAAGCTGGTCGGCGCGATCCAGTGGTACGCCGAGACCGACCCGGACTACCGCCACGCCAGCCTGGACGTCTTCCTCGACCCGGCGGTACGCGGCTCGGGGCTGGGCGGCGACGCGATCCGCACGCTGGTCCGGCACCTGATCGACGAGTACGGCCACCACCGGTTCACCATCGACCCGGCGGCGGCGAACACGGCGGCGATCCGGGCGTACGCGAAGGTGGGGTTCCGTCCGGTGGGCATCATGCGCCGCTACGAGCGCGGCGCGGACGGGCGCTGGCACGACGCGCTGCTGATGGACCTGCTCGCCGAGGACCTGGCCGGCTGAGTCAGCCGGCCCAGAGCAGGTGCCCGTCGGGCAGCCGGCGGGCGCCCTCGGCGGGCCGGTGCGGGCTGAGCCGGCCGTCCGGCATGAGGTGCGACACCGGCACTCCGCGGCCGAGCACGGCGACGTCGGCGATCAGCCGCCGGTGGCAGCGCCACCAGACGCTCTCGCTGCACATCACGGCTGTGGTCTCCCGGGCGGCGTCGGCCAGCACCTCGTCGAGTGCCGCGTCGAAGTCGGGCGTGCGGGTGTACGCGGCGTACGCCCGGAAGGCCGCGACCGTCCACCAGGTGTCCGGTTCCGGCTCGCCGGCGCGGACGTGCCGGCGGCCGCCGAGGCGCGGTTCCCAGCGGTAGCCGATGCCACGTTCGGGCAGCCAGTGCTCCAGGGCCTCGCGGCGGACGTCCGGGTTGGTCCGGCTGGCCGGGTAGCGGCGCACGTCCACGATCAGGGTGACAGCCGCGCCGGCCAGCAGGTCCCCGAGCTGGTCCCGGTGGGCGGCCCCGTGCCCGACGGTCAGCAGCATGCGCTCCACCGACTCAGCTTGCCCCGGGTCGGCGCCGTCCGCCCGCCGGCCGGGCCGGCCCACCGGAAAGGGCGTGCCCGGCACCGCACGGGTGCCGGGCACGCCTTCCTCTTACGGTGTGGCGCCTAGCGCTGGAGGGTCAGCACACCCGGCCGCCACGGCAGCAGGTTGTAGTCGCCTCCCGCACTGGGGTTCTTGCCCTGGTACAGGAACTGGAGGTTGCAGGCGTCGACGGTCTTGGTCTGGTCGGGGTTGGTGCGGACCAGGTCACCGTGGCTGATGTCGTTGGTCCACGTCGCGCCGCTGTTGGCCTTGCCGGCGAAGGGGTTGCTCTCGCTGGCGGCCTGCGGGGTCCACGAGCCGCTCAGGCTGTTCGACGTGAACGACCGGAAGTAGCGTCCCTGGCTCCCGATCGCCTCGACGATCATGAGGTACTGGTTCTGGCCCGCCACCTTGTAGACCTCGACGCCCTCGAACAGGTTGTTCGTCGAGTCGGTCATGATCGTCGTGTAGTTCGAGCCGAAGCTGCCCGGGAAGTTCCCCAGCGGCATGCTCGACCGGTAGATCTTGCCGTTGTCACCGGCGAAGAACAGGTACATGTTCTGGTCGTCGCCGATGAGCGTCTGGTCGATGACGCCGTACGGGGCGTCGGGCAGGGTGGCGGTGGAGAGCGTCTGCGCCGAGGACCAGCCGTTGGCGTTCGTCGGGTCGCTCGACGTCTTGTAGCTGAACGAGGTCGGTCCCCACTGGTACGCCAGCACCCAGATGTTCTTCGGGGCGAAGTACAGCAGGGTGGGCGCCACGGTGCCCTGGCTCATTCCGTTCTGGCCGGCCGAGGCCATGTCGGACCAGTTCGTGAACAGGCTGAAGTTCATCGAGCTGTACTGGCCGCTGCTGTTGACGTACGACCCGTAGACCAGGTGCTTGCCGTTGTAGACGACGTTCGTGAAGTCCTTGAGCGAGACCCAGCCGTTCTGCGGGTTGGCCAGCGGCCCGGTCGACGACCACCGGTAGGTCGACGGGAGCGCGCAGCCGCCCGGCGGCGGCGTCGTGGTCGGGGGCGGCGTGCTCGGGGGCGGCGTGGTCCCGCCACCGAAGTCGGTCCGCCACTGCTGGTTGGTCTGCCCGTGGCAGTCGTACAGCTGGATCTGCTGGCCGTTGCCGGTGCCCCAGACGTCCAGGCAGCGCCCGGACTGCACGCCGCTGATGGTGCCGTTGGAGTTGATGTTCCACTGCTGGTTCGACTGGCCGTTGCAGTCCCAGATGATGATTCCGGTGCCGTTGCCGGTGGCCGCGCCGTTCGCGTCGAGGCACTTGGTGCCGTAGACCATCAACTGCTTGTTCGACGTGTACGTCCACTGCTGGTTCGACTGACCGTTGCAGTCCCAGAGCTGGACCCGGGTGCCGTTGGTCTGGGTGGCGTTCGGTACGTCGACGCACCGGCCCGACTGGGCTCCGATGATCCGGCCGGCGCCACCGCTGGGCGGCGGTGCCGTGGTCGGGGTCGTGGTCGGCCCCGAGGTCGGGGCGGCCGCGTTGAGGGCGTTGAGGACCGAGGTATACGCGGCCTTCTTGTTGCCGCCGCCGTCGAACAGCAGCGGGTTCTCGCCTGAGCGCCACGAGTCGCTGTCGCGCACGCCCCACACCGTGATGCCGATGCAGCGCGGCACGTTCATGCACGCCTGGGTCAGCCCGGCGTACTGGCTGGTCGACGAGTTGGTGACGTCGACCTCGGTCAGCGCCACGTCGACGCCGAGCGCGGCGAAGCTCGACAGCGTGGTCTGGAAGTTGCCCGGCAGCGAGCTGCCGCCGGTGAAGTGCGTCTGCAACCCCACGCAGTCGATCGGCACACCACGGGACTTGAAGTCCCGGATCATGTTGTAGACGCCCTGCGTCTTGCCGTACGACCAGTTCTCGATGTTGTAGTCGTTG
>NZ_JNZR01000061.1:0-11954 GCF_000717585.1 Micromonospora globosa
CGGGGAGAGGCGGGGCGGGTGATACTCGGCGGCGCGGTGGGTGGGGGGTCGAGTACGCTTGACGGGCACAGGCGACGACCCGGCCATCACCGGCGAGCCTCCGGAAGAACGGCCGGGTCACCGGCTCAGTAGAACCGGACGGGACCGGCCCGTCACAGCCGGCCAACGAGCGGGCGGTCGCACCTCGGCCGCCAAGCGGGGTGGTACCGCGGGCCACACCCGGGCGCCGGTCACGGCGTACCGGATTCGGCTCGTCCTCGCAGACCACGGACGAGTGAGCTGCTGAGGGAGAGCGACAGGCGATGGCCTATCCGTTGCACGACCCGACCGGCGCCGGTGTACCGGCGAGCCCGGACCTGCCCGCGGTCGAGCGCCGGGTGCTGGAGCACTGGACGGCCGACAAGACCTTCGAGGCGTCAGTCGAGGCCCGCGACGCCGGCCGGGACGGCGAGAACGAGTACGTCTTCTACGACGGCCCGCCGTTCGCCAACGGCCTGCCGCACTACGGCCACCTGTTCACCGGCTACGTCAAGGACGTGGTGCCGCGCTACCAGACCATGCGTGGCAGGCACGTCGAGCGCCGGTTCGGCTGGGACTGCCACGGCCTGCCCGCCGAGGTGGTGGCCGAGAAGCAGCTCGGCATCACCACCAAGGCGGAGATCCTCGACCTCGGCGTGGCCCGGTTCAACGACGCCTGCCGCACGTCGGTGCTGGAGTTCACCCACGACTGGGAGCGGTACGTCACCCGGCAGGCCCGCTGGGTCGACTTCGCCAACGACTACAAGACGCTCGATCTGGACTACATGGAAAGCGTCATGTGGGCCTTCAAGACCCTGCACGACAAGGGTCTGGTCTACGAGGGCTTCCGGGTGCTCGCGTACTGCTGGCGGTGCGAGACGCCGCTGTCGAACACCGAGACCCGGATGGACGACGTCTACCGGGACCGGCACGACCCGACGCTCACCGTCTGGTTCGAGCTGACCGCCGACGAGAACGCGCCGGAGCCGCTGCGCGGGCCGGTCAAGCTGGGCGTCTGGACGACCACGCCGTGGACGCTGCCGTCGAACCTGGCGCTCGCCGTCGGCCCCGACATCGAGTACGCGCTGCTGGAACGCGACGGTGAGCGCTACGTCGTCGGCGCCGCGCGCCTCGGCGCGTACGCCAAGGAACTGGAAGGGTACGAGCAGGTCGGCACCGTGTACGGCCGCGACCTGGTCGGACGCCGCTACACGCCGCTGTACGACTTCCTCGTCGAGCCGGCCGGCCCGAACGCGTACCAGGTGCTCGGCGCGGACTTCGTGACCACCGAGGACGGCACCGGGATCGTCCACCTGGCGCCCGCCTTCGGTGAGGACGACCAGAACACCTGCAACGCCGCCGGCATCCCCACCGTCGTGACGGTGGACGACCACACCCGGTTCACCGCGCTGGTCCCGCCGTACCAGGGCGAGCAGGTCTTCGACGTGAACAAGCCGGTGATCCGGGAGCTGAAGGAGCGGGGGGTGGTGCTGCGGCAGGACACCTACACCCACTCCTACCCGCACTGCTGGCGCTGCGACACCCCGCTGGTCTACAAGGCGGTGTCGTCGTGGTTCGTCGCCGTGTCGACGTTCAAGGACCGGATGGTCGAGCTGAACCAGCAGATCAACTGGACCCCCGGGCACATCAAGGACGGCTCGTTCGGCAAGTGGCTGGCGAACGCCCGGGACTGGTCGATCAGCCGGAACCGGTTCTGGGGCTCGCCGATCCCGGTGTGGAAGTCCGACGACCCGAACCACCCGCGGGTGGACGTGTACGGCTCGCTGGAGCAGATCGAGCGGGACTTCGGCGTACGCCTGACCGACCTGCACCGGCCGGCGGTGGACGACCTGGTCCGCCCCAACCCGGACGACCCGACGGGCAAGTCGATGATGCGCCGGGTGCCGGAGGTGCTGGACTGCTGGTTCGAGTCCGGCTCGATGCCGTTCGCCCAGGTGCACTACCCGTTCGAGAACCGCGAGTGGTTCGAGCACCACTACCCGGGTGACTTCATCGTCGAGTACATCGGGCAGACCCGCGGCTGGTTCTACACCATGCACGTGCTGGCCACCGCGCTGTTCGACAGGCCGGCGTTCCGCAACTGCCTGAGCCACGGCATCCTGCTCGGCTCGGACGGGCGCAAGATGTCCAAGAGCCTGCGCAACTACCCGGACGTCTACCACGTGTTCGACTCGTACGGGTCGGACGCGATGCGGTGGATGCTGATGTCCTCGCCGGTGCTGCGCGGCGGCGACATGGCGGTCACCGAGTCGGGCATCCGGGACGCGGTGCGCCAGGTGCTGCTGCCGCTGTGGAACGTCTGGTACTTCTTCTCGCTGTACGCCAACGCCGACGGCCACACCGCGCGTCGTCGTACCGACTCCACGAACGTGCTCGACCGGTACGTGCTGGCGAAGACGAACGAGCTGGTGGCGACCGTCGGCGCGCAGATGGACGCGTACGACATCTCCGGTGCGTGCGCCACCGTGCGGTCCTACCTGGACGCGCTGACGAACTGGTACGTGCGCCGGTCCCGGGACCGCTTCTGGGCCGGCGACGCGGACGCGTTCGACACGCTCTGGACCGTGCTGGAGACGCTCTGCCGGGTGGTGGCGCCGCTGGCGCCGCTGACCGCCGAGGAGATCTGGCGCGGGCTGACCGGCGAGCGGTCGGTGCACCTGACCGACTGGCCGCAGGCGGAGGAGTTCCCGGCCGACCACGAGCTGGTCTCCGCGATGGACAACGTCCGGGCGGTCGCCTCGGCGGCGCTGTCGCTGCGCAAGGCCAAGGGCCTGCGGGTACGGCTGCCGCTGGCGAAGCTCACAGTGGCGTCGCCCGTCGCCGCCCAGCTGCGGCCCTTCGCCGACCTGGTCGCCGACGAGGTGAACGTCAAGGAGGTCGTGCTCACCGACGAGGTGTCCGCGTACTGCCAGCAGGTGCTCACCGTGGTGCCGCGGGCGCTCGGCCCGCGCGTCGGCAAGGCCGTCCAGCAGGTCATCAAGGCGGTCAAGGCGGGGGAGTGGGAGCTGCGCGACGGCGCCCCGGTCGCCGCCGGGGTCACGCTCGCCGAGGGAGAGTACGAGCTGCGCCTGGTCGCCGCCGACGCCGAGCACTCCGCGCCGCTGCCCGGCGGTGAGGGAGTGGTCGTGCTGGACACCGAGGTCACGCCGGAACTCGCAGCCGAAGGGCTGGCCCGGGACGTGGTCCGGGTCGTGCAGCAGGCCCGCCGGGAGGCCGACCTCGACGTGTCCGACCGGATCACGGTGGCCGTCTCCGCCTCGGAGGAGGTGCGCGCGGCCGTCGCCGCGTACACCGGGTTCGTGGCCCGGGAGGTGCTCGCCGACAGCATCGACTTCGCCGAGGGCCTCGACGGCTTCGACGGCGAGGCCGGCGAGGGCGAGCGCGTGACAGTGACGGTCCGCAAGGTGTGATGTAAGGCGGGGGCCCTTCTTAACGCCTCAGGTAGAGGAGGGGCCCCTGCTTAACACCCGCACCCAGCGAGTGGACTGCGGACCACCCGCTCGGTGGCGGACGGCCGCGTCGGCTACCGTGACAGCGCCTGTTTCACGTACGACCGCCGGAGGACCCGTGCCCCTGCTCTACACCATCGGCAAGCTCACCGTGGCGCCCGCGCTCCGGTTGGCCTTCCGTCCGCACGTGGAGGGTTTGGAGCACATCCCGGCGACCGGCGGCGCGATCTTCGCCAGCAACCACCTCTCCGTCGCCGACGAACTGCTCCTCGGCACCGTGGTGCCCCGCCACCTGGCGTTCTGGGCCAAGTCGGAGTACTTCAAGGGCACCGGGCTCAAGGGCGGCTTCTCCAAGTTCGTGCTCACCGGGCTGGGCGCGATCCCGGTCGAGCGGGCCGGCGGCCGGGCCGCGCTGACCGCGTTCGACGCGGCGATCCCGGTGCTCAAGGCCGGTGACCTGGTCGCCGTCTACCCGGAGGGCACCCGCTCCCCGGACGGGCGTCTCTACCGCGGGCGCACCGGCACCGTCCGGCTGGCGATCGCCGCCGGCGTGCCGATCATCCCGGTCGGCGTGACCGGCACCGACAAGGCCCAGCCGATCGGTACGCGGATCCCGCGACCGGGCCGCGCCAAGATCACCATCAAGTTCGGCAAGCCGCTGGACTTCACCGGCCGCCCCGACGACCGCACCTCGCTGCGCGCGATGACCGACGAGATGATGGCCGAGATCCAGAAGCTCAGCGGCCAGGAGTACGTCCCGCGCTACGCCCCGAAGCGCGCCGACCAGACCGCAGGCGACCAGGCCGGCGGCGAGCAGACCGCCTGAGCGGTCAGGACTTCGGCACCACCACGCGCTGGCGCAGGTCGTTCAGCAGCCGCCCGCTGTCGTCCACCGACAGCCGGGTGAACACGCCCGTGGTGAGGCTGCCGTGGTCGGCCGAGACGCAGACCACCACCGAGTCGCCGTCCGCCCGGCCCACGGCGCAGCGCTCGTGGCGCCCCCGTACGCCGGTGTCCACGGCCACCGACTCCTTCAGGGCGTAGTCCCCGGCGAGGCGGTCGAGTTCCGCCTTGGCGTCCGACTCCGGGCTGAACCGCAGCCCGGTGCTGCCGAACAACGTCACCCGCTTGCCGTCGCTCGTGCTGTAGATGCCGGCGAACGTGTCCTCGGCGAGCAGGTTCGCCTCGCGTACCTGGGATTTCAGCTCCTCGGCGGCGGTCCGGCTGCTCTCGTCCTGGCGCAGCCGCATCGAGTCGATCTGGTCCGGGAGGGTGGCGCTGGCCGGGTACTGGCTGGAGATCGGCTGGAACCACCAGAGCGGGAGGCCGCAGCAGCAGGCGACGGAGAGCAGCAGCACCCAGGGCCAGCGGCGCCGGCGGCGGGTCCGCTTCGGCGGCTGCTGCCAGCCCGGCGGCGGTGCGACAGGCGGCCCGGCCTTGCCCCGGCGCTGCTTCGGCGGCCGTCCGGGCTTCGCCGGCGGCGCGACGGGCGCCGCGGGCGGCAGCGGCCGGGCGGCGGGCGGACCGGGGTGGTGCGGCGGCGAGACCGGCCGGGCCGGTCCGGGGTACGGCGGGCTGTGCGGCGGTGGTGAGACCGGCCGGGCTGCGGGCGGCGCGGGACGGGCCGGTGGTGCCGGTTGCGGGGCGGGGTGGGCCGCCGGTGGCGCCGGATGGGCCGGGTGGGGGTTGTCCGGCGCGGCCCAGGGCGCGGTGTAGGGCAGAGTCGGCGTCGGCGGCGGCAGTTCGGGGGCGTGCAGCTCCCAGCCGGTGGTGTCCACCCCGGCCCACGGGTCGACCGGCGTGGCGTGCTCCGGCGATGCCAGCGGCGGCACCGGCGTGGGCTCGGCGGACTCGCCCCAGGCGGGCCGTCGCGGCGGCGGTGGCGGGACGGCGGCGGAACCGCTCCAGCGGGGCGCGGGCGCGTCGACCCGGGTCGGATCGGGGGTGTTCTCCACGCGGGTCGGGTCCGGCGTGTTCGCGGACGGCATGCGGTCTTGGGCGTTCTCGACCTTGGCGGGGTCAGGCGTGGCCGCGGCCCGGGGCGGCTGCGGCGCGACGTCGATCCGGGTCGGATCCGGCTGCCGCCCGGTCCGGGGAGTGGGTACGGGTGTGGTGCGGCCCGGAACCGCTGCGGATCCCCGAGCCCGGGTGACCGGTACGGGCGGAGTGCCGCCCGGCGCTCCGGCGTCGGCAGTCGGAGCCTCGTCGTCGGTAGGCGCGTCGGCCGGCATTCCGGCGTTGCCGGAGAGGGCGTCGGCGATCGTCGCGCTCGCCTGGGGGCCGGCCTTGCCGGTGGGGGCGGCGGCGTCGTCGGCCGGTGGGTGCGGGCTCGCGCTGTCGAGCGGGGCGGTGCTGGCCGGGTCCGCCGGTTCGGCTGCTTGGTCCCGCCGTGCCGGTTCAGCCTGCTCGGACGGTTCCGGGCGGTCGTCCCGGAGCGCCTGCTCGGCCGGCTCGTCCGGCCGCGCGGGTCCGGCCTGCTCCGGCTGCTCGCTGGGCTCGCTGTCGGCGGCGCCGGACAGCTGGTCGGCCGCCGTCGCGCCGGAGGTCCGGTCGTCGGCGGCCTCCGGTGTGCCGGGGGTCCGGTCGTCGGCGGCCTCCGGTGTGCCGGACGGGGACGCCGGAGCCGAGGCGCCCGTGGCGTCCTCGGTGTCGGCGGCGGTCGCCGGCTCGGTGACGGACGGCATCTCGGCCCCGTCGGCCGGCCGGTCCGCCCCCGGCTGCGGCTGCGGCATCGCGGCAATCTCCTCTCGGCCCGTTGCGAGGTTAGTACCGCCCCGCCACCCGGGACGAATTCCGCCCCGGTCCCCGGCCCCACTCCGGTGATCAAGGAGTTCGTGCCCGTGGGAGCGCCGGACAGCACACAAACTCCTTGATCAACGCGGCGGACACGGGCGCGGGCGCGGGAGAAGGCGGGGGCACCGCGTACGCTTGGGCATCATGAGTGCCCCGTCCACGACCCCGCGTCCCGCCGCCGCCAACTCGGTCTGGCCCCGGCTGGAGCCGTTGCTGCCGCAGGTGACCAAGCCCATCCAGTACGTGGGTGGAGAGCTGGGAGCGGTGGTCAAGGACTGGGACGCCGCGACCGTCCGGTGGGCGCTGATGTACCCGGACGCGTACGAGGTGGGCCTGCCCAACCAGGGCGTGCAGATCCTGTACGAGGTGCTCAACGAGCTGCCCGACGTGCTGGCCGAGCGGACGTACGCGGTCTGGCCCGACCTGGAGAAGCTGATGCGCGCCCACGGCGTGCCGCAGTTCACCGTCGACGCCCACCGCCCGGTGCGTGACTTCGACGTGTTCGGCGTCTCGTTCTCCACCGAGCTGGGCTACACCAACCTGCTCACCGCGATCGACCTGGCCGGCATTCCGCTGCTCGCCGCCGACCGCACCGACGCCGACCCGGTGATCGTGGCCGGCGGGCACGCCGCGTTCAACCCGGAGCCGATCGCCGACTTCGTCGACGCCGCGGTGCTCGGCGACGGCGAGGAGGCGGTGCTGGAGATCACCGCCATCGTCCGGGAGTGGAAGACGGAGGGCTCCCCGGGCGGCCGCGACGAGCTGCTGCTGCGGCTGGCCCGCACCGAGAGCGTGTACGTGCCGCGCTTCTACGACGTCGACTACCTGCCCGACGGCCGGATCCAGCGGGTCGTGCCGAACCGGCCGGACGTGCCGTTCCGGGTGCACAAGCGCACCACCATGGACCTGGACGCCTGGCCGTACCCGAAGAAGCCCCTGGTGCCGCTCGCCGAGACGGTCCACGAGCGGTACGCGGTGGAGATCTTCCGGGGCTGCACCCGTGGCTGCCGGTTCTGCCAGGCCGGCATGATCACCCGCCCGGTGCGGGAGCGGTCGATCACCACCGTCGGCCAGATGGTCAAGGAAGGGCTGGAGTTCTCCGGCTTCCACGAGGTCGGCCTGCTGTCGCTGTCGTCGGCCGACCACTCCGAGATCGGCGACATGTGCTCCGGCCTGGCCGAGCAGTACGCGGGCACGAACGTCTCGCTGTCGCTGCCGTCGACCCGGGTGGACGCGTTCAACATCGACCTGGCCCAGGAGCTGTCCCGCAACGGGCGGCGGACCGGTCTGACCTTCGCGCCCGAGGGCGGGTCGGAGCGGATCCGCAAGGTGATCAACAAGATGGTGTCGAAGGAAGACCTCATCCGTACGGTGGTCACCGCGTACTCCAACGGCTGGCGGCAGGTGAAGCTCTACTTCATGTGCGGCCTGCCCACCGAGACCGACGAGGACGTCCTTGAGATCGCCGACATGGCGCACGAGGTGATCCGGGCCGGCCGCGCGGCCACCGGGTCGAAGGACATCCGCTGCACGGTCTCCATCGGCGGGTTCGTGCCGAAGCCGCACACCCCGTTCCAGTGGGCCTCGATGGAGCGGCCGGAGGTCATCGACGGCCGGCTCAAGCTGCTCAAGCAGGCGATCAACAGCGACCGGTCGCTGGGCCGGGCGATCGGCTTCCGCTACCACGACGGCGAGCCGTCGCTGATCGAGGGCCTGCTCTCCCGGGGCGACCGCCGGGTCGGCACGGTGATCCGCAAGGTCTGGGAGAACGGCGGCCGGTTCGACGGCTGGAGCGAGCACTTCTCCTACCAGCGGTGGGTGGACGCCGCCACCGAGGTGCTGCCGGCGTACGGCGTGGACCTCGACTGGTACACCACCCGGCAGCGCGAGGAGCTGGAGGTCCTGCCCTGGGACCACCTCGACTCCGGCCTGGACAAGGACTGGCTCTGGCAGGACTGGCAGGACTCGCTGTCGGAGTACGAGCAGGACGACTGCCGCTGGACGCCCTGCTTCGACTGCGGCGTCTGCCCGTCCATGGACACCGAGATCCAGATCGGCCCGACCGGCCGCAAGCTGCTGCCGCTCACCCCGGTCAACGGGCTGAAGCTGCCTGCAGCCGCCCAGGGCTGACGCCGCCCGCACTCACCGGAGCGCGGGAACCCGACCGGGTTCCCGCGCTCCGTCGTCCTTCCCGGTGACCGTCGCGGTACGCGGGGTGGGGGTGCCCCGACTGGTCCTTCCTCGATACGCTGCGTCCGTAATGGACCGGCCGGGGCCGGCAGCGGGGAGGACAGGCAGCATGGGCATCAATCCGCCGGACACCGGCGATCTGCACGTCAGCGTCGAGGACCTGGATGCGGCGGCCGAGTACATCGAGCGCCTCAAGCAGTACGTCGAGGACACCATCTCCTGGGAGATGGAGCGCATCAAGGAGCGGATGAAGGGCGACAGCGGCAACGCGCAGACGGTGCCCAACGGCACCCCGTTCGGCGCGTACGAGGACGCCCGGATGCAGTGGCAGGCGCTGACCACGTCCACCGCCAGCATGGAGGCCCACCTCAAGGCCATCTCCATGAAGCTGGCCGGCCTGAAGCAGGGCACACAGGACATCGCCAAGGCGTTCCGCGACGCCGAGGCCCGCAACGCGGCCAACGGCAAGGACATCGAGCGTCTGCTGGAGTCCGCGGCCCCGCCGCCGGACGCCGGTCAGCAGCCCACCTACCCGTACACGGCCTGAGGGGGAGACGGTCATGGCAGGAGGCACCTGGGAGCGTTGCGTCCGTGAGGTGACGCTCTCGGCGGACCCGGAAACCGTCGGATCGGTCGGCGCGGGCTGGAAGAACCTCTCCACGGCGCTCGGCCACCTACGCGACTCGCTGGTGGGCCGTTCGTTCGTCGGCCCGATCGCGGCCGGCCAGGAGCGCCCGCACACCGGCGGCCTGCCCGGGATGCTCGCCGGCTGGAAGGGCAGCGGCGGCGACGCGTACCGCGAGCACCTGTCCGAGATCGGCAAGGACATCGAGGAACTCATCACGCACGCCGGCAACGTCAGCGGCGCGCTGTCGCGGATCGAGGGCGACATCCGTACGGCGGTGGCGAGCATCCCGATCCCGCTGATGGACAACTTCGGCTGGAACGAGTGGAGCCTGCCCGGCGGCACCGAGCTGGACGACGCGCGCGACGGTGAGAGCCAGTCCGGCTTCCTCGCCGCGCTGCGCAGCGACTACCAGGGCAACCAGGCGTTGTACGCCGACGGCGCGTTCCGCGACAAGGCCGACGACCTCGAAGCCACCATGAAGATCGACGGCAACGCCAGCGACCAGAAGCGGGGCGGCTGGTGGGACACCAAGTCGCACCTCGACAACTGGTACCGCGACAACCAGCAGGCGGCCAACAAGGCGATGTCGCCGCTGCCGGCAGCGGTCGAGGCCGAGCGCCCCAAGCTGGCCGTACCCCGCCCCACGGACAGCGAACTGGGCGACGGCTACCGCGGCGACCCGCGGGTTCCCCCGACGGGTGTGCCCGGCGGCGGCCTGCCGGGTGGCGGCGCGCCCGGCGGCGGCATGCCCGGCGGTGGCGGCCCCATGCCGTCCATCGGCAGCACCGGCATCGGTGGTGGCACGCCCGGCGGCGGTTCGTTCACGCCGCCCCCGGGTGGGCCCGGCGGCGGCATCCCCGGCGGCGGCTCCTACACCCCGCCGACCACCGGGGGGATCCCCGAGCTCGGTGGCGCGCCCGGCTCGGGCACCCCGGAGTACGGCAGTGGTCTGGCCGGCGCGGGCGGGCCCGGCACGATCACCGCAGGCGGGCCGGGCACGCTCGGTCTGGGCGGCGGTGGCGCGGGTGGACTGAGCGCCGGTGGCGGCGGCTTCGGCGGTGGTGGCGCCGGCCTGGGCTCGGCTGGCGGGATCGGCGGCGGTGGGATCGGCGCGGCCGGCGGCATGGCCATGGGCGGCCTGCCCGGCATGGTCGGCGGCGGCAACGGCAAGGTTCCGCCACTGACCAGCGCGGCCAGCGCGTTGAAGGCCGCGGCCGCGGCGGGACCGGGCGGCGCGGGCGGCGCGCGTGGCGGGATGGCCGGCGCCGGGATGATGGGCGGCGGAATGATGGGCGGTCACGGCGGCGCCGGTCACGGCGGCGACGCGGCGGGGCACTCGTCATGGTTGACTGAGGACGACGATCCGTGGGGTGCCGGTGACGGTGCGTCCCCGGGCATCCTGCGATGAGGACGGACGGATGAAGGTGCACGTCGGCGCGCTCCGGCCGGTGACGGCCGGTCTGCTTGCCGGACTGATGCTGCTGGGTGCCGCCCAGCCGGCGGTGGCCGCGCCGCGCCGCGCCGAGCAGTGGTATCTGGACGAGCTGCGGATCGACCGGGCGCATCAGATCTCCACCGGGCGGGGCGTCGTCGTCGGCGTGCTGGACACCGGTGTGGACGCCGGGCACCCCGACATGCGGGGCCGGGTCCTGGCCGGGGGCAGCACCCGTGACTCCGGCGACGGCCGGCGCGACCCGGACGGCCACGGCACCCACATGGCCGGGATCATCGCGGCCAACGGGACCGGGGTGGTCGGCATCGCGCCCGACGCCCGGATCCTGCCCATCCGGAAGCCCGTCGGCGCGGCGGCCACCAAGGACGACTCCGCGACCGGCATCCGGATGGCCGTCGACGGCGGTGCGAAGGTGCTCAACCTGTCGTACGGCGGCGCCGGGCCCGTGGAGGAGGTCGAGGAGGCCGCGATCCGGTACGCGCTGGAGCGCGACGTGGTCGTGGTGGCCGCCGCCGGCAACGTCCGGCAGGCCGGCCCGGACGTCGTCTCACCGGCCAAGATCCCCGGCGTGATCGCGGTGACCGGCACGGTCCGGGGCGGGGGTTTCTGGTCCGGATCGGCCCAGGGCCCGGAAGCGGTGATCGCCGCGCCCGGCGACGAGGTCTACAACATCGGCCCGGACCGGGGCTACGGCTGGGGGGACGGCACATCCGACGCCGCCGCCGTCGTCTCCGGTGTCGCGGCGCTGATCCGGTCGAAGCACCCGAAGCTCTCCGCGCCCGACGTGATCAACCGGATGATCCGTACCGCCCGGGACGCCGGGCCGCCCGGCCGCGACCCGCGGTTCGGCTTCGGCCGGATCGACCCGGTGGCGGCGCTCACCGCAGACGTGCCGTCGGTGTCGGCGAACCCGCTGCTCGGGGCCGCCGCGCCGAGCGCGTCCGCGCCACCGGCCGCCGCCGAGGACGACAACTTCGACGTGACGAAGTACGGCGACCGGGGCGGCCCCACCGACCAGCAGGTGATGGTGATCGGCATCGGCATCGCCGTGGCGCTCGTGGTGCTGCTGGCGCTCGTGGTGTTCCTGATCTGGAACCGCCGCCGTCACCGGCGTGAGCTGGCGAAGGTCGGCTCCATCCCGGACGAGGCACTGGACCGGATGGACGCCGGTGGGCAGGGCCCGCCGGTGCCCGCCGGTCACGCCGCCCCGCCGCCCGGCTACGGCCCACCCGGCGGCTACCCGCCACCCGGCGCGCACCCCCAGCCGGGCGGATACCCCCAGCCGGGTGGGTACCCCCAGCCCGGCGCGGGCGCCTACCCGCCCCAGGGCCAGGCCCACACCCCACCCGGCCAGAGCCCGTACGCCCCACCCGGCAACCCCCGCCCCTGACCGACCCTGCAC
>NZ_JNZR01000062.1:0-11113 GCF_000717585.1 Micromonospora globosa
ACGACATCTACGTCGCACTCTCCACCGGCACCACATTCGCCCCCAGCACCAAATGGCACGACTACTTCGGCCTCACCAGCGAAACCACACTCTGAGCCCCAGGAGGAACCATGCCGCACGACCGGAACATCTCCCCCACCGTGAGCCGCCGGCGGCTGCTCACCGGCGCCGCCGCGGTCGCGGCGACCGGCGCCCTCGCCGGCGCCTTCACCGCGCCGTCCGCGGCCAGTGCAGCCGTCAACGGGTACGGCCTGCGCATCGTCGACCGCAACGAGAACGGCGGCCGGTTGCAGTACTACCGTTTCGCCACCGACGCGATCGAGTGGGATCCGGCGGTGAACGTGCTGCTGCCCGACGGCTACCACACCAGCCGCAAGCGTTACCCGGTGTTGTATCTGCTGCACGGCGGCAACGCGGACTTCCGCACGTTCCACCTCCAGGACAACATCATCAACCTCACCGCGGGCCGCGAGATCATCGTCGTCATGCCGGACGCCTCCACTGGCTGGTACAGCAACCCGGTCAGCACCAATGTCGGGCCGCGCAACTGGGAGACGTTCCACATCGCCCAGTTGCTCCCCTGGATCGAGGCCAACTTCCGCACATTCCCCGAGTACAACGGCCGCGCCGTGGCCGGCTTCTCGATGGGCGGCTTCGGGGCCCTCAAGTACACGGCGAAGTACTACGGCCACTTCTGCTCGGTCAGCTCCCACTCCGGGCCAGCCAGCCTGCGCCGCGACTTCGGCCTGGTCGTGCACTGGGCGAACATCACCTCGGCCGCGCTCGACCTCGGCGGCGGCACCGTGTACGGCGCGCCCCTGTGGGACGAGGCACGGGTCAGCGCGGACAACCCGATGGAGCGCATCGAGAGCTACCGCAACAAGCGGATCTTCCTGGCGGCCGGCACGTCACCCGACCCGGTCAACTGGTTCGACTCGGTCAACGAGGGCCAGGTACTGGCGGGCCAGCGCGAGTTCCGGGGAGCGCTCAGCCGGGCTGGCATCCCGCACGAGTGGCGCGAGGTGCCGGGCGGCCACTACTTCCGCCACGAACTGTTCGTCCAGGACCTCGCCGGCATGCTCGGCCGGCTGCGCCGCGCCGGCTGACCCACCGGACCTGCGGCGCGTGGCAGGCCGCCACCAATCCGGCGACGGCCTGCCACGCCCGGTCGGCGGACCGCACGCCGCGCGTCCAAGGGGGCTCAGCCCGATCATGAAGTCATCCTCCGCCACCGCGCCGAGGCTACCGACCGCTCAACACGCCTTCTCGACACGGCGGGCCGGGTCGAGAAGTTCCGCGCCAAGTACGCCCGTCGCGAGCCCCGGGAGCCGCGCTGACCGAGGCGCGCATGCTGCTGCGCGCCGGGTACGCGATGCGCGGCGTCCGTCCGTCCACGACGAGGTTGCTGGTCGAGATCGTGGAGAGGTATCCCCGCCCCTGGTACGTGGTCGCGGCTGACGCGACGCCGGCTGGATACTGCCCAGGTGCGGGCTCAGCGGCCGGGACCACCCAGGTCGAGCCGGTCCTCGCGCACCCGGTCGGCCAACTCCAACTTCGTCCGGGTCGGGCGGCCCACCTCGGCATACTTGCGTTTGACCCGTTCCAGATACTCGCGCGCGGTCCCGTAGGCCACGCCCGCGCGGCGCGCGGCGGCCGCCAGGGTGGCCCCGGAGGCGTACGCGGTGAGCACCGCGCGCTCCTGCGGGGACAGCCGCGGCCGGTCGGCGCGGGCGTCGCGGCTGAGTACGAACGCGAGTTCCGGACTGATCGCCGACCCGCCGGACGCCACCTCGCGGATCGCCTCCACCAGCACGTCCAGGGGATGGCTCTTGGTGAGGTAGCCGGCCGCCCCGGCACCGATCGTGGCCAGCACGCCGTCGGCGTCGGGGACCGCCGAGACGACCAGCACCCGCCCGCCGCCGGCCCGGACACGCGCCACGTTGTCCGCCGGGTCGGATCCGTCGCGCAGGTTGAGATCGAGCAGGACCACCCGGGGCGCGTCCGCACCGCCGAGTCCGTCGAGATAGCCGTCGACCGTGGCGGCGACCTGCACCAGGCGGACGTCCTCGACCGGTGCCAGCCAGGTACGCAGCCCGTCGAGCAGCATCCGGTCGTCGTCGATCGCGGCGACAGTGATCATCCGGCCCTCTCACCCAGCCGCCGACGTCCACGCGCCGGGCGGCCAGCTCATCTCGACGGTGGTGCCCTGACCTGCTCCGCTGTCCACCAGCACCTCGCCGCCGGCCTCACCGATCCGCGCGCGCACCGACCGGGACAACCCTAGCCCTGGCCGGATCCGGTCCGGGTCGAAGCCGCGCCCGCGGTCCGCCACCGTGACCCGCAGCCTCGCCGGGTCCGGGTCGTCCGTCCCCGCCGCCGGGCCGGCCACCGTCACCAAGGCGGTCGAGGTGCCGCTGTGCCGGATCACGTTGTTGAGCGCCTCCCGGACCGCGCCGGTGAGCGCTCGCACCACGGCCGGCGGCACGTCCGGCGGGACGTCGGTGACCCGCAGGTGCACCCGCAGGCCGGTCGGCGCCAA
The DNA here is from genome assembly GCF_000717585.1 of Micromonospora globosa. NCBI lineage: Bacteria > Bacillati > Actinomycetota > Actinomycetes > Micromonosporales > Micromonosporaceae > Micromonospora > Micromonospora globosa. The sequence goes on from NZ_JNZR01000062.1 coordinate 2,540, forward strand.
CTCCCGGATGACCGTGGTGAGCTCGCCGACCAGCCGCATCCCGACCGCGGAACCGGCGGACGCGATCAGGCCACGCAGATGGTCGGCGTCAGCGGCGAGTCGACGCCGCACCACCGGATCACCGGTGTCGACCGCGCCACGGGCGACCGCGTCCAGCGTGGACAGCACGGTGTCGTGCAACATGCGGTGCTGCTGTGCCACCTCCGAGGCGTAGGCGGCGTGCGCCGCGATCCGCTGCCCCGCCTCGGCCAACGCCGCCTCCGCCTTCACCGCCCGTACGGTCGCCCGGTCGGCGCGCAGTGCGGCCTGCCGCAGGGCACCGACCACCAGGCCGGCGGCCGCCGGCACACCCACCAGTGCCAGCAGGTTCCCCGCCGCCCCGGACAGCGCCGCCGGACCCAGGGAGACCGTGGCGTGCACCCCGAGCAGGTAGCCGACCGCCAGCGCGGCGTACCAGGCGAGGGCCTGACGACGCGACAGTGCCAGCGCGACGGTCAGGCCCGCGCCGATCGCGGCCGGCAGGGCCGGATGGCTGAACCCGGTGCCGTGGCCCGGCCGGGTGAGCAGGCCGCCGGCCACGAGGGCGACCAGCGCCACCGTCGCGTCCAGCCCGGCGACCCCCCGGCCCACCGCGCCCTGTCCGTGGACCCACACCAGCACGCCGACCACCGCGAGAGTCTGGACCGCGTACACCGTCACCGCCGCCGGCACCGACCGCAGTCCGGCCGTGCCGCCGGTGAGGACCGCGACCGGCCAGGCGGCGACCTGGCACATCCGCACCACGACGAACAGCCCGATCAGGCCGGTGGTCAGCGGAATCGCCGGGGAAGGGCCGGGACCGGAGCGGGAAGCGGGCGGAGCGACGGCGGCCGTGGCAGTCATGGCACTCAGCATGCCGGACCGGGCCGGACCGCTGTCGGCAGGACTGCCGACAGCAGTTCGTCCGTCGTGCGGGGGTGCGACCGCACCAGGCATGATCGGGACGGCTCCACCGAATCCTGGTACGACCGGAAGGACAGGCAGATGAGATGTCTCCAGCGGAAGCTACCCGCGCTGGCCGGGATCGCGCTGCTGATCGCGGCGCCCGGTTGCGGCAACCCGGCCGTGCCGGTGAGCGGACCGGACAGCGCCACCCCCACGAGCACGGCTGCCCCGGCGAGCCTGCCGGGCAGCGACCAGGGCGACCGGGTCGAGGTGGACGGCCGGACTGTCGCCGGGGTGGCACCGGGGCTCGGGTTCCCCGCCGGCAGCAAGGTCGACACCGCGTTCGGCGACCCTGGCTCGGCCACGGTGATCCTCACCGCTCCTCCGCCCGAGCAGGTGCTCGCCCACTACCGCCAGGCGGGCCCGCCGGCCGGATACCCGGTGGGCACCGACACCGGTCAGACTCTGCACCTCGACGGACGCGGGTGGACCGTCGAGGTCATCGCCACCTCGCGCGACACCACAGTCACGTTCGCCCGCAACCGGCCGGCCGAGCAGTCGACCGCGCCGCCACAGGCGGAGGAGCCGGCGCTGACCGGCCGGGATCTGGGCGTGACGAACCTGCCGTTCAACTTCCGGTTCCCGCCGGGCAGCCAGGTGCGCGACCTCTCCGACACCGCCGCCGGCGCCCGGCTCACCCTGGTCGAGCCCGACCCTCAGCGGGTACTCGCGTTCTACCGCACCGCCCTGCCCCAGGGATTCTTCGACGTCACGGGCGACCGCACGACCGGCGGGACCACCATCATCACGTTCGAGAAGGACGACGGTGAGTGGACCGGCACCATCGAGGCTACGGACGACCGGGTCACCGTCAGCACGGTCCATCGTCGATAGGACGACCCTTCCGGCGGCCGGCACGTTCCCGTCCGACGGGCTTCGACGACGAACCGGGGCGGTGAAGGGCAACCGTCGGTGGCGTCAGCTGCGGGGGCCCGGACCGGCCACCTGCGTACCCTGGTCGCGCCGTACCCATCTGGCATCCTTCCGGGACACCCTGCGATCGACGAGCGCCAGCACCGTTGCGGGCCGGGCGAGGGCGAGGGCGGTTGGTCGAGCCGATGCTCATGCTCTGGCCTGCGAACGATGGCGTCGCCAGACGGCAACAACCCCCCGATGTGAGCCCGATCATCGATGCACGAGCACCCTATCCGACTGGGGAGTCGAGGAGAACTGGAGCGCTCCGGGTACGCGCTGCCCTCGAACCGGCGGCGTTCGCCACCGGTCTGGGTGTCGTGACCGCACCGCACGGCCGGCGCGTCCCGGCCGGACGGGGCAGGTCCGGCCGGGGGTCACCACGGGTTCGCCGGCGCCACCAGCAGCAGGCCGGTCGCGGGCAGCCCGGTGGTACCGCCCGTGGTACGGCCCGCCGTTGTCGCGCCGGCCTGCCGGGGCCGGTTGGCCTCACCCGGCTCGACGGCGTGCCCACGCTCGTGGTCTTCTGATCGTCCGCGGCCGTGGGCCGCTCTGCCTGCTCGGCTCCCCGCTCGCGCCTGTCCAACGTGTGTCATGCCGACTCGACTGTGAGGATGATCGGGTGCTGCCCGGTGCTCGGGTCTGACTCGCGTTACGGCCGGCCTTCAGTGCCTTGAGTTTGATCTGTCGGCTCGAGTCCCGGGGGGTGTCCCTATGGGTTCGTCAAGCGGCGATCGGCGTCGTGGGGCGGGGTTGGTAGGGGATCTTGTCGCGGAGCATGGCGTATAGGACGTCGCAGCGACGGCGGGCGAGGCAGATGAGGGCGGCGTTGTGGCGTTTGCCTTCGGCGCGTTTGCGGTCGTAGTAGGCCCTGCTCACGGGGTCGGCCAGGGCTGCGAACGCAGCGAGGAAGAACGCGCGTTTGAGGTTCTTGTTGCCGCCGCGGGGTGGGTGTTCGCCACGGATGCTGCTGCCGGATCGTCGGGTGACGGGGGCGAGGCCGGCGTAGGCGGCGAGGTGGCCGGGGGTGGCGAAGCTGCTGCCGTCGCCGACTTCGAGCAGGATCCGGGCTGCGGTCCTGACGCCGATGCCGGGCATCGAGGTCAGGACCGGGGCAAGAGGGTGCGCATCAAGCATCCTTTCGACCTGGGCGGCGGCCTGGTCGCGTTGCCGCAGGATGTCGCGGAGGCTGTCGGCCAGGCGGGGCAGGATCGTCTCCGCGGCCTGGGTGCCGGGGACGGTGACGGTCTGCTCGTCGAGAGCGGCCATGATCTGCTCAACGAGCCGGTCACCCATGCGAGGTGCGTGGACGGCGGCGATCGAGAGCAGTTTGCGGCGGCCGGCCTTGCGCAGGCCGACCGGGCCGCCGCAGCGGGACAGCAGTTCCAGGACCGCCTTGTGGTGGACCTTGGGGCCGAGGACTCGTTCCAGGGCGGGGTGGATCTGGGTGAGCAGTCCTCGGATGCGGTTGGACACGCGGGTGGCTTCGCCGGCGAGGTCGTCGTCGAAGCCGACCAGGATCTCCAGTTCGGCCAGAGTTTCGTCGCCGGTGTCGACCCGCCGCAGCGTGTGCGGCAGGGTGCGGGCCGCGTCAGCGATGACGTAGGCGTCGCGGGCGTCGGTCTTCGCGCTGCCGGGGTGCAGATCGGCGATCCGCCGCATCGCCAGGCCAGGCAGGTAGGCCACCTGATGCCCGGCCGCCCGAGCCACCGCGACCGGCAGGGCGCCGATCGAGGCCGGCTGGTCGACCACCACCAGGACACGGCCATGGCGGGCGAGTTTGTCGAACAGCTGCCGCAGCCGAGCCTCGGTGTTCGGCAACGCCGCGTCATGCAGCCGCTTGCCGTCCGGAGCCAGCCCGACTGCGTGGTGGTCACCCTTACCGACGTCCAAGCCGAGGTAGACGCCGTATTCGTCGTTCACCAGACCCGCCTCCACGCATCGTCCGTGGCCTCGGCCGCTGGTCCAGGCGTCGGACTGCCGGCAGCCACGTTACGAAGAGACCTACCCCCACACGGGTGGCCGTGTCCCTATCAGCGGTCCACCGACGCCACCCGACCCGGCGACAACACCCCCGGATCATCCGTACGACAGGGGCAGGAAGTCATACCGGGCCGGGCGACCGAGGGGCCCCGGCTGGGGACGATCAAAAAGGTAACCGGGGGGGTGCTTGCTGCCGCCGGACCGGCGCGACGTGTCCCGATAGGGGCTCCCGCCAACAAGGCGCCGTCACAGCCTGACCATCCTTGCCGGCCCGGCGACGGCCATCCGCTCCCGAGCCGTCAGGAGCCGAACAACCCCGCCCAGCTCGTCGCACCTGCGCGACCTCCGGCACCACCAGTTGTTCTTCGCCGACATGGACCGGCGGACGGCCAGGCCCCGGGCTGCGCCGCGACCCTACGGAGCCAAGGGCCGGCCTCTCAAACCACCACCACCGCCGGCCGCCCGGCCGGTCACTGGATGGATCCAGCCGCCGCTGCTCGACGCCGAAGTGCGCAGCTACCGCTACGCCGCAATCGATCTGCGGCACGGCCCCGCGCCGGACAACCCCTGGCTGGCCTGGGTACTGCACCTGGCCCACACCAACGCGGAAGCCCGTGGCTGGACCCCGGTCACACGCCGGGGAATGCAACGGGTACTGGTAATGCTGCTCGCCGACTACCAGGAAGGCGATCTGATCCGGGTCAGCGGCTTCGCGGACATCGTCGTGCGCCGCTGCACCAACCTCGACTGCGTCATCGAGATCCTCGCCACCTTGGCCGTCGTTGACGATGACCGACCGGCCGCCCTCGAACCATGGCTGCACGCCAAACTCGCCCACCCTCGCCCCGCCCATTCGGCGCGATGTGCTGCGGTGGGCCCGGTCCTGCGCGATGGCGGACCACACGTCCGCGCCCGGCGCGTCGAGACCGTTCGCGGCTATGTTGCCGCTACCGTGCCCGCGCTGACCGACTGGGCGTGGCATCGCGAGCACCTGCGGGAGGTCACCCGCCGCGACGTCAGCACGTATCTGGACAGGCTGCACGGCAACCCACGCCAGACCGCGACCACGCCCTGCGGTCGCTTTTCGGCTGGGCCAAGCACAGCAACCTGATCTTTCGTAATCCGACCGCCCGGGTCAGAGGGCCACGCGTCGATGACGCCATCTGGCAGCCCCTGCGTCCCGACGAGCTGAACCAGGCCGTTACAGCCGCGACAACCCCGCAGGCCCGGCTCTTCCTCGTACTGGCCGCGGTCCACGCGGCGCGCCCCGGCCAGATCCGCGCGATGCACCTCGACGACGTCGACCTGCCTGGCCGGCGCATCACCATCGCCGGTCACGACCGCCCGCTCGACGAGCTGACCCACCACGCACTGCTCGACTGACTCGACTACGGGCGCCGTCATTGGCCGAACACCGCCAACCTGCACCTGCTCGTCAGTACCGAAAGCGCACTGTGGCACGGCGGGTCAGCCACACCTGCGTTTCACGCTGCCCGCCTCCGGTCTGGCCTCGCCGCATCTGGTCTACGGCGAGCGACCCTTCGACGTCTCCGCGAACTCGTTACGGCTGCTGACCACCGTCCCGGAGCCGCTGCCGGTCGACGGGCCGGCGCTCGGCGGTGGTCCGCCGCGTCGGCGGATCGCGCTGTCAGAGTTGACCGCGATCCTGATGCATCTTTCCTGCGGCTACGCCGTGAGTGACCGGGTGGCGGCAGCTCACCGACAGTGCCCGAGGTGGCGGTCCGCCTGGGTAGTCGGAGCGGTCGGGGTGCTCCTGCCCGGGACTGCACCAGCGGCTTACCGGCTGCGCGGCTTCTCCGGGGACGTGCAGGCCGAGGTGATGACCGCATTGCGCTCAACCACGCGGGGGCCCAAGGTGGCGCAGCGGCTACTCAGACTACGCTCACCCGCCGCTCGGACGCCGCTGCGCGCCGGTGAGCCGCGTACGCCCGTGGAGCCGCCGGTGCCGCCGTCGGACGGCGGACACCCCGACGTCGTGCTCGCCCGCACGGTCGCCGCCGGGCTCATCACCACCGCCGAGGCCGACCTGATTGGCGCCACCCGCCTCGAGGACGTGTCGGCGGCCGACTTCGCCGATCGCCCACGGACGCGGCTATTGGGCGTAGCCGAGGAGCGCTCGCGGGCTGAGGAGCGCCTGATCTCACTTTCCCGCACCTGGCGATCCTTTTGACCGGCCCCGCTGACGGCGCTGACACCCCGCAACGGCCCGCCGAAGCCCTTCGAAGGAGGACGGCCACCGCGCCGGGCGCAGGTCCACCAGCTTTCCCTCGCTCATTCGCCCAGCCCTACACCTTGGGGCATAGGGCTCCGAACTGACTGGAAGTGATCTTCCGAACGCTTGCGGAATCGCCCTCGTGACCTGCGTCAGGCCTGGGAAGTACTCTTCCGCTGTGAACGTTGCCCGAGAAACCGCCCGCGGTCGACTGGGTCCGCTGCGGGTGCTGCTGGTCGAGGACGATCCTGCCGACGTCGCTCTCATCGAGGACACCTTCGCCACTCACGCCCTGGCCGCTGAGTTGCACCACGTTCCCGACGGGGTAGAGGCCATGGCGTTCGTGCGCCGTCAAGGCCAGTACGCCGACGCTCCGCGCCCGGAGTTGATCCTGCTCGACCTGAACATGCCCCGCATGAACGGCCAGGAGGTCCTCGCCGCGATCAAGGCCGACCAGTGGCTCAAGACGATTCCGGTCGTCGTGTTCACCACTTCCGTGGTCGACGCCGACGTGCTGGCCAGCTACACAGCGCACGCTAGCGCCTACGTCACCAAGCCCATCGGCCTGGACGACTTCGAGCGCGTCGTTGGGCAGATCCACCGCTTCTACGGCCGCACCGCAAGCCTGCCTCCCGATTCCAGCACGGCCTGAGAAATCCTCCGCCCCAAGCGCTGAGCCACCCCCGCTTTCGTGGAGCTTCTTGACCACGGTCTGATGGCCGTGGGGGAGGAAGTCGTCCGTGGCAGCACCGAAGAAGTACCCCGATGAGCTTCGTCAGCGCGCTGTGCGCCTGTACCGCGAGTCGGACCCGAAGCCGGTGATCCGGCGTCTGGCCGAGCAGCTTGGTGTGCATCACGAGGCGCTCAGGAACTGGATCCGGCAGGCCGAGGCGGATGAGGGTGAGCGTCACGATCGGTCGAGCAGCGAGATGGTCGAGGAGAACCGCCGGCTGCGCAGGGAAGTTAGCGAGCTGCGGCGGGCGAACGAGATCCGGAAGGCTGCGAGCGCGTATTTCGCGGCGGAGCTCGACCCGACCCGGCGACGGTCATGAGGTTCATCGGTGAACATCGTGACCAGTTCGCGGTCGCGCTCCTGCTACGGGTCCTGAACATCGGCGCCTCGACCTACTACGCGTGGGTCAAGCAGGCCGAGCAGCCCTGTGATCGGGACGTGGTCGACCTGGGGCTGATCTCCAACATCTACGAGATCTGGGAGACGTCCGGGCGCACCTACGGCGCGGACCGGGTCCACCGGCAGCTACGCCGTGACGGCATCCGCGTGGGCCGCAAGCGGGTGGAGCGGTTGATGGCGCAGCAGGGCTGGCAGGGGGCGTTCCTGCGTCGAGGCTGGCGCGGCGGCTCCACCCGACAGGATCCCCGGCACACGCCGGCACCGGATCTGGTCAACCGACAGTTCACCGCGACCGGCCCGAACCGCCTGTGGGTCGCCGACGCCACTCGCATCCCTGCGGCGAGGGCGCGTTCTGGCTCGCCGCAATCCGCGATGCGTTCTCCCGCCGGATCGTCGGCTGGAAGACGTCTGACCGCTGCGACACCGACTTGATCCTCGCCGCCCTCGAATACGGCATCTGGTCGCGCGACGTCCGCGACGGCCAATTGATCCACCACTCGGACAGGGGATCGAACTACACGTCTTTCCGCTTCGCGGAACGCTTGCAGGACAACGGGATCCTGCCCTCGATGGGTTCCGTCGGCGACAGCTCCGACAACGCGCTCATGGAGAACTTCTGGTCAACGTTGAAGATCGAACTCGTCTACCGCACCTCGTGGCGGACCCGCGACGAGGCCGAGAACGCGATCTTCGCCTACATCGACGGTTGGTACAACACCCGCCGCATCCAGAAGGAACTGGGCTACCTCAGCCCGAACGAGTACGAGGCCGCCTGGCACAACCACCAGACCGAACCAGCCGAACCACCTATCACCACCCCTGCACCAGCCGGCAGCAGGTAACCACCGCTCCAACAAAGCAGGGGAAACTCAGGAGTAGCAGCCGCGATAGGAAGCAGAGGGCTAGATCAACCCGATTCGGCTGGCGAACTCACGTACACCTAGCAGGTTGCGGCTGTCGCGGTTGAGTAGTTCGGTTGTGAGTTGCTGCGCCCATGGCCGGTAGCGAACCTCCTGCGGGGTGTCTCGCTCGGCAGCAAGCAGCGCCTGGAATGTCGCCTGTGGGCGCCCGCGGCCGTGTAGTGCCAGCGCTGTGTCTTCCCAGTAGCGAGCTCGGCGCTCCGGCATGACGATCCGGGCCGGGTCGACCTGCCGAGCGTAGTCGACAGCGGTGCCGTAGTCACCAAGCACCCGGGACACGCTGATCTTGTAGACAGCCAGGTCGAGCAGATTGAGCCATTTTCATCCTGCGTAGCGGTCGGCTTCGACGCGGTGCAGGACGAGGATGGCCTGCACGATCGCGGTCGCTCGGCGTGGGCAGCAGCGCAGCT
>NZ_JNZR01000063.1:0-10421 GCF_000717585.1 Micromonospora globosa
GAGTATCACCCGCCCCGCCTCTCCCCGCCCCGCCTCTGCCCCGCCGATCATGAAAGTTGACGGCCAGATCCGAGATCCACATCGCCGCCAACTTCATGATCAACGCATCCAGGGCGGGGTGGGGTCAGCGGGAGGTGGGGGCGGGGAGGGTGGTGGTCCAGAGGGAGGCGCCGGTGCGGTCGCGGAGGTGGACCGTGAGGGCCGCCGACGGGCCGTCGATGGTCACCTCGCCGAAGTGCTGGAAGCCCTCGGCCGGGGAGGTGTTCGCGCGCGGCGGGGCGTGCACGAAGACCGCCTTCGGGCCGAACGTGCCGTCCAGCGCGTTCGGCCCGAACGCGCCGGCGTGCGCCGGGCCGGAGACGAACTCCCAGAACGGGCTGAAGTCCCGCACCGCGGCGCGCGCCGGGTCGTAGTGGTGGGCGGCGGTGTAGTGCACGTCGGCGGTGAGGAACACCAGCCCGGTCACCCCGGCCCGGTGCGAGGCGCGCAGCACCTCGGCGAACTCCAACTCCCGGCCGGCCGGCGCGCCGTGGTCGCCCTGCGCGACGCCCTCCTGCGCGGCGGAACCGTCCGGCACCACCAGGCCGATCGGCAGGTCGTTGGCGATCACCTTCCAGGTGGCCCGGGACGCGCGCAGCTCCCGGATCAGCCACTCCCGCTGTGCCTTGCCGAGCAGGCCCCGGTTGCGGTCGGGGTAGGTGTTGCCGTCGTTGGGGTCCTTGTAGGTGCGCATGTCCAGCACGAACACGTCCAGCAGCGGCCCGTACGACAGCTTGCGGTACATCGGCCCGCCCGACGGCACCGGCAGCCACTCGTGGAACGCCTGCCGGGCCCGGGCGGCGAGCACGTCCACGCGCTTCTCGCCGTACCGCTCGTCGGTCAGGATCTCCCCCGGGTACCAGTTGTTCACCACCTCGTGGTCGTCCCACTGGTTGATCTGCGGCACCTGGGCGGCGAACGCCCGCAGGTGCTCGTCGAGCAGGTTGTACGCGAACTGCCCCCGGTACTCGGCGAGCGTCTCGGCCACCTTGCTCTTCTCCGGCGTCACCAGGTTGCGCCAGGTCCGGCCGTCCGGCAGCACCACGCTCTCGGCCAGCGGCCCGTCGGCGTACACGGTGTCGCCGCTGCACAGGAAGAAATCCGGGCGGCGCTCCCGCATCGCCCGGAAGATCGCCAGGCCGTCGAAGTCAGGGCTGATCCCCCAGCCCTGCCCGACGATGTCGCCGGTCCACACGAACCGCACGTCACGCCGCTGGTGCCGCCCGGGGGCGGTGGCGAACGAACCGGTCAGCGGCTCGCTGCACAGGCCGTGCCGGTCCAGGCTCTCCACCCGTACCCGGTAGTGCAGCCGCTCCCCCGCGGGCAGGCCGCGCAGGCGGACCTTGCCGGTGAGGTCGCCGGTGGGGTCGACCACCGGGCCGCGCACCAGGCGGGCGCCGCGCAGGTCCGGCCGGCGGCTGACCTCGACCAGCATCCGGCCGGGCCGGTCCGCGCGGGTCCAGACCAGCGCCGAGTCGGCGGTCACGTCGCCGCTCTGCACGCCGTGGGTGAGCAGCGGCCGGCCGCTGCGCCGCAGGCCGGGTGCGGCGGGCGCGCCGGGCGCGCCGAGCAGCGCGCCGCCGGCGACTCCGGCACCGGCGACCACGCCGGCGCGGAGCAGGGTACGTCGATCGAAGTGCGTCATGGGTTCTCCCGGTCTCGGCAGTGTCGCCAGCCGGTCTACCGGCCGCAGGTGGCCGGGAACTCCGGTCGAGGTGACCGGCACGTCAACGACTGCTGTCCAGCGCCCCGGCATGACCACCGTCACACCGCCGGGCCGTCACACCGCGCCCGCCGTGCCCCGTCCTGTGCGCGTACCCGAACCCTCAAGGAGGCGGCGATGAGCCGGATGGACATGGCGGCGGTGGCGCCCGAGGCGTACCAGGCCGTGCTCGGCCTGGAGAAGTACGTCCGGGCGAACGTGGACCACACCGTGCTGGAGCTGGTGAAGCTGCGGGCGTCGATGCGCAACGGCTGCGCGTTCTGCGTCGACATGCACAGCCGCGAGGCGCTGGCGGCCGGGGAGGACAGCCGCCGGCTGTTCGCCGTCGCGGCGTGGCGCGAGGCGCCGTTCTTCGACGAGCGGGAGCGGGCCGCGCTGGCCCTCACCGACGCGGTGACCCGGCTCGGCGAGCACGGCGTGCCGGACGACGTCTGGGACGCCGCGGCGAAGGTGTGGTCGGAGAAGGAGCTGGCGGATCTGGTGATGGCGATCGCCACCATCAACGTGTGGAACCGCGTCGCCGTGACCTGCCGGACGCAGCCGCCGGCGCAGGTCTGATCGCTGACACACGACGGCCCCGGTCCCGCCAGGAGCGGGCCGGGGCCGTCGGCGCGTCGGTCAGGCCAGCTCGGGGAACCAGAGCGCGATCTCGCGCTTGGCGCTGTCCGCCGAGTCGGAGGCGTGCACCAGGTTCTCCCGGTTCGACAGCGACAGGTCACCGCGGATGGTGCCGGCGGCGGCCTTGCGGCCGTCGGTGCTGCCGATCATCGCGCGTACCACCTCGACCACCTGGTCGCCGGAGAGCACCAGCGCCACCAGCGGGCCGCTGGTCATGAACGTCTTCAGCGGCGGGTAGAACGGCTTGTCGACGTGCTCGGCGTAGTGCTGGTCGGCGAAGTCGCCGTCCATGGTCCGGCTCACCATCGCGTCGATCCGCAGGCCCTTGCGCTCGAAACGGGACAGGATCTCGCCCACCAGACCGCGGCGCACCGCGTCGGGCTTGATCAGTACGAGCGACCGCTCGTCCGGGCTGCTGCTGGACACGCTGGGTTCCTCCTGCGCACTCAAACGGGGTTCGGCTGGGTACGGTCAGCGTAGCGACCCGGTCCCGGCGCCGGCGCGGCGGCTGCGTCTTCCCTGGCCCGCCGCGGCGGCCTAGCCTGGCCCTGGAACCCCTGGGAGGTCCACTGTGGCGAATGGCGGGAACCGCACGATCGCGCCGGTACGCAAACTGATCGGCGCGGTGCTGGGCACCGTCGCCACCTTCGTGACCGTGTTCGGGCTCGGCATGACCAGCTGGGCCATCGTGGCCCTCGGCGTCGCGCTGCTGGTGCTGGCGATCGCCCTGGCCACGGTACGCGGCGGCGGCCGCACCTGGGTGATCGGCCTCGGGCACGTGCACAGCGCCTCCGAGCCCCCCACCCAGTACGCGTTCGGCCGGTGCGAGCTGCAACTGGTCATCGACGCGCCGGGGCTGCCGCCCCGCTCCAAGAAGATCATCGAGCCTCGGGTGCCGGTCGCCAAGTGGCCCTCGCTGGGCCAGGCGCTGCCGGTCCGGGTGGCGCTGGACGACCAGCGGCACGTACGCGTGCTCTGGGACGAGGTGCCCACGCACGCCGAGAGCGCCGCCGCGGTGGCCGACCTGCCGCCCGAGTACGCCGCCGAGCCGGACCCGCTGGACGAGCCGCTGATCGCGCAGGAGGCGCCGCCGTGGGCCGGGCGCGCGCCGGAGGACGACTTCCGCGACGACTACCCGCCCGCGCCGGACCCGTACCTGGACGACGTCCCGCCCCGGGCCGAGGAACGCGAGCCGGTGGTGCTGCACCAGAGCCCCGGCGGCCCTGTGGTGCTGGAGGGGCAGCTCGTCGAGCGGGCCGAGCGCGCGGCCGGCCCCGGCCCGCTCCCCCGCCGCGCCCCGGCCCCCCGCTCGCCGGCCGAGGAGCCGGTCGACACCGTGCCGGTCGAGACCGTGTTCGTCGACTCCGGACCGGCCGACTCCGGCCGGTCCGACTCCGGACCGGCCGGATCCGGACCGGCCGACGGCGGGCCCGACCCGATCGACGTGCCGCTGGACGACCCCTCGGACGCGCCGCGGCGCTCCGACGCGCCGCCGACCGCCGAGGAGCTGGACGAGGCGATCTTCGGCCCGTCCGGCGCGGCCGAGCCGGACGAGCTGGCCAGCCCGATCAGCGGCGTCGGCATCACGCTGCTCGTCACCGACCTGGACCGGTCCCTCGACTTCTACCGGGAACTCGGCTTCGACGAGCTGGACCGGGGCGAGGGCAACGCCGTGCTCTCCTCCGGGCCGACCCGGCTGGTGCTGCGCCGGGTGACCGGCGCCGCCCCGATCAGCCGTCGCCTGGTGCACGTGAACCTGGAGGTGGACGACATCCAGGGGGCATACGAGCGGTTGCGCGACTCCGGCGTCCGGTTCACGTACGCCCCGCGCGTCGTCAACCGGGGCACCAAGCTGGAGGTGTGGGCGGCTGCCTTCCGCGACCCCGACGGCCACGGCGTCGCGCTGACACAGTGGCGCACGCTCGCCCAGGTGTAAGGAAGGGCCCCTTCTTAACGCCTCAGGTAGAGGAAGGGGCCCCTCTTAACACGCGCGACCGCGCGACGGCGCTCAGCCGAGGATGACCCGCCGCACGTGCAGCGCGTACGCCCACACCAGCGCGAACATCACACCCAGCGCGAACAGCGACCAGTGCAGCAGCCCGGAGAGCAGCAGCAGTCCCTGGATCACGGTGCCGGCGTGCCACGCCCACGGGCGGCGCATCATGCCGGCGAGCACCACACAGGCGACCGCCAGCGCCACGATCGCGCCGATCGCCGCGCCGCTCAGGTCACCGCCGACCACCCGGATCGGCTGGATGGCCAGCAGCAGCACCAGCGCCTCCAGCGACATCGTGCCGGCGCCGAGTCCGCGCACTGCCTTGTCCGGGTTCCGCAGCCCGGACCGCCGCACGCCGCCCACCGGCTCCGAGCCGCCTGCCTGCTCCGAACCGGCCGCCTGTTCCGGACCGACCGGCCGCTCAACGCCGCCCGCCTGCTCCGGACCGGACAGCTGCTCCGGCCCCGTCGGCTGCTCAGCGCCGGTCGGCTGCTCAGCGTCTGTCGGCTGCTCCGGGCCGGTCGGGCGCTGCTGCGGGCCGGTCATCGCTTGAGCAGCCGGCGGGCGTCGGCCACTGTCACCACCGATCCGGTGATCAGCACGCCCACCCCGGACAGTTCGCCCGGCACGTCCGACTCGGTCTCCGCCACTGCCGCCTCGATGGCGTCCGGCATGTCCCGGGCCACCTGCACCCGCTCCAGCCCGAAGATCTCCCGCGCCAGCGCCGCCAGCTCGTCCACCGGCATCGTCCGGGCCGAGCTGTTCTCCGCCACCACGATCGAGTCGAGCACCGGTTCGAGCAGTTCCAGAAGGCTCGCCGCGTCCTTGTCGCCGAGCACCGCCAGCACGCCGACGAGCTTGCTGAACGCGAACTCCTCCTGCACGGCGGCGACTGTCGCGGCCATCCCGTGCGGGTTGTGCGCGCCGTCGAGCAGCACCGTCGGGGCGCTACGCACCCGCTCCAGCCGGCCCGGCGAACTGGTCGCGGCGAATCCCTCACGGACCGCCTCGATGTCGAGCTGCCGCCGGGCGCCGGCACCGAGGAACGCCTCCACCGCCGCAAGCGCCACCGCCGCGTTCTGCGCCTGGTGCGCGCCGTGCAGCGGGATGAAGATCTCCTCGTACACCCCGCCCAGGCCCTGGATGGTCAGCACCTGGCCACCGACCGCGACCGCGCGGCGCAGCACGCCGAACTCGGCGCCCTCGCGCGCGACGGTGGCGTTGACCTCGGCGCAGCGTTCCAGGATCGGTCGGGCCGCCTCCTCCTCCTGCGCCGCCGCGATCACCGTGGCACCGGGGTGGATGATGCCCGCCTTGTGCAGCGCGATGTCCTCGATCGTGTCGCCGAGCCACTCGGTGTGGTCCAGCCCGATCGGGGTGATCACGGCGACACCGGCCTGGATCACGTTCGTCGCGTCCTCCGCGCCGCCGAGCCCGACCTCCACCACCGCCACGTCGACCGGGGCGTCGGCGAACGTGGCGAACGCCAGCGCCGTGGTCATGTCGAAGTACGTCAGCGGCTCGGCGAACCGCTGGTCGACCAGCTCGGCCAGCGGCGCGATCTCGCGGTACGTGGACACGAACCGCTCCTCGCCCACCGGCTCGCCGTCCAGGCTGATCCGCTCCCGGACGGTCTCCAGGTGCGGGCTGGTGTAGCGGCCGGTGTGCAGCCCGAACGCCCGCAGCAGCGAGTCGATCATCCGGGCCGTCGAGGTCTTGCCGTTGGTGCCGGTCAGGTGGATCGACGGGTACGCCCGCTGCGGGCTGCCCAGCAGGTCGAGCAGAGTCTCGATCTTCTCCAGCTCGAAGTGCATGCGGGTGAAGCCGCGCGCGTTGAGCGCGGCCTCCACCTCGGCGAACTCGGTGCGGTCGGTCATGCGGAGCCATCTTTCGTTCGCGACTGCGGGGCTCGCAGCCCCGGCTCACTCCTCGCGCTCACGAGGGCAACGCCTCCAGGGCGGCGTCGATCCGGACCAGATCCGCCTCGGCCACCGCCAGCCGATCGCGGATCTTCGCCACCACCGGCTCGGGCGCCTTGCCGACGAACGCCGGGTTGTTTAGCTTCGCCCGCGCCTGGGTGGCCTCCTTCTCGGCCGCCGCCCGGTCCTTGGTGAGCCGGGCGCGCTCGGCGGCCACGTCGATCGAGCCGCGGGTGTCGAGCGCGACGCTCACCGCGCCGGGCATGGCCAGCGTGGCGCCGGCCTGGAAGTCGTCGCCGGGCGCGTCGAGCCGGGCCAGCGAGCGCACCAGCGGCTCGTGCGCCGCGATGCCCGCGCCGGCCAGGCCGTCGAGCCGCGCGGCGACCCGCTGGGTCGGCCGCAGCCCCTGGTCCGACCGGAACCGCCGGACCTCGGTCACCACCCGCTGAAGGGTGCCGACTTCGCCCTCCGCGACGTCGTCGATCAGGGTACGGTCGGCGACCGGCCAGGACGCCGTCAGTACGGTCTCGCCGCCGCTCAGCGCGGCCCACAGCTCGTCGGTGACGAACGGGATGACCGGGTGCAGCAGCCGCAGGAGCTGGTCCAGCACGTGGCCCAGCACGCGGCGGGTGGCGTCGGCGGCGGGGCCACCCTCGGCCAGCACCGGCTTGCTCAGCTCCACGTACCAGTCGCAGACGTCGTCCCACGCGAAGTGGTAGAGCAGGTCGCAGACCTTTGCGAACTCGTACGCCTCGAACTGCTCGTCGACCTCGGCGGTGACGTGCGCCAGCCGGGACAGGATCCACCTGTCGACGGTGGAGAGGTCAGCGGCGGCCGGCAGCGGGCCGTCGGTGTGCGCGCCGTTGAGCAGCGCGAACCGGGTGGCGTTCCAGAGCTTGTTGCAGAAGTTGCGGGAGCCCTGGCACCACTCCTCGCTGACCGGCACGTCCTGGCCGGGGTTGGCGCCCCGGGCCAGCGTGAACCGGGTGGCGTCGGCGCCGAACCGGTCGATCCAGTCCAGCGGGTCGACCACGTTGCCGAACGACTTCGACATCTTCTTGCCGTGCTCGTCGCGGACCATGCCGTGCAGCGCCACCACGTCGAACGGCTGCACGCCGTCCATCGCGTACAGGCCGAACATCATCATCCGGGCGACCCAGAAGAACAGGATGTCGTAGCCGGTGACCAGCACGCTGGTCGGGTAGAACTTCGCCAGGTCCGGGGTGCGCTCGGGCCAGCCGAGCGTGGAGAACGGCCACAGGCCGCTGGAGAACCAGGTGTCCAGCACGTCCTCGTCCTGCCGCCAGCCCTCGCCGGACGGCGGCTCCTCGTCCGGGCCGACGCAGACGATCTCGCCGTCCGGGCCGTACCAGACGGGGATGCGGTGGCCCCACCACAGCTGGCGGGAGATGCACCAGTCGTGCATGTTGTCGACCCAGGCGAAGTAACGCTTGGCCAGCTCGGCCGGCTCGATCTTCACCCGGCCGTCGCGCACCGCGTCACCGGCGGCCTTCGCGAGCGGGGCGGTGTTGACGAACCACTGCAACGACAGGCGCGGCTCGACAGTCGTCTTGCACCGCGAGCAGTGCCCCACCGCGTGCAGGTACGGCCGCTTCTCGGCCACGATCCGACCCTGCTCGCGCAGCGCCGCGACGATCGCCGGGCGGGCCTCGTACCGGTCCAGGCCCTGGAACGGGCCGGGCGCGGTGATGACGCCGCGCTCGTCCATGATCGTCAGCGACGGCAGGTCGTGCCGCTGGCCGATCTCGAAGTCGTTCGGGTCGTGCGCCGGGGTCACCTTGACCATGCCGGTGCCGAAGCTCGGGTCGACGTGCTCGTCGGCGACGATCGGGATCCGCCGGTCGGTGAGCGGCAGCTCCACCTCGGTGCCGATCAGGTGCCGGTAGCGCTCGTCGTCCGGGTGCACCGCCACAGCGGTGTCGCCGAGCATGGTCTCCGCCCGGGTGGTCGCCACCACGACCTCGTCGCCGTAGCGGATCGAGACCAGCTCGCCCTCGTCGTCGGTGTGCTCCACCTCGATGTCGGACAGCGCGGTGAGGCAGCGCGGGCACCAGTTGATGATCCGGTTGGCCCGGTAGATGAGCCCGTCGTCGAAGAGCTTCTTGAACATGGTCTGCACGGCCCGGGACAGGCCCTCGTCCATGGTGAACCGCTCGCGGTCCCAGTCGACCGCGTCGCCCAGCCGGCGCATCTGGCCGAGGATCGCGCCGCCGGACTCGGCCTTCCACTGCCAGACCCGCTCGACGAACTTCTCCCGCCCGAGGTCGTGCCGGGACAGCCCCTCACCGGCGAGCTGCCGCTCGACCAGGTTCTGGGTGGCGATGCCGGCGTGGTCCATGCCCGGGAGCCAGAGCGCCTCGTAGCCCTGCATCTTCTTGCGCCGGGTGAGCGCGTCCATGAGCGTGTGCTCGAACGCGTGACCCATGTGCAGCGAGCCGGTGACGTTCGGCGGCGGGATGACGATGGTGAACGGCGGCTTCTCGCTGTCCGCCGACGCCCGGAAGTGCCCACCGGCTACCCACTGCTCGTACCGTCGCTGCTCTACCTCGCCGGGCTGGTACTGGCCGGCGAGGGTCGGGGCGTCGGGGCGGCGGGCATCCAGTCTCTCGGTCACCCTGAAAGTCTACGGAGCGCTTTCGGGGACCCGACGTGCACCACCTGTGATTCGCGTACGGTGGCGGTCATGTCCGACGCGCATCTCACCGAGCGCCCGGTCGACGGGGGTTCCGATCCGGTCGAGCTGACCGAAGAGCCGATCGAGCTGAGCCGCCGCGATCCCGCGCAGGAGCCCGAACGCCGTCCCGTCTCCCGACGCCGGAAGATCGTCATGGCCGCTCTCCTCGCGGCCGGGCTCGCCGGCGCGGGGGCGCTCGGGCTGGGCGGCTGGCGGGTGCTCCAGCAGAAGGACACGACTCTCGGCCAGCCGGCCGAGGTGGCCGGGCTGGTACGCGACGACAGCGAGCGGGCCCGCAGCACCGCCGACTACCTGCGCGACGGACTGGCCGCCGACATCGAGCTGGACCGCGGCTACGGCGCCGTCTACTCCGACGGCGGGGACGCCAAGCGTTCGGTGCTGCTGTTCGGCGGCACCACGCTGCTCTGGCAGCCCGAACGTGACCTGGACACCCTGTTCGGCCTGATGGCCGACGAGACAGGCCGGGTGGCAGGGCTGCGCGAGGTGGACGCGGGCCGCCTGGGCGGCGTGATGAAGTGCGGTACGACGAGCGGCGACGGTGGCGACTTCGCGGTGTGCGGGTGGGCCGACCACGGCAGCGTCGTGATGGGCATGTTCCCGGGCCGCCGGGTCGACGACGCCGCGGCCCTGTTCCGCGACATCCGCGAGTCCGTCCAGAGCCGCTGACCCGCGACCTCGGCGCTCACTCGTCCACGCCGGTACGGCGAGGTGCCCACACACGCCTTGCCCCGTCCCCGCCACGTCGCGGTGTCGGCGACCCCCTGTCCCCTCCCATGCCACCAGTTCCGGGGTAATGGCTCCCAGCCCTCCTGTTCGCGGGAGGTGGCTGGATGCCGGGCAGTCCGTCCCGCCATTTCGGGGAAGTGGTGGGCCGGTTCGCCAGCTCGGGGTAGTGGCTGGATCCGGGCGTTCCGTTGCCGCCACTTCGGCGTAGTGCTGACCGGCACACCAGTTCGGCGAAGTGGCTAGGTCCGGGGTACTCCATTAACGCCAGCTGGGGGGAACCTGCTGCTGGTTCGCCATCTCGGCGAGGTAGCCGGATGCCGGGCAGTCCGTCGCCGCGACTTCGGGGAAGTGGTGGGCCGGTTCGCCAGCTCGGGGAAGTGGCTGGATCCGGGGCACCTCGCCACCGCTACTTCGGGGAAGTGGCGGCCTGGTTCGGCGTTTCCGGGAAGTAGCGGGCGGTACGGCTAGCCGGTGCAGTGCCGGCAATGGGGTGGGCGGTCCATCGCTCACGCGCGTCCGGGGCCGGCTTTGCGGCCGGTCCGGTGGTGTTTTCCGGGGGGCAACGCAATTCAGGGCCACCCCGTGTGGGGGTGGCCCTGAATTGGAAGATTGTCCGGCGGTGTCCTACTCTCCCACACCCTCCCGAGTGCAGTACCATCGGCGCTGGAGGGCTTAGCTTCCGGG
>NZ_JNZR01000064.1:0-10292 GCF_000717585.1 Micromonospora globosa
CACCCGCCGACCGGCCCTCGGCCACCGCCGCGAGGCCCGCCGCCAGCTCGTCGACGTCCGAGCCCCACACCACCGCGCGATGCTCCAACGCGGCACGGGCCGTCGCCAACGACCACGACACGTCCACCGGCGACAGACCACGATCGCGCACGAACGACGCCAACCGCCCGGCCTGACCCACCAGACCCCGCTCCGAACGCCCCGACACCACCCACGGCACCGGCACCCCGACCGGTGCGACGGGCGCGACCGAAGCCGGAGCGGCCTCGGGCTGCTCGATGATCACGTGCGCGTTCGTGCCGGAGATGCCGAACGACGACACGGCAGCCCTGCGTGCGCGGCCCGCACCCGGCCACTCGCGCGCCTGGGTCACCAGCTCCACCGCACCCGACGACCAGTCCACATGCGACGAGGGCTCGTCCACGTGCAGCGTCGCCGGCACGGTCCCGTACCGCATCGCCAAGACCATCTTGATGACGCCCGCCACCCCGGCGGCGGCCTGCGTGTGACCGATGTTCGACTTCACCGACCCCAGCAGCAGCGCGTCCCGGTCGTCGCGGTCCTGCCCGTACGTGGCGAGCAGCGCCTGGGCCTCGATGGGGTCGCCCAGCGTCGTGCCCGTGCCGTGCGCCTCCACGACGTCGACGTCGGCGACGCCCAGCCGGGCGTTCGCGAGGGCCTGGCGGATCACCCGCTGCTGCGAGGGGCCGTTCGGCGCCGTCAACCCGTTCGACGCGCCGTCCTGGTTGACGGCCGTGCCCCGCACGACCGCGAGGACCCGGCGCCCGTCGCGCCGCGCGTCCGACAGCCGCTGCACCAGCAGCACGCCGACGCCCTCGGACCAGCCCGTGCCGTCCGCCGCGTCGGAGAACGACTTGCACCGGCCGTCGGGGGCCATGCCCCGCTGGCGGGAGAAGTCGATGAACGTCTCGGGCGTCGCCATCACGGTGACGCCACCGGCCAGGGCCAGGTCGCACTCGCCCGACCGCAGCGCCTGCACCGCCAGGTGCAACGCCACAAGCGACGACGAACACGCCGTGTCCACAGTCACCGCCGGACCCTCGAACCCGAACGAGTACGCCACCCGGCCCGACAACACGCTGCTGGCGGTGCCGACGCCGAGGTAGCCGTCGAGGGCCTCCGGAACGTCGGCCAGCCCGGCGGCGTGGTTGTGGTACATCATGCCGGCGAACACGCCGACGGGGCGGCCCCGCAGCGCGAGCGGGTCGATCCGGGCGTCCTCGATGGCCTCCCACGCGGTCTCCAGCAGCAGCCGCTGCTGCGGGTCCATGGCGAGCGCCTCGTGCGGCGAGATCTTGAACAGGGTGGCGTCGAAGTCGCCGGCGTCGGCCAGGAAGCCGCCCTCGCGGGCGTAGCTGCTGCCCCGGCGCGCGCCGGACGGGTCGTACAGGTCGGCGACGTCCCAGCCACGGTCGGCGGGGAAGCCGGTGATGCCGTCGCCACCGGAGACGAGGAGGTCCCACAACTGCTCGGGGCTGCGCACGCCGCCGGGGTAGCGGCAGCTCATGCCGACGATCGCGATCGGCTCGTCGAGCGCCGCGACGGCGGCGACCGGGGTCGCCTGGGCGTCGGCCCCGGTTCCGGTCTCGGCGTCCAGGTGGTCGGCGAGGGCGAGCGGGGTCGGGTGGTCGAAGACCAGGGTTGCCGGCAGGCGCAGGCCGGTGACCGCGCCCAGGCGGTTGCGCAGTTCGACGGCGGTCAGCGAGTCGAAGCCCAGCTCGGTGAACGGGCGTCCGGCCTCGACGGCTGCGGCGTCGGCGTACCCCAGGACCGCCGCGACCTGGTCGAGGACGAGCCGCAACAGGGCCGCGGCGCGCTCCTCGCGGTCGAGCCCGGCGAGCCGCTCGGTCAGCGCGGCGGTCTCCGCCGGGCCGGAGCGCGCGGCGCGACGCCGGGGCGCGCGGACCAGGCCACGCAGGACCGACGGCAGGGTGCCCGCCTCGGCCTGGGCGCGCAGCGCCGGGCCGTCCAGCACCATCGGCACCGTCGCGGGCAGGCCGGTGAGCAGCGCGGCGTCGAGGAGCGCCAGGCCGTCCGCCTCGGGAAGCGGCCGTACGCCCGCGCGGGCCAGCCGGTCGGTGTCGGCCCGGTCGAGGCCGGCTGTCATGCCGCCGCCCGACTCGGCCCACGGTCCCCAGGCCAGCGAGTGCGCGGGGAGGCCCGCGGCCCGCCGCCGGTGGGCGAGTGCGTCCAGGAAGGCGTTGGCCGCCGCGTAGTTGGCCTGGCCGGGGCTGCCGGTCACGCCCGCCGCCGACGAGTAGGTGACGAAGAGCGCGAGGCGGCTGCCGGCGGTCAGGTCGTGCAGGTTCGCGGCGGCGTCCACCTTCGGCCGGAGAACCTCGTCGAGGGACTCGGGGGTGAGCGAGGTCAGGGTGCGGTCGGCCAGTACGCCGGCGGTGTGCACCACGCCGGTGAGCGGGTGCGCGGGGTCGATCCGGTCCAGCAGCGCGGCGAGGGCGTCGGGGTCGGCGGCGTCGCACGCCTCGACCGTCGCGGTGGCGCCCAGGTCGGCGAGGTCGGCGAGCAGGTCGGCGGCGCCGGCCGCGGCGGGCCCGCGCCTGTTGGTCAGCACCAGGTGGCGGACCCCGTGCCGGGTGACGAGGTGGCGGGCGACGAGCGCGCCCAGGGCACCGGTGCCGCCGGTGACCAGCACCGTGCCGTCCGGGTCCAGCGCCGGCGCCGGCGCGTCGGGTTCCGGGGCGGCGACGAGCCGGGGCACCCGGACCACGCCGTCGCGCACCGCCGCTTGCGGCTCGTCGGCCGACAGCAGGCCGGCGAGGGCGGAGGCGGAACTCTCTTCGTCGTCGAGGTCGACGACGAGGAACCGGCCGGGGTGTTCGGCCTGGGCGGACCGGAGCAGGCCCCACACGGCGGCGCCGGCCAGGTCGGCCACGTCGGCGTCGGCGTCCACGGCGACGGCGCCGCGGGTGAGGACCACCAGCCGAGACCCACCGGTGTGGCGCTCGGCGGCGAGCCAGCCCTGGAGCACGGCGAGGACCTCGGCGAGCAGGTCGTGGACCGGGCCGGGGCCGGTCGCGGCAGCGCCGGCCGCCTGGTACAGCACGACGTCGGGCACCCCCGCGTCGCAGAGCGCGGCGAGGTCGGCGTGCCGGTCGGCGGTCACGCCGGTCGGCAGCGGCGTGGGGCGGTCGCCGAGCACCGCCCAGGTCGTGCGGTCGGGCGCGCCCACGCCGCCGGCGTGCCGGGGCCAGTCGAGGCGGAACAGCGCGCGGCGCCACGGGGATCCGCCGGCGGTGAGTTCCCCCGCCGGCAGGGGCCGCAGCACCAGGGAGCCGATCCGGGCGACGGGCGCACCGGTCGCGTCGGCGACCAGCATGGACACCGTGTCCGCACCGGTGGGGGTCAGCCGTACCCGCAGCGTGTCGGCACCGTGGGCGGACAGGGTCACGTCGGACCAGGCGAACGGCATCCGGGCCTCGCCGGGGTCGACGATGCCGAGCCCGACCGCCTGCACGGCGGCGTCGAGCAGCGCCGGGTGCAGCCCGTACCCACCGGCGTCGCCGGCCTCCGGGTCGGGCAGCGCCACCTCGGCGTACACGTCGGTGCCGACCCGCCAGGCGGCGCGCAGCCCGGAGAAGGCCGGGCCGTACGCGAACCCGGCCCGGGCCGCCCGCCCGGTCAGTTCCGACACGTCCAGGGAGGTGGCGTCGCTCGGCGGCCACTGCGCCGGTGTGCCGGTGTCCTCATCCGGCTCCGGGGTGAGCAGGCCGGTGGCGTGTCGCACCCAGATGTCGTCGGTGCCGGCGCGGCGGGCGTGGACGGTGAGCTGCCACGCTCCGCCACCGGCGCGTTCGGCGGCGACCTGCACGTCGACGCCGCCGGTCTCGGGCAGCACCAGCGGCGCCTGGAGGGTCAGCTCGGCGAGCCGTTCGGCGCCGACCTCCGCGCCGGCCTGCAGCGCCAGCTCCACGAACCCGGTGCCGGGCAGGAGCACGACGTCGCGCAGGGCGTGGTCGGCCAGCCAGGGCTGGGTCTCCACGGACAACCTGCCGGTGAGCGTCACCTCGTCGCCGTCGGCCGAGCGGAACACCGCGCCGAGCAGCGGGTGGCCGGTCGGGGTCAGCCCGGCGGCGGTCACGTCGGCGGGCTGCGGCAGGGGCAGCAGCCAGTAGCGTTCGCGCTGGAACGCGTACGTGGGCAGGTCGACCGGCACGGGCGGGCCGGCGAACAGGGCCGCCCAGTTCACCGGCACGCCCCGGGTCCACAGGGTGGCCGCGGCGGCCAGGGCGCTCGTCGCCTCGTCGTGCTCGGCGCGCAGCACGGGGACGCAGACCGCCTGGTCCGCGCCGACGATCTCCTGGGTGAGCGCGCAGAGCACCCCGCCCGGTCCCACCTCGACGTACGCGCCCACACCCAGCTCACGCAGGGTGGTCACGGCGGCGTCGAAGCGGACCGTGTCGCGGACGTTGCGCAGCCAGTACGCCGGGGAGCACACCTCTTCGGGGTCGAGCACCGCTCCGGTCACTGTGGAGACCACGGGGATGCGGGGCGCGGCGAAGGCCAGTTGCCCGAGCACGTCGCCGAACGCGTCGAGCATCGGGTCCATGCGGGCGGAGTGGAACGCGTGGCTGACCCGCAGCCGCCTGGTGCTGCGGCCGAGGGCCGCGAAGTGCGCGGCGACCGCCAGCACGGCGTCCTCGTCGCCGGAGACGACGACGGACTCCGGGCCGTTGACGGCGGCCAGCCGGGCGCCGGCCGTCCCGGCGACGGTGGCCAGGTGCGCGTGCACCTCCGCCTCGGTGGCACGGATCGACACCATGGCGCCACCGGTGGGCAGCGCCTGCATCAGGGTGCCCCGGGCGGCCACCAGGCGGGCGGCGTCGGGCAGCGACAGGACGCCGGCGATGTGCGCGGCGGCCACCTCGCCGACCGAGTGCCCGGCCACGAAGTCCGGCACGACACCCCAGGACTCGACGAGCCGGTAGGCGGCGACCTCGACGGCGAAGAGCGCCGCCTGGGCGTACCCGGTGCGGTCGAGAACGTCGGCGGGGCCGTCGAGCACGCCGCGCAGCGGCCGGTCGAGGTGCTTGTCCAGCTCTGCGCAGGCGGCGTCGAAGGCCTCGGCGAAGGCCGGGAAGGCGGCGTACAACCGCTGGCCCATGCCGACGCGCTGGGCGCCCTGGCCGGTGCAGAGCACCGCGACGCGGGTGGGGCCGGCGACCCCGCGCCGCACGGACGCCGCCGGGATCCCGTCGGCCAGCGCGCCGAGCCCGGCGAGCAGCTCGTCCCGGTCGGCACCGAGCAGCACGGCCCGGTGTTCCAGGACGGACCGGCCGGTGGCCAGGGTCCGGCCCACGGCGGCCGGCGTGGCATCGGGGTGCTCGGCGAGCCAGGAGCGCAGCCGGTCGGCCTGGGCACCGAGCGCTGCGGCGCTGCGCGCGGAGACGACCCACGGCAGCGGGTCGGGGCCGGTGACGGCGTCGGTGGCCGGCTGCGGCGCGGGCGGGGCGGCCTCGACGATGACGTGGGCGTTGGTGCCACTGACGCCGAACGAGGAGACGCCGGCGCGCATGGGCCTCGTCGCGCTCGGCCACGGGCGCGGCTCGCGGAGCAGGCTCACCGCGCCGGCCGACCAGTCGACGTGCGGGGACGGCTCGTCGACGTGCAGGGTGCGCGGCAGGACGCCGTGACGCATCGCCATGACCATCTTGATGACGCCGGCGACGCCGGCGGCGGCCTGGGTGTGCCCGAGGTTCGACTTGATCGATCCGAGCCACAGGGGCTGGTCGTCGGCCCGGTCCCGGCCGTACGTGGCGAGCAGGGCCTGCGCCTCGATGGGGTCGCCGAGGCGGGTGCCGGTGCCGTGGGCCTCGACGGCGTCCACGTCAGCCGGGGCGAGCCGGGCGTTGGCGAGGGCCTGGCGGATCACGCGTTGCTGCGACGGGCCGTGCGGCGCGGTGAGGCCGTTGGAGGCGCCGTCCTGGTTGACCGCGCTGCCGCGCACCACGGCGAGCACCCGGTGGCCGTTGCGCTGGGCGTCGGAGAGCCGCTCCAGCAGCAGCAGCCCGGCGCCCTCGCTCCAGCCGGTGCCGTCGGCGGTGGCCGCGAAGGACTTGCACCGCCCGTCCGGGGACAGGCCGCGCTGGCGGCTGAAGCCGATGAACGTGTCGGGGCTGGACATGACGGTGACGCCGCCGGCCAACGCGAGGGTGCACTCGCCGGAGCGCAGCGCCTGCACGGCGAGGTGCAGCGCCACCAGTGAGGACGAGCAGGCGGTGTCGACGGTGACGGCCGGGCCCTCGAACCCGAAGGTGTACGAGATCCGGCCGGAGACGACGCTGCCGTGGTTGCCCGTGCCGACGAACGCCTCCACCTCCTGCGGGACGCCGTTGAGCCGGGAGACGTAGTCGTGGTACATGACGCCGGTGAAGACGCCGGTGCGGCTGCCCTTGAGCGAGTCCACGGCGAGGCCGGCCCGCTCGACCGTCTCCCAGGCGACCTCCAGCAGGAGGCGCTGCTGCGGGTCCATGGCCAGCGCCTCGCGGGGCGAGATGCCGAAGAACCCGCCGTCGAACTCGCCGGCGTCGTGCAGGAAGCCGCCCTCGCGGGTGTACGACTTGCCGTGCGCGTCCGGGTCGGGGTCGTAGAGGTTCTCCACGTCCCAGCCCCGGTCCGCCGGGAAGGGTGTGACGGCGTCGACGCCGGACTCGACCAGCCGCCACAGCGCCTCCGGAGTCCGCACCCCGCCCGGGTAGCGGCAGCCCATCCCCACGATCGCGATCGGCTCGTGGTTCTGCTCGTCGACGGCCCGCAGGCGTTCGCTGGTCTCGTGCAGGTCAGCGGTGACGCGCTTGAGGTACTCGCGGAGCTTGGCTTCGTTCGCCATCGGGTTGATCACCTGTCGCTAAGGGGCAAGCGGCGGACTCGTGCTCAGGATCGGCCGAACTTCTGATCGATGAAGTCGAACAGCTCGTCGTCCGAGGCGTCATCGAGGGCCTGGCTGACGTCGTCGGGCCGGGCGGTGGCGTCGCTCCACCGGGTGACCAGCGTCCGGAGGCGGACCGCCACGGCGGTACGCGTCTCGTCGTCGGCGGCCAGCCGCTCCAGCTCTTCCGGCGCGGTCGCGGCGAACGCGGCCTCCAGCCGGTCCAGCTCGGCGAGCAGGCCCGGTTCGGGCTTCGGCGGGACGGCGTCGACCAGCAGGAAGTCGGCGAGGGCGGCGGGCGTGGGGCAGTCGAAGATCAGGCTCGCCGGCAGCCGGATGCCGGTGAGGGCGGTCAGCCGGTTGCGCAGCTCCACGGCCGTCAACGAGTCGAAGCCGAGACCGGTGAACGTCTGCCCGGACGGTACGACGGTGGCCGGCGGGTAGCCGAGCACCTCGATGACCTGCGCCTTGACCAGTTCCTCCACCAGCCGGCCGCGTTCAGCCTCGGGCGTGCCGGCGAGGCGCTGCGCGAAGGACGGACCGCCGTCGCCGCCGCCCTCGACGACGCGCCGCCGGGCCCGGACCAGGCCGCGCAGCGGCGACGGGAGCTGGCCGGCGTCGGCCTGGCGGCGCAGCGCGGCGAGGTCGAGCAGCGCCGGCACCAGGTGAGGGCGTCCACCGTGCAGGCCGGCGTCGAAGAGGCGCAGCGCCTGGCCGGTGTCGAGCGGGCTGAGGCCGTTGCGGCTCATCCGCTGCCGCTGGGCGGCGTCGAGTGCGCCCGTCATGCCGCTGTCCGCGGCCCAGAGGCCCCAGGCCAGGGACGTGGCGGCGAGGCCGGAGGCGTGCCGGTGCCCGGCGAGGCCGTCGAGGAACGCGTTCGCGGCGGCGTAGTTGCCCTGCCCGGGGCCGCCGAGGACGCCGGCGACCGACGAGAAGAGGACGAACATCGCCAGCGGCCGCGATCGGGTCAGCTCGTGCAGGTGCCAGGCGGCGTCGGCCTTGGCGGAGAGGACGGCTGACAGCCGGCCGGGGGTCAGCGCCGAGATCACCGCGTCGTCGAGGACGCCGGCGGCGTGCACCACGCCGGTGAGCGGGTGCTCGGCGGGAACGTCGTCCAGCACCGCGGCCAGGCGGTCCCGGTCCGCCACGTCGGCGGCGACCAGGCGGGCCTGCGCACCCAGCGCGGTCAGCTCGGCGAGCAGCTCCGCGGCGCCGGGGGCGTCGGTTCCGCGGCGGCTGACCAGCAGCAGATGGCGCACCTTGTGCGTACTGACCAGGTGCCGGGCCAGCAGACCGCCGAGGGCGCCGGTGGCTCCGGTGACCAGGACCGTCCCGTCGGGGTCGAGGCCGGCGGCCGGGGCCGGGTCGAGGACGGCTGGCGCGAGCCGGGGCGTCAGGACCTGCTCGTCCCGGACCGCCAGTTGGGGTTCGCCGGTGGCGACCGCACGGGCCACCAGGTCCACCGTGCAGGACTCCGGCTGCCGCGCCTCGTCGAGGTCCACGAGCACGAAGCGGTCGGGGTGCTCGGCCTGGGCCGAACGCAGCAGGCCCCAGACCGCCGCGCCGGGCAGGTCGCCCGCACGGCAGGTGTCGCCGGCGGAGACGGCCCCGCGGGTCAGCACGACCAGCCGCCGCGCCGCCAGCCGGTCGTCGGCGAGCCAGCCCTGGACGGCGGTCAGCACTGCGGTGAGCCGGCTGCGCGTCGCGGCGGGGACCGGGGCGTGCTCGTCGTCGGCGTACGCGGCGAGCAGCACCAGTTCGGGGTCGATCCGGCCGGAGTCGACCGCCTCCGCCAGCTCGGCGAGCCTGTACCTGGCGATCTCGGACAGGTCGGACGGTGCGTCGCCGAGGAGCACCACCCGGACGGTCGCCGGGGTGCCCGGCCGCACGCTCTGCCAGCTGACGGCGTACAGCGAGTCGGCGGCGGAGTCACCGGCGCGCACCTGGTCGGCGGTGACGGGGCGAGAGACCAGGGACTCTATCCGGGCGACGGGTGCGCCGGCCGGGTCGGTCAGGGTCAGGGTCACGCCGCCGCCGCTGCGCCGGGCGCGTACCCGCAGCGCGGTCGCGCCGACCGCCGAGAGGGTGACGCCGGTCCAGGCGAAGGGCAGGCGTACGCCGGAGGCATCCTCCCCGTCGGAGTCGAGCAGACCGACGATGTGCAGCGCCGCGTCCAGCAGGGCGGGATGCAGGCCGAAGCCGGCGACCTCGGTGCCGTCGGGCACCGCCACCTCGGCGCACAACTCGTCGTCGGTGCGCCAGACGGCGCGCAGGCCACGGAAGAGCGGACCGTACTCGACGCCCAGACGGGACAGTTCGGTGTAGATGCCGTCGACCGCGACGGCGGTGGCGGCGCTGGGCGGCCACGGCGCCGGATCGGACCTATCGGGCTGCGGTACGGCCGGGGCGAGGATGCCCGCCGCGTGACGGTCCCACTCGCCATCCGCGTCGGCGGCGGCTCGGGAGTGGATGGTGACCGTCCGGCGACCGTCCTCGTCCACCGCGCCCAGCTTCACCTGCACCGCCCTGGTGCCGTCCTCGGCGAGCGCCAGCGGAGCCTGGAGGGTCAGCTCGTCGAGGGTGTCGCAGCCGACCTGCGCGCCCGCGTGCAGGACCATCTCGACCAGGGCGGCGCCGGGCACCACCACCGAGTCCCAGACGACATGTTCGGCGAGCCACGGGTGTGTCAGTACGGAGAGTTCGGTGCCGAAGACCCGTACGTCGTCGTCGGCCACGCGTACGGCGGCGTCGAGCAGCGTGTGGTCGACGGGGCGGACGCCGAGCCCGGGCGCCGCCTCAGCCCCCGTAGTGGTGTTGAGCCAGTAGCGCTGATGGTCGAAGGCGTACGTGGGCAGGGCGATGGTGCGGGGACGTGCCCCGGCCGCCCGCTCAGGGCCGGACCCGTCGAGGGCGGTGAGGTATCCGGTCCAGTCGACGTGGCCGCCGGTGACGTACCACTCGGCGAGGGCGGCGCGCAGCGTGTCGGCCTCGGAATGGCCGGCACGCATCGTGGCGACGTACCGCACGTCGCCGGCCGCCTCCACACAGTCCTGCGCCATGGCGGTGAGTACGGCGTCGGGGCCGATCTCGAGGAACTGCACGACGTCCTGCTGGTGGAGCGTGCGCACCGCGTCGGCGAACCGCACGGGCTGGCGTACGTGCCGGACCCAGTAGCCCGGGTCGGTGAGTTCCTCCGCCTCCGCCACCGCGCCCGTCACGTTCGACACGACCGGCACCCGCGGCACCCGCCAATCCAACCCGGACACCACCGACCGGAACTCATCCGACATCGGATCCATCAACCGCGAGTGGAACGCGTGACTGACCGCCAGTTCCTTGACCCGCCAACCCCGCTCGCGAGAAGTCCCCACCACCACCGCAACCT
>NZ_JNZR01000065.1:0-18301 GCF_000717585.1 Micromonospora globosa
ACACCTGGTCCCGGTCCGTCACATCACACGCGACCACCCGCACCGACGCACCCAACGCCGACAACCGCTCCGACAACTCACCCGCACCCACAGCCTCCGGACCACGCCGCGACACCAGCACCAGCGACCGCACACCATGCACCGACACCAGATGCTCCGCCACCAGCGCACCCAACGCACCCGTACCACCGGTCACCAGCACCGCACCGTCACCCACGACCGGCGTCTCCACCGACGCCGCAGCGACCGCACTCACCAGACGCGGCACGAACACCCCACCCGAGCGGACGGCCAACTGGCCGCCGGCCGGGTCCGCGGCGAAGCGGGCCAGGACGCCCAGCGTGCCGGGGTCGATCGCGTCGTCGACGTCGGCCAGGACGATGCGGCCCGGGTGCTCGGACTGCGCGGAGCGCAGCAGGCCCCACACCGCCGCCGCGGCCAGGTCGGTCACCCGGTCCCCGTCGCGGACGGCCAGCGCGCCCCGGGTCACCACCGCGAGCTTCGAGTCGGCCAGCGCGTCGACGGCCAGCCACGCCTGCACCAGGCCCAGCACGTCGGCGGTGACCGTGCGGACGGTCCGCGCCGGGTCGCCGTCGTCGGCGGGCGACGCGGCCGGCGTGAAGAGCAGCAGGCGCGGCGGGGCGATGCCGGCGTCGATGGCGGCGCGCAGCTGCCGGATCGTCTCGGCGGAGGGGCCGCCGGGGACGCCCGGCAGGGCCGGCCCGCCCAGCACCGCCCAGCCCGACGCGTCGTCGACCGGGTCGGCCTCCTCGGCCTGCCAGGCCACCTCGAACAGGGAACGCGACGCCGCGCTCGGGGCGGCCAAGCCGGTCAGCTCCCGCAGGACGAGGGAGTCCACCGACACCACCGGCGCGCCCGCCTCGTCGCGGGCGGTCAGCCGCACCGCGGAGCCGTTGCGGGTCAACCGCACCCGCAGCAGCCTCGCGCCGGAGGCGTGCACCTGCACGCCCTCGAAGGCGAACGGTACGCGCGGCCCGCCCGACTCCTCGGTGCCGGGCAGCAGCCCGATCGGGTGCAGGGCGGCGTCCAGCAGCGCCGGGTGCACGCCGAAGCGCGCCGCCTCGGTCGCCGCGTCGTCCGGCAGGACCACCTCGGCGAAGACGTCGTCCTCGCCGGTCCACACCCGGCGCAGCCCCTGGAACGCCGGCCCGTACGACAGGCCGTGTTCGAGCAGCGCCGGATACCAGCCGGTCAGGTCCACCTCGGTGGCGCCGGCGGGCGGCCAGGCGGCCGGCTGCGGTTCGTCGGCCGTGGCCGGTTCCAGCACGCCCTCCGCGTGCCGGGTCCAGCCCGCCTCGGGATCGTCGTCGGGGCGGGAGTAGACGGCGACGGGACGCTGCGGGGACTCCGACGCGGACACCCGCACCTGGATCCGTATGGCGCCGGACTCGGGGAGCACCAGCGGCACGAGCACCGTCAGGTCCCGCAGCCGCGGCAGGTCCGCCTCGTCGCCGGCGCGGACGGCCAGCTCCACGAGGGCCGTGCCCGGGACCAGCGTCACACCGGAGACGACGTGGTCGGCCAGCCAGGGGTGGGTGGTCGGGGAGATCCGGCCGGTCAGCACGATCTCGTCGTCGCCGGCCAGGTCCACGGCAGCGCCGAGCAGCCCGTGCTCGGCCACGCCGAGGCCGGCGCCGCTGACGTCGCCGGCGCGCAGCCGGCCCACGGCCGGCCAGAAGCGCTGCCGCTGGAACGGGTACGTCGGCAGGTCGACGGGGCGGGTTCCGGCCGGCAGGAGCGCGGTCCAGGTGACCGGCGTGCCGTGCGCGTACAGCTCCGCAAGCGCATGGACCAGCGACGCCGGCTCGGGTCGGCCGGGGCGCAGGGTCGCCACGACCGTCGCCGCGTCGTCGTCCGGCAGGCAGGCGCCCACCATGCCGGCGAGCACCGCGTCGGGGCCCAGTTCGAGGAACGTACGGACGTTGCGCTCACGCAGGCTCGCGACCCCGTCGGCGAACCGGACGGTCTCCCGTAGGTGGCGGACCCAGTAGTCGGGGGTGCCGATCTCGTCGGGGTCCGCGATCCGGCCGGTCAGGTTCGACACGATCGGCAGGACGGGCCAGTGGAACGTCAGCCCGTCGAGCACCTGCCGGAACTCGGCCAGCATCGGCTCCATGAGCGGGCTGTGGAACGCGTGGCTGACGGTGAGCCGGCGCGTACGCACACCCCGGTCCGTCCAGGCCCGCTGCACCTCGTCGAGGGCCTCGGCGGCGCCGGAGACCACCACGGCGGTGGGGCCGTTGACGGCGGCGACGCCGACCCGGTCGGCGAACGGGACGATCGACTCGGCCACCGCCGCCTCGTCGGCGGCGACGGCGAGCATGCCACCACCGGCCGGCAGGGCCTGCATCAGCCGACCCCGCGCCGCGACCAGCGCGCACGCGTCGGCCAGGGAGAACACACCCGCCACGTGCGCCGCCGCGATCTCACCGATGGAGTGCCCGGCCACCAGGTCCGGCGCGACACCGAACGACTCGACCAGGCGGAACAGGGCCACCTCGACGGACGGCGGTGCGGCCGCTGCGGGCGATTCCCCGCACGACGGCGGCCGAGGGCTCGTCGTCGGCCAGCGCGCCGAGGGCGGCGAGCAGTCCGGCGCGGTCGCCGGGCAGCAGCACGGCGCGGTGCTCGAAGGCGCTGCGGGCGGTGGCGAGCGCCCGGCCGACGTCGGCGACGGTCAGGTCCGGCTCGCCGTCGACGAGGGTCCGCAGCCGGCGCGCCTGCTCGTGCAGGGCGGCGGCGTCGCGGGCCGACAGGACGCAGGCGACGAGGTCGCCCGGGACGCCCGTGGCGGGTGCGGCCTGCGCCGGGGCGGGCTCGGGGGCCTGCTCGACGATGGTGTGGGCGTTGGTGCCGCTGATGCCGAACGACGACACCGCCGCGCGGCGGGGCCGGTCGACGGCCGGCCACGGCCGCGCCTCGGTGAGAAGGGCGACCGACCCGGCCGTCCAGTCGATGTGCGGGGACGGCTTCTCGGCGTGCAGAGTCGGCGGCAGGATGCCGTGCCGCATGGCCAGCACCATCTTGATCACACCGGCGACACCGGCCGCCGCCTGGGCGTGGCCGATGTTCGACTTGACCGACCCCAGCCACAGTGGATGGTCCTGCGGTCGGCCCTGCCCGTACGTGGCCAGCAGCGCCTGCGCCTCGATCGGGTCTCCGAGGGCGGTGCCGGTGCCGTGCGCCTCGACGGCGTCGACGTCGGTGGTGGCGAGCCGGGCGTTGGCGAGCGCCTGCCGGATCACCCGCTGCTGGGCGGGGCCGTTCGGCGCGGTCAGGCCGCTGCTGGCGCCGTCCTGGTTGACGGCGCTGCCCCGGACGACGGCGAGCACCCGGTGGCCGTTGCGCTGCGCGTCGGAGAGGCGCTCCAGCAGGAGCATGCCGACGCCCTCGGCGAAGCCGGTGCCGTCGGCGCCTGCGCCGAACGCCTTGCACCGCCCGTCGGGCGACAGGCCGCGCTGCCGGGAGAACTCGGTGAGCATGCCGGGGGTGGACATGACGCTCACCCCGCCGGCGAGGGCGAGGCGGCACTCGTCCTGCCGCAGCGCCTGGGTGGCCAGGTGCAGCGCCACCAGCGACGACGAGCAGGCGGTGTCGACGGTGACGGCGGGGCCCTCCAGGCCGAACAGGTACGAGATGCGGCCGGAGGCGACGCTGCCCGCGCTGCCGTTGCCGACGTGGCCGTCCAGGTCGTCGGTGCCGCCCGCGGCCTGGGAGGCGTAGTCGTGGTAGATGAGCCCGACGTAGACGCCGGTGCTGCTGCCCCGTGCCGAGTGGGGGTCGATCCCGGCCCGCTCGAATGCCTCCCAGGAGGTCTCCAGCAGCAGCCGCTGCTGCGGGTCCATCGCCAGGGCCTCGCGGGGGGAGATCCCGAAGAAGGCGGCGTCGAACTGGGCGGCGTCGTGGAGGAAGCCGCCCTGCCGCGGTACGGCGTCCGGGTCCTGGTCGCCGGCGCGCAGGTCGTCGAGGTTCCAGCCCCGGTCGGTGGGGAAGGGCGAGATGACGTCGGTGCCGGCGGTGACCACGTCCCACAGCTGCTCGGGGGTCTGCACGTCGCCGGGGAACCGGCAGGCCATGCCGATGATGGCGATCGGTTCGTCGAGGGCGGCGGCGGTGCCGGCCGCCACGGGCCGGTCCACGGTCGCCGCGCCGCCGAGCTCCCGGTCCAGGAACTCGGCGAGCACCACGGGGGTCGGGTAGTCGAACGCCACGGTCGCGGGCAGCCGCAGGCCGGTGGCGGCGGAGAGCCGGTTGCGCAGTTCCACCGAGGTGAGCGAGTCGAAGCCCAGTTCCTTGAAGGCGCGCTGGGCGTCGACGGTCTCGGCCGAGCGGTGCCCGAGCACTGCCGCCACGCTGGTGGCCACCAGGTCGAGCAGGTGGGAGCGCCGCTCCGCCGGGCCGAGCGTCGCCAGCCGGTCCCGTACGGAGGCGGTGTCCGCGAGGCCGCGCCCCACCGCGCGCCGGGCCGGTCCGCCCGCGCGGACCAGGTCCCGCAGCAGGCTGGGCACGTTCTGGCCGGTCGGCCGCGACGCCGGCGGCAGGTTCATGAGGACGAGGTGCGCCGCGTCGCGCTGTCGCGCCAGCTCGTACAGTGCCACGCCCTGCCGGTCGGTCAGCGGGGCGCTGGTGGCGCGGATCGCCTTGCGGTGCGCGCTGCCGCCCAGGTGGGCGGTCATGGCGCTGCTGGTGGCCCACAGCCCCCACGCGATGCTGGTGGCGGGCAGCCCCTGCTCGCGCCGGTACTCGGCGAGGGCGTCGAGGAACGCGTTCGCCGCCGCGTAGTTGCCCTGCCCCGGCGAGCCGCCGGGTCACCTGCGCGGGGTCGGTCACGTCGGCGGTGCCGGCGGTGACCCGGGCGCCCGCGCGGGTCAGCTCGTCGACCAGCTCCCGGTAGTGCTCGGGGCCACGGCGGGAGGCCAGCAGCAGGTGCCGGGCCTGGCCGGTGGCGACGAGGTGCCGGGCGAACACGCCGGCGAGGGCGCCGCCGGCGCCGGTGACGAGCACGGTGCCGTCCGGGTCGGCGGGGGCGGGCACCCGCAGGACGACCTTGCCGATGTGGCGGGCCTGACTCATGTGGCGCAGCGCCTGCCGGGCCTGGCGTACGTCCCACGCCCGCAGGGGCAGCGGGCGCAGCGCGCCCCGCGCGAACAGGTCGAGCAGTTCGGTGAGCATCTCCCCGATGCGCCGGTGCCCGGCCTCGTTGAGGTCGAACGCGCGGTAGACCACGCCCGGGTGCCCAGCGGCGACCGCCTCCGGGTCGCGTACGTCGGCCTTGCCCATCTCCACGAACCGGCCGCCGCGCGGCAGCAGCCGCAGCGACGCGTCCACGAAGCCACCGGCGAGGGCGTCGAGCACCACGTCCATCCCGGCGCCGCCGGTGGCCGCGCCGAAGGTCTGCTCGAACTCGGTGGTCCGCGACGACGCGATCCGCTCCTCGGCCACCGGGGCTGGCGGTGGCGTACACCGTCGCGCCCCAGTGCCGGGCGAGCTGGATCGCGGCCATGCCGACGCCGCCCGCGCCGTTGTGGATCAGCACCGACTCACCGGCCCGCAGGTCGGCCAGGTCCCGCAGCGCGTAGTACGCGGTCAGGAACACCACCGGCACGGAGGCGGCCTGCGCGAAGGACCAACCGGCGGGGATCCTCGCCACGAGGTCGCGGGTGGCGATCACCTCGGGGGCGAAGGCCGGCTCGAACATGCCGAGCACGCGGTCGCCGGGGACCAGGTCGGTCACGCCCGGGCCGACCTCGATCACGACGCCCGCGCCCTCGCTGCCCAGCACGGCCGCCGGATCCGGGTACATGCCCAGCCCGATCAGCACGTCACGGAAGTTCACGCCGGCCGCGCGCACCGCGATGCGCACCTGACCCGCGTCCAGGGCGACGGAGGTGGCGGGCACCATGCCGACACCGTCGAGGGTTCCGGGGCTGACCGCCCCGACCCGCCACAGTCCGTCCGGCGGGACGAGTTCGTCGGCGGCCTGGCCGGCGGGCCGGCCCAGGCGGGGCGTGCGCACCTCGTCGCCGCGTACGGCCACCTGGCCGCCGGTCGGCGAGGGGTTCTCGGCGACGGCGGCGAGCACGGCGAGGGTGGCCGGGGTGAGGTCCCCGTCGACGTCGGCGAGGACGATCCGCCCCGGGTGCTCGGACTGCGCCGAGCGCAGCAGACCCCAGACCGCCGCGCCGGGCAGGTCCCGCACCGCGTCCGCCGGGGTGGCGGCCACCGCCGCGCGGGTCAGCACCACGAGCGTGGTGTCGGTCAGCGCCTCGCTGTCCAGCCAGCGGTGCAGCACGGCCAGGACACGAGCGGTGGCCGTACGGACTTCGTCGGGCAGGTCGCCCCCGGGGGTGCCGGCGGGCACGGGGACCACGAGCGCGCGGGGCGCCTCGACCGTGCCGGCCGCGACCGCCGCGGTCAGCTCGTCGACGGTCGGGAACACCGGCGTGGCGAGGCCCGCCGGGGCGGGTCCGTCGCCGAGCAGCGCCCAGCCGGTGACGTCCCGCGCCGGGGTGACCGCCTCGACCGGCCACGTCACCTCGAACAGCGACCGCTGCGCGGCCTCCGCGCCGGTGGCGTCGGTCATCTCCCGCATGGCGAGCGACTCGACTGACACCACGGGCGCGCCGGACTCGTCGCCGGCCACCAGCCGCACGCGCGAGCCCGCCCGGGTCAGCCGTACCCGCAGCGTCCTGGCGCCGGAGGCGTGCACCTGCACGCCCTCGAACGCGAACGGCACGCGCGGTCCGCCGGAGCGCTCGGCCGTCAGCAGCCCGACGGGGTGCAGGGCGGCGTCCAGCAGCGCCGGGTGCACGGCGAAGCCGGCGGCGTCGTCGGCCGCCTCGTCCGGCAGGGCGACCTCGGCGTACGCCTCGTCGCCGGCGGTCCACAGCCGCCGCAGGCCCCGGAACGCCGGCCCGTAGGCCAGGCCGCGCTCCGCGAGCGCCGGATACCAGCCGGCGAGGTCCACCTCGGTGCCCCCGGCCGGCGGCCAGGAGCCCAGCGTCGGCTCGTCGGTGGCCTGCTCCAGCAGACCGTCGGCGTGCCGCGTCCAGGAGTCCCCGGGGTCGCCGTCGGGCTGCGAGTGCACCGCCACGCTCCGGGTTCCGGAGCCGTCGGCCGCGCCGACGCGCACCTGCACGCGGACCGCGCCCGGGTTCGGCAGCACCAGCGGCGCGGCGACGGTCAGCTCCCGCACCCGGGAGGTGCCGACCTCGTCGCCGGCGCGCACCGCGAGCTCGACCAGGGCCGTGCCCGGCAGCACCACGGCGCCGCCGACCACGTGGTCGGCCAGCCACGGGTGCGTGGACGCCGACAGCCGGCCGGTCAGCACGACCTCGTCGTCGCCGGCGAGGCGCACCGCCGCGCCGAGCAGCCCGTGCCCGGCCGCGCCCAGCCCCGCGCCCGACACGTCGCCGGTGGCGGAGCGGTCCAGCGCCGGCCAGAACCGGTCCCGCTGGAAGGCGTACGTGGGCAGGTCGACAGGGGTGGCGCCGGAGCCGGCGAAGACGCGCGACCAGTCGACGGGCACACCGGCGACGTGCAGCTCGCCGAGGTTGGCCAGCAGCTGCCGCGGTCCGT
The DNA here is from genome assembly GCF_000717585.1 of Micromonospora globosa. NCBI lineage: Bacteria > Bacillati > Actinomycetota > Actinomycetes > Micromonosporales > Micromonosporaceae > Micromonospora > Micromonospora globosa. The sequence goes on from NZ_JNZR01000065.1 coordinate 7,600, forward strand.
GCTCGTCGCGGCGCAGCGAGCCCACCACCACGCCGCCGCCGGCCGCCCGGTCGAGCGCGTCCTGCACGGCGATCTTGAGTACGGGGTGCGGGCTGACCTCGACGAAGGTCCGGAAGCCCTGCTCGATCAGCTGGTCCACGACCGGCGCCAGCCGGACCGTTTCCCGCAGGTTGCGGTACCAGTAGTCGGCGTCGAGCCCGGCGGTGTCGATCGGCTCGCCCGTGACGGTGGAGTGGAAGGCCACGGTGCTGGTGCGGGGGTCCACAGTGCCGAACCCGGCGGTCACCTCGTCGCGGATCGGGTCGACGTGGCCGCTGTGCGCCGCGAAGTCGACGGCGACCTGGCGGGCGCGGACGTCGCGCTCGGCGCAGTGCGCGAGCAGCTCGGCGACCGACGCCGAGTCGCCCGCGACCACGGTCACGGCGACGCCGTTGAGGGCGGCGACGGAGAGGCTGCCCCGCCACGGCGCGATGAGCCGCTCGGTGTCGGCGGCCGGGAGCGGGACGGAGACCATGCCGCCGCGACCCGCGATCGCCAGCAGGCCGCGGCTGCGCGCCACGACGAGCCGCGCGGCTTCGGCGAGGGTCAACGCGCCGGCGACGCAGGCCGCGGCGAGTTCCCCCTGCGAGTGCCCGACGACGGCGGCCGGTTCCACGCCGCACGAGCGCCAGAGCTGCGCGAGGGACACCATGACGGAGAAGAGCGCGGGCTGGACCACGTCCACCCGGTCCAGGGGTGGCGCGCCGGGCGCCTGCCGCAGCACGTCCTCCAGGGACCAGTCGACCAGGCGGGACAGTTCCTCGGCGCACTCGCCCATCCGCTGCCGGAAGACCGGCGAGGTCTCCATCAGGTCCAGCGCCATCGAAGTCCACTGGGAGCCCTGGCCGGGGAAGACGAAGACGACCTTCGACGCGGCGTCCGCGCCCGCCGGGGAGCTGTCGCCGTCGGCGAGGGCGGCCAGGCGGGCGAGCGCGTCGTCCCGGTCGGCGGCCACGACGACCGCCCGGTACGGGTGGTGCGCCCGCTGGGTGGCCAGGGAGAAGCCGAGGTCGCGCGGGTCGAGGCCGGCGTCGCCGGCGAGCCGTTCGCCGAGGCGGGCGGCCTGCGCCCGGAGCGCGCGGGGGCTTCTGCCGGAGACCGGCAGGGGTACGGCGGCGGGCCCGACCAGGCCGGGAACGTGCCCCGCCGGTGCGGCCGTCGCCGGGGCCGGCTCGTCGGGCGCCTGCTCGATGATGGTGTGCGCGTTGGTGCCGCTGATGCCGAACGACGACACGGCGGCCCGGCGCGGCCGGTCGACGGCGGGCCACGGCCGGGCCTCGGTGAGCAGGGCGACGGCCCCGGCGCTCCAGTCGACGTGGGGCGAGGGCTGGTCCACGTGCAGGGTCGGCGGCAGCACGCCGTGCCGAATCGCCAGCACCATCTTGATCACGCCGGCCACCCCGGCCGCCGCCTGGGAGTGGCCGATGTTCGACTTGATCGAGCCGAGCCAGAGCGGCTCGCCGTCGGCGCGGTCCTGCCCGTAGGTGGCCAGCACCGCCTGCGCCTCGATCGGGTCGCCGAGGACGGTGCCGGTGCCGTGCGCCTCGACGGCGTCCACGTCGGCCGCGTCGAGCCGCGCGTTCTCCAGGGCCTGGCGGATGACCCGCTGCTGGGACGGGCCGTTCGGGGCGGTCAGCCCGTTCGACGCGCCGTCGGAGTTGACCGCGGAGCCGCGCAGCACCGCGAGCACCCGGTGGCCGTTGCGCCGGGCGTCGGAGAGGCGCTCCACGAGCAGCATGCCGACGCCCTCGGCCCAGCCGGTGCCGTCCGCGCCGGCGGCGAACGCCTTGCACCGCCCGTCGGGGGCCAGCCCGCCCTGCCGGGAGAACTCGGAGAACATGCCGGGCTGCGCCATGAGTGCCACCCCGCCGGCCAGGGCCATGTCGCACTCGCCGCCGCGCAGCGCCTGGGCGGCGAGGTGTAGCGCCACCAGGGACGAGGAGCAGGCGGTGTCGACGGTGACCGCCGGGCCTTCGAGGCCGAACATGTAGGCGACCCGTCCGGAGGCGACGCTGCCCGCCGTGCCGGTCAGCAGGTGCCCCTCGAGGCCGTCCAGGTCGTCACGTCCGCTGGTGGCGTAGCCGGAGGAGGCGGCGCCGACGAAGACACCGGTGGCGGTGCCGCTGAGGGCGGCGGGGTCGATGCGGGCGTACTCGAAGCTCTCCCAGGCGGTCTCCAGCAGCAGCCGCTGCTGCGGGTCCATGGCGAGGGCCTCGCGGGGGCTGATGTTGAAGAAGCCGGCGTCGAAGTCGGCCGCGTCGTAGAGGAAGCCGCCCTGGTGGGTGACGGTGCCGCCGGCCTGGTCGCCGTCGGTGCCGTACAGCCGGTCGAGGTCCCAGCCGCGGTCGGCCGGGAAGTCACCGACGGCGTCGGCCCCGGAGGTGACGAGCTGCCACAGCTGCTCGGGGGTGGCGACGCCGCCGGGGTAGCGGCAGGCCATGCCGATGATGGCGATCGGCTCGTCGGCGTCGGCGGTGACGACCGTACGGACGGTGGCGCCGGTGCCCGTGGCCGGGCCGAGCTGCGCGAACAGGTGCTCGGCCAGCCGGGCCGGGGTGGGGTGGTCGAAGGCCAGCGTGGCGGTCAGTCGCAGCCCGGTGGCCGCACCGAGGCGGTTGCGTAGTTCCACCGAGGTCAGCGAGTCGAAGCCCAGGTCCTTGAAGGCCCGGGCGGCGGGAACCGACTGCGCCGAGGCGTGCCCCAGCACCGTGGCGGCCTGGCCGCAGACCAGGTCGACGAGCGCCTGGCGGGCATCGGCCTCGGAGAGGCCGGCGAGCCGGTCGCGCCACGACGCGCCGGCGGTCGGCCGGTCGCCAGCGGTACGGCGTCGGCCGCCGCCGCGCAGCAGGTGCCGCATCAGCGGCGGCACACCGCTGGCCTCGCCGGTGACGTGGAGTCGGGCCGCGACGACGACCGGCCGGGCGGCCGGCAGGGCGGCGTCGAAGAGTTCGGCGCCCTCGGCCGGGGAGAGCCGGCTCATCCCGACGCGCCGCAGCCGCTGCTGGTCGTCGCCGTCGAGGTGGGCGGTCATCGTGCTGTCGGTGGCCCACATGCCCCAGGCGATGCTGGTGGCGGGCAGCCCCTGCTCGCGCCGGTACTCGGCGAGGGCGTCGAGGAACGCGTTCGCCGCCGCGTAGTTGCCCTGCCCCGGCGAGCCGAACCGATGGTCGCGTCCGCGATCACCCCGGCGGTGTGCACCACAGCCGTCAGCGGGTGCGCCGGGTCGATCCCGGCGACCAGCTCGGTGACCTGGGCGGGGTCGCTGACGTCGACGGCCACGGCGGTGACGTCGGCGCCCGCGTCGGTCAGTTCCCGGAGCAGGGTGGCGTACGCGTCGTCCCGGCCGGGTGCGCGGCGGGAGGCCAGCAGCAGGTGCCGGGCCTGGCCGGTGGCGACGAGGTGCCGGGCGAGCACGCCGGCGAGAGCGCCCCCTGCGCCGGTGACCAGCACGGTGCCCTCGGGGTCCACGGGCGCGGGGATGCGCAGCACCACCTTGCCGACGTGGCGGGCCTGGCTGACGTGCCGCAGCGCCTGCCGGGCCTGACGCACGTCCCACGCCCGTACGGGCAGCGGGCGCAGCGCGCCGCGCGCGAACAGGTCGAGCAGCTCGGTGAGCATCTCCCCGATGCGCCGGTGCCCGGCCTCGTTGAGGTCGAACGCGCGGTAGACCACGCCCGGGTGCCCGGCGGCGACCGCCTCCGGGTCGCGTACGTCGGCCTTGCCCATCTCCACGAACCGGCCGCCGCGCGGCAGCAGCCGCAGCGACGCATCCACGAACTCACCGGCCAACGCGTCGAGCACCACGTCCATCCCGGCGCCGCCGGTGGCCGCGCCGAAGGTCTGCTCGAACTCGGTGGTCCGCGACGACGCGATCCGCTCCTCGGCCACCGAGCTGGATCGCGGCCATGCCGACGCCACCCGCGCCGTTGTGGATCAGCACCGACTCACCGGCCCGCAGCCCGGCGAGGTCCCGCAGCGCGTAGTACGCGGTCAGGAAGACCAGCGGAACCGACGCGGCCTGGGTGAAGGACCAGTCGGCGGGCATCCTGGCGATCCGCTGCCGGTGTGCCACCGCCTGCGGGCTGAAGCCGAGTTCGAACATGCCGAGCACGCGGTCGCCGGGAGCCAGGTCGGTCACGCCCGGGCCGACCTCGACCACGACGCCCGCGCCCTCGCTGCCCAGCACGGCCGCCGGATCCGGGTACATGCCCAGCCCGATCAGCACGTCACGGAAGTTCACGCCCGCTGCGCGCACCGCGATGCGCACCTGGTCCTCGCCCAGCTCGGCGGGCGTGGCCGGCACCGGCGCGATCCCGTCCAGTGTGCCGCCGGTGACGGGGGCGAGGTGCCACGGGCCGGGCGGCGGCGTCAGCTCGTCGCCCGCGGGTCGCGCCAGCCTCGGCACGAGGGTCCGCTCGCCACGCACCGCGAGCTGGCCGCCGGAGACCGACGGGTCGACCGCCGCCCCGGCCAGCACGGCGAGGGTCGCGGCGGTCAGCTCGCCGTCGATGTCGGCGAGGACGATCCGCCCCGGGTGCTCGGACTGCGCCGAGCGCAGCAGGCCCCAGACGGCGGCGGCGGCCAGGTCGCCGACCCGGTCGTCGTCCGCAGCGGCCACCGCGCCGCGGGTCACCACCACGAGCTTCGACTCCGCCAGCGCGTCGGCGGCGAGCCAGGCGCGCAGCATGTCCAGGACGGAGCCGGTGAGCGTCCGTACGGCCTCCGGCACGGCGACGCCGGGGTCGCCGGTCGGCACCGGCAGCAGCACCTGCCGGGCCGTGGTGCCGGCCGCCGCCAGGGTCGCCACGTCCGCGAAGACCGGCAGCTCCGCCAGCGCGGCCGGGACGGCACCGCCCAGCGCCGCCCAGCCCGCGAGGTCGTCCACGCCGTCGATCTGCTCCGCCTGCCAGGTCACCTCGTACAGCGAGCGGGCGGCGGCGCCCCGGGTCGCCGTCGCGGTCATCTCCCGCAGCACCAGCGAGTCCACCGACACCACCGGCGCGTTCGAGCCGTCGCAGGCGACCAGCCGCACCCCGGAGCCGTCCCGGGTCAGCCGCACCCGCAGCGTCGGGGCGCCCGAGGCGTGCACCTGCACGCCCTCGAACGCGAACGGCACGCGCGGGCCGCCCGTGGCCTCGGCCGCGAGCAGCAGCGCCACCGGGTGCAGCGCGGCGTCCAGCAGCGCCGGGTGCACCCCGAACGCGCCCGCCTCGCCGGCCGTCCCGTCCGGCAGCGCCACCTCGGCGTACGCCTCGCCGTCGGCCGTCCAGGCCCGCCGTACGCCCTGGAACACCGGCCCGTACGACAGGCCGTGCTCCGCCAGTGCCGGATACCAGCCGGTCAGGTCCACCTCGGTCGCGCCCGCCGGCGGCCACTCGCCGAGGCCCGGCTCGTCGGTCGACACCGGTTCGAGCAGGCCGTCGGCGTGCCGCACCCACTCGGTCTCGTCGTCCTCGGGCTGGGAGTACACGGACACCGTCCGCACGGCGGCTTCGTCGGCCGCGCCGACGCGCACCTGGACGCGTACCGCGCCGGACGCGGGCAGCACCAGCGGCGCCGCCACGGTCAGCTCCCGTACCCGCGACGCGCCGACCTCGTCGCCGGCGCGGACCGCCAGCTCCACCAGGGCGGTGCCCGGCACCACCACGGCGCCGGCGATCACGTGGTCGGCCAGCCACTGGTGCGTCGACGTCGACAGCCGGCCGGTCAGCACCACCTCGTCGTCGCCGGCGAGCCGCACCGCCGCGCCGAGCAGCGGGTGCCCCGCGACGCCGAGGCCGGCGCCCGACACGTCGCCGACCCGCCACGGCAGCACCTCGGGCCAGAACCGCTCCCGCTGGAAGGCGTACGTGGGCAGGTCGACCTGGGCGGCGCCGGTGTCGGCGAACCACTCCCGCCAGGACACCGGCACCCCGTGCACGTGCAGCTCGGCGAGGGCGTGCAGCAGCGCCTGCGTCTCGGGCCGGTCCGGGCGCTGGGCGGCGACGGCGAGCACGTCGTCGCCGGGCAGCGCGTCGGCCGTCATCGCGGTCAGTACGCTCCGCGGCCCGACCTCCAGGAACGTGTCGACCCCGGCGTCGCGCAGCGCGGCGAGCCCGTCGGCGTAGCGGACCGCCTCGCGGACGTGGCGAACCCAGTAGTCCGGGGTGCGGATCTCGTCGGCGTCGGCGAGCGCACCTGTCACGTTCGACACCATCGGCAGCGTGGGCGCGGCGAAGGTCAGCCGCTCGACGATGCCGCGGAAGCGCTCCAGCACCGGCTCCATCAGCGGGCTGTGGAACGCGTGGCTGACGGTCAGCCGGCGGGTACGCGCGCCCCGGTCCCGCCAGACGCGCTCGACCTCGTCGAGGGCGTCGACGGCGCCGGAGACCACGACGGAGGCCGGGCCGTTGACGGCGGCGATGCCGACCCGGTCGGTCAGCCCGGCGATCGACTCCGCCACGGCCGCCTCGTCGGCGGCCACGGCGAGCATGCCCCCGCCGGACGGCAGCGCCTGCATCAGCCGGCCCCGCGCCGCCACCAGCAGGCAGGCGTCCTGGAGCGACAGCACCCCGGCCACGTGCGCGGCGGCGATCTCCCCGATCGAGTGCCCGCCCACGTAGTCCGGCGCGACGCCCATGGACTCGACCAGCCGGAACAGCGCCACCTCGACGGCGAAGAGTCCGGCCTGGGTGAACGCGGTCTGGTCCAGCAGCTCCGCCTCGGCGGAGCCCTCCGGTGCGAACAGCACCTCCTTGAGCGGGCGCGGCAGAACCCGGTCGAGGTGCCCGCACGCCTCGTCGAGGGCGACGGCGAAGACGGGGAACTCGGCGTACAGCTCACGGCCCATGCCGGCGCGCTGCGCGCCCTGGCCGGAGAAGAGCACCGCCAGCGGACCCCGGTCCCCGGCCTGGCCGGCGACCACGATGCCCGACGGCTCGCCGGCCGCCAGGGACCGCAGGCCCGCCAGCAGACCCGTGCGGTCCCCGGCGAGCAGCACCGCGCACCGGTCGAGCGTCGTGCGGGCCACCGCCGAGGAGAAGGCCACGTCGAGCGGGCGCTGTCGCTCGTCGCCGGTCAGCCGGCGGACCCACCGGTCGGCCTGGGCGGCGAGCGCGGCCGGCTGCGCGGCGGAGAGCAGCACGGGCACGACGGTGGGACGACGGGACCAGGTGGCGTCGTCGCCGGCCGGGTCGGGGGCCGGCGCCTGCTCCAGAATCAGGTGGGCGTTCGTGCCGCTCATGCCGAAGGACGACACGCCGGCCCTGCGGACGTGCTCGCCGCCGGCCCACGGGCGCGCCTCGTCGAGCAGGGCCACCGCGCCGGTCGACCAGTCGATGTGCGGTGAGGGCCGGTCCACGTGCAGGGTGGGCGGCAGCACGCCGTGCCGCATCGCCATCACCATCTTGATGACGCCGCCGGCGCCGGCCGCGGCCTGAGGGTGGCCGATGTTCGACTTCAGCGAGCCCAGCCACAGCGGGCGGTCGGCGGTGCGGCTCTGCCCGTACGTGGCCAGCAGCGCCTGTGCCTCGATCGGGTCGCCGAGCCGGGTGCCCGTGCCGTGCGCCTCGACGGCGTCCACGTCGGACGGGCTGAGCCGGGCGTTCTCCAGCGCCTGCCGGATGACCCGCTGCTGCGAGGGACCGTTGGGGGCGGTCAGCCCGCTGCTGGCGCCGTCCTGGTTGACGGCGCTGCCCCGGATCACCGCCAGGACGGGGTGCCCGTTGCGCCGGGCGTCGGAGAGCTTCTCGACGAGCAGCATGGCGACGCCCTCGGACCAGCCGGTCCCGTCGGCGTCGGCGGAGAACGCCTTGCACCGCCCGTCGGAGGCGAGCCCCCGCTGGCGGGAGAACTCGACGAACGCACCCGGCGTGGCCAGCACTGTGACGCCGCCGGCCACGGCGAGGGAGCACTCGCCGTCGCGCAGGGCCTGACCGGCGAGGTGCAGGGCGACCAGCGACGAGGAGCAGGCGGTGTCGATGGTGACGGCCGGCCCCTCCAGCCCGAAGGAGTACGCCAGCCGGCCGGACATGACGCTCGCGGCAGTGCCGGTGAGGACGTAGCCCTCCGTGCCCTCGGGCAGTTGCCGCAGCACGGACGTGTAGTCCTGCCCCGCGGTGCCGACGAACACCCCCGTACGGCTGCCCCGCACCGACGCGGCGTCGATGCCGGCCCGCTCGAAGACCTCCCAGGTCACCTCGAGCAGGAGCCGCTGCTGCGGGTCCATGGCCAGCGCCTCGCGCGGCGAGATCCCGAACAGGGTCGGGTCGAACAGGCCGGCGTCGCGCAGGAAGCCGCCCCGGTTGCTGTACGTGGTGCCGGGGTGGTCGGGGTCGGGGTCGTAGAGCCCGTCGAGGTCCCAGCCCCGGTCGTCGGGGAACGTGCCGGTGGCGTCCACCCCGCCGGCGACGAGGTCCCAGAGATCCTCCGGTGAGGCGACGCCGCCGGGGAAACGGCAGGCCATGCCGACGATCGCGATCGGCTCGGCGTCCTCGTCCTCCAGCTCGGTCAGGCGCCGACGCGCCAGGCGGAGCTCGGAGGTCACCCACTTCAGGTGTTCGAGGAGCTTGTCTTCGTCCGCCATGACCCACCCGCCCAGAGCTTGCTATCGATCGGAATCTGCCGATTCGTTGACCACACCACCGCCGACGGCCGGCTTCGTGCACAGGTGGGCGGAGACGCGGCCGTTCGGCTCACGGACCCCACACCTGTTCCTGATTCCGGTTGTCGTGCCTGCTCAGGCGCCCGCCACGCCGGACAGGTCCGCCGACACATGCCCGCCACCGTGACTGGACGGTACTGAGCGCCAAACGCCCGCCCAACCCCTAGAGAACCCCTGATCGACCAGCCCGCGAGCGGCGTCGCGGCAGGCCCGGCGAGCGGCGGTGACCAGCGCCGCGAGGGCCGCTCAGGCGGGCTGCCCGGCGGCCGACGGCAGGATGCGGCGCAGTCGGCCGGGAGGCGTCGAGCGGCGGCGCCACTCCCGTGGGTAGCCGACCGAGACCTCTTCGAACCGGACCCCGTCGTACCAGGTGGTGCGCGGGATGTGCAGGTGGCCGTAGACGGCGACGCGGGCGTCGAAGCGGACGTGCCAGCCGGCCGTGGCCTCGGTGCCGCACCACTGGGCGAACTCGGGGTACCGCAGGATCCGGGTGGGCTCGCGCACGAGCGGGAAGTGGTTGACCAGGACGGTGGGCAGCCCGCCGCGCTCGGCGGTCAGCCGCCGCTCCGTCAGGGCCAGCCGCGCCCGGCACCAGGCGTCCCGCGTCGGGTACGGGTCCGGATGCAGCAGGATCTCATCGGTGCAGACCACGCCGACCTCGTGGGCCCGTGCCAGGGCCTGCTCCTTCGTGTACGTCCCCGGGGGCCGGAAGGTGTAGTCGTAGAGCAGGAACAGCGGCGCGATCAGGACCGGGTCGTCGCCCTGCTGGTCCCAGACGGGGTACGGGTCCTCCGGGGTGACGACCCCGAGCCCCCGGCACAGTTGCACCAGGTGCTGGTAGCGCGCGTCCCCCCGCAGCTGGATCGGGTCCTCGCGGGGAGTCCACAGCTCGTGGTTGCCGGGGGCCCAGATGACCTTGGCGAAGCGGCGGCTGAGGAGTCCCAGCGCCCACTCGATGTCGCCGACGAACTCCCCGACGTCGCCGGCGACGACGAGCCAGTCGCCGTCGCGCTCCGGCCGCAGCCGCTCGACGATGGCCTTGTTCTCCGCGTGCACCACGTGCAGGTCGCTGATGGCGAGCAGTTGAGGCAAGCCGGATCCGGCCATGCGGACCTCCCGTCCATCCGGGGTACCGCACGCACCCACATCCGTACCGCTCGGCTGCCGGTGGGCAGGGCGAGACGGCCTGGCGTGCTCCGACCCTACGGAGCCGGGCCCGCACCGGCACACCCCTAGACGGGATACGTGGACCCCTAGGCAGCCGCGCCTGCCCGACGGCGCCGGTCAGGCGTCCGGCACCGTCGGGTGTCCCTTTCCCCGGCCCGTCCCGCCCGGGGTCGGGCAGTGTCCGCTCAGGACTTGCCGAACTCCCGCTGGATGATGTCGAAGAGCTCGTCCCGGCTGGCCGACTCCAACTCCTCTGCGGCGGCCGGCGCCGATGCGGTGGCGGCGGGTCGGCCCCGCCACCGGGTCAGCAGGTCCTCCAGCCGACCGACGACCGCGTCGTCGACCTGGTCGCCCGGCAGCCCGCCGAGGAGCTTGTCGAGGCGTTCGATCTCGGCCACGATCGGCAACGCCGGCTGCTCGGGCGCCAACTCGGCCCGCAGGTGACCGGCGAGCGCGTTCGGGGTGGGATGGTCGAAGACGAGGGTGGCGGGCAGTCCGATGCCCGTTGCGGCGGTCAGCCGGTTGCGCAGCTCGACTGCGGTGAGCGAGTCGAAGCCCAGTTCGAGGAAGCCGCGGGCGGGCCTGATCCCGCTCGGCGTGGCGTGTCCCAGCACCGCCGCGGCGGTGCCGCGGACCAGGTCGAGCAGGATGCGGTCGCGCTCCGACCCGGAGGCGGCGGCGAGCCGCTCGCGCAGCGCCGACGCCGCGCCGCGGTCCTCGCCCTTCGGCGCCTCCTCGGCCTGTGCGGGCTGTGCTTCGGGGATGTCGGTGAACAGACGCGACGGACGCAACGCCGTGAACGACGGCACAAACCGATCCCACCGCACATCCGCCACCACCACCTGCCCCTCACCA
>NZ_JNZR01000066.1:0-6624 GCF_000717585.1 Micromonospora globosa
TGGTCCATCCGCCGACGACGCCACCAAGCCCAAGCCATGACCAGCCACTACACCCGACAAGCCCTCACCGAGCCGTGATCACAATCCCCGGCTGGAGTATTAGGAGTCGTACGCCCAATTCGTGGCCGTACCGTTCAATTTCAGCCGCACTCTCCTGCTTCTGGACGAGGTTGGCGTGTAGATACTGCACACACTGGGCCTCACCCATAATAATCGCCCAATCAAAAAGGGTCTTGTGTGCCGCAATGGTGAGGTATAGGAACCGAATCAGAGTATCGACTGCGAATTGATCAACGAGGTCGACTGAGGGGTTTGTGCGTACGAAGCTTTCAAATCGCCCATACATGCCTTCAACAGTGTCGGACCGGGTTGAAAGCGGGGAGGTGCCGAATGCCTTGGCGCAGGAGTTGATGTTGTGATTCCACTGCATACATTCCTGCTGCTTGCGCCGTACGATCTGCCCGAGATCGTCACTAACTCGATGGGCCAAGAAGTCGAGAACCCGCCGCCCGGATATCTCCATTTCACCTAGTATGCCTAGCTCATAGATGAACAGGTCACGCGTCGTATTAATCGCCATGTGCTCCTCCTGACCTCGCTGGCGAGCCGCCACGGCCTACCCGTTCAGAAACCACCAAAACGCGGCAGGCAAGCCAGCAGGAAGGGTGTAAATTTGCGCATGTCGAACGAGAGGCCGAGAAGGATGAATGAGCCATCCCTGTCTGCCATCGACCCGCCCCTCCTGGGGAGCGGGCCGCCGCCCGGCCCGCCACGTCAAGCGGGCCTTGACGCGCGTACGGACGCTGTCGGAACAGACTGAGTCGGCTCTCGTGTCACGGACCGCGCCCCCGGCGGACATCGCCACAGTGGCGCAGTTGACCCAACCTTGCCCGGCACGGACCCGGCTTCCGGGGTCGGAGCTGACCACCAGCGGCCACCCCTCCCCCTCCCAGGTGAGCAGTTGACCTGACCCTGCACGGCTGCGAAGCCGGCTCCTGGACGACCGACATGCCTTCGCGCGGACACCGCCCCCAAGCTTGGAGCTTGCCGCGCGGACCCGACGCGCCCTCCCTTCGCCGCGCTGCTCAGGCGCGGCGCGGCCGGCTGCTGGCGAGAACCTCCACCACTCTCCCCGCTATCCCGTCTGTGGCGGCTCCGGGGCTCCCCGCTGTCCGCGCCAGCCGCCGGGCGTCAGGCGTGACGGCCGCAGAGCGACAGCGGCAGCGGCCGGCGCGCGCCCAGGCGGCGGCGCGTGCGGCCCGTTGCGGGCCGCCTTGAAGACGTACAGAAACTTTGAACAGCCTCGTCGGGACATCGTTTGTCCTCCGTCGGCTGATGTGCGACACGCGTCGGCCAGGTGATCTGCGACAGTGGTCCGTTTCGGCACTCTGGGCCCGACGTCTCCGCGGGGCGTCGGGACTCGGGGAGGCCGGGATTGGCGCTGGTTGTCTTGTCGGTTGTCGAGCAGCGGTTGGACGCGGTCCGTGCGGTGTTGGCCGGGTCGGATGTGATGGAGGTGGCCGCCAGTCTCGGGGTGCACCGGTCGACGGTGCATCGGTGGGTGGGCCGGTATCTGACGGAGCAGTTGGCCGGGCTGGCCGACCGGTCGCACCGGCCTCACTCGTGTCCCGGTCAGGTCGCGGAGGCGGTCGAGGTCGCGGTGGCGGAGATGCGTCGGGAGCATCCTCGATGGGGATCGCGGCGGATCCGTCTGGAGATGCTGCGGAAGACGGGCCCGTGGGTGGTCGAGGATCTGGTGGTGCCGTCGGAGCGGACGATCGATCGGATTCTGCAGCGGCAGGGTCTGCTGCGGGTTCGACCTCGGAAACGGCCGAAGGACTCGTATAAGCGGTGGGAACGGCCTGCCCCGATGCAGTTGTGGCAGATGGACATCGTCGGTGGAGTGCAGCTGGTCAACCCGGCCACCGGTGTGCTGCGGGAGGCGAAGCTCGTCACCGCCGTCGACGACCACTCCCGGTATTGCGTGATCGCCAAGGTGGTCGAGAGGGCCACCGGCCGGGCGGTGTGTCTGGCCCTGGCCGAAGCCCTGGCCCGGTTCGGGGTCCCGGAGGAGATCATCACCGACAACGGCAAGCAGTTCACCGACCGGTTCGGCAAGTACCGGCCCCGCACCGGTGAGGTGCTGTTCGACAAGATCTGCCGCCACAACGGCATCACGCACCGGCTCACCGCGCCCGCCTCACCGAACCAGAACGGCAAGGTCGAACGGTTCCACGGCACCGTCCGCCCCGACTTCCTCGACACCGCCGAGGCGTTCACCAGCCTCCGGGAAGCCCAGGCCGCGGTGGACGCATACGTGCTGCACTACAACACCGACCGACCCCACCAGGCCCTCGATGTGAGAACGCCGGTCACGCCGGCTGACCGGTTCGCTCCGATCCCGGCCCAGCAGCGGGCACTGGTTGACCTGTGGCTGCCACCCACCCTGGACCCCATCCCCTCCACCGAGGTCCAACCGGTGGCAGCCGACGCACCACCGGTCGAGGCCCAGGAGACGGCGGTGGAGCCGGGTGGGCCCGTGGAGTTCGACCGGGTCGTCCCGGCATCAGGCAACCTGATGGTGTGCCAACGCCAGTTCTGGATGGGCACCTACCGCGCCGGCATGGTGGCCAGGATCTGGGCCGACTGCGACCTGATCCACGTCCTCATCGCCGGCATCCGCATCAAAACCGTCCGGTCCCACCTAAGCGTCAACGACCTGGCCGCCCTCGTTCGCCAGGGCGCCGCCCCAGCCGGCCCCGCACCCCTGCCACCGATCGAGGACGGCGACGCCATCGAGGTCGAACGCTGCGTCAACCGAGGCGGCGGCGTCTCCCTGGGCCAACACATCGTCCTAGCCGCAGAAATCCTCGCCGGCCGCCGCGTCGGCATCCGCATCGAACCGACCACCCTCATGTTCTACGACCTCGACACCCGCGAACTGCTCCGCACCCGCGCCAACCCACTCAGCCCGGAACAGATGAAGCGGCTCCGTGGAGCCCGACCGGCAGGACCACCACCACGACCCTCCATCGAACCCGTTCGGGTGCAACGCAGGGCTTCCAACAGCGGGATCATCATGGTCGCCGGCCAGAAAGTCGCCCTCGGCCGGCTGCATCGCCACCAGACCGTCACCGTGACCGTGTCCGAAACGACCCTGGCCATCGAACTCACCGACGACGACACCAAGGTCATCCGACGCACGACCAACCAGCCAGTCCGTAGCATCAAAGGCCAGCGACCGCGGATCGCTACCTCAGTTTCCTAGACCACCCGTCGCACATCACCTGGCAGAACCGCGTCGCACATCAGCTGTCGGATCACACGTCGGGACATCGTTGTCGGGACATCGTCGGCACGTCGTTGGCACGTCGTCGGCACGTCGGCACGTCGGCACGTCTGTCCGACTCCGGTTGATGCGTTGCACGGTGGCTTCACTTGATGGGTGACACTCCGCCGAGTGCTGGTGGAGTTGAGTGTGACCGGGCAGCGCTATCGCGCAGTCTGGAAGTTGAAGCTGGCCTGTCCGTGACGGAGGTCGCCGAACGCTTCGGCGTCTCGCGCCGGTGGGTGTGATCACCGGCGTTCTCGGCGCCCCGTACCTCATCTATCTGCTCGTCCGCACGAACCGCGCGGGAGGCTCGCTGTGACCACCGACCATTCACTGACGGTCGAGAAACTGACCGTCGGCTAGGGCGGCCGCGTCGTCATCGAATCACTCGATCTGCTCGTCCCGCCCGGCCGGATCACCGCGATCGTCGGTGCCAACGCGTGCGGGGAATCGACGCTGCTGCGGTCGATGTCGCGGCTACTCGCCCCGCGAACCGGCCACGTCATGCTGGACGGCCGCGAAGTACACAGGATGCCGGCCAAGGAGCTGGCCCGAACGCTCGGCCTGCTCCCCCAGTCACCGATCGCGCCCGAGGGCATCACCGTGGCCGACCTGGTCGGCCGGGGCCGCAACCCGCACCAACGCCTGCTGTCACGATGGAGCAGGGACGACGACCGGGCGGTGGCCGCCGCCCTCGACGCCACCCACATCGCCGACCTGGCCGACCGGTCGATCGACGAGCTCTCCGGGGGGCAGCGTCAACGGGTGTGGATCGCCATGGCGCTGGCCCAGCAGACCGAACTGCTGCTACTCGACGAGCCGACCACCTTTCTCGACGTCAGCCACCAGGTCGAGGTGTTGGACCTGCTCACCGACCTGAACCTCACTCGCGGCAGCACGATCGTGATGGTCCTGCACGATCTGAACATGGCGGCCCGCTACGCAGATCACCTCATCGCCCTCGCCGACGGCGGCCTGCACGCAGCAGGTGCGCCGACCGATGTGCTGACCGAGGACTGCGTCCGCGCCGTCTTCGGCCTGGACAGCCAGGTCATCCCGATCCGGTCTCCGGCAAGCCGCTGATGCTACCGATGGGCCGTCACCACATCCGGGCCGCGCAGTCGTAGGCCGACAGCGGCGCATCTCCACGTCCTGCGTTACGCCCCGGCGTCCTGCCGCGTCGCGCCGGCACCAGTTACGACACCCCATAAGATGGTTCACCTCAGCGAGGGTGATCGACTACGGTACGGGTTCGGTCGAGCGGGTAGGTGATCGGCATGGACTCAGTGCGGATGCCCTTCGGCGGTGGTGCGGACAGCGCGCCGGTCCGCCGGGCCGTCCGGGAGGTCCTCGTCGGCTGGCAGGCCACGCACGTCACCGACGACGCGCTCACCGTCATCACGGAACTCGTGCACAACGTCATCAGGCACACCGGTGCCGGGGGCAGGGTCGAGTTGACCCGCAGTCGGACGCGATCCGGATCGAGGTTTTCGACGACTCCGATCGACCACTGCGTCGCTTCGAGCCGGACCCGCACCGCATCGGCGGTCGTGGCCTGCTGATCGTCGACGCGATGGCGCGCAACTGGGGCACGAGAACCACCCCGCACGGCGAGCCCGGCAAAGTGGTCTGGGCGGAGATCTCCCTCGACCGGTCCGCCTGACCGCCCCTCACCGCGAGGCCCGGCCTGCCTCACCTGGCCGGCACCGCACCGCCACCGGCCGCACCGATGACTCGTCCCGGCGGGCCCGTGGCCTGGAGAGGCGCCCCACGGGCGGGCGAGGCGACGCTGTCCTACCCGGCTCGTGCGGGCAGGTGATAATCGACAGGTTTACACAACAGGTGGATGGTGCATCGTGTCGGCGTCACCGTCCGCGTGACGGTCGCGGCCGGAGAGAGGATCTGTCGTGATCAGTGACGCCGACCTGCCGACGGTGCCGCCCACCGGCATGCCGTCGGGGCTGGCGAATCCGGCGTCGTCGCCGACAACCGCGGAGCCGGCGGTCCTTCTCATCGAGGATGACCCCGGTGATGCGTTGCTCACCCGGGAGCTGCTGAGCGACAGCGGAATCAGCAACCGGTTCACCCAGGCGAGCAGCCTGAAAGAGGCCGCGGCCGCGCCGACGACGCCGGACTGCGTGCTGCTCGACCTGCACCTGCCCGACTGCCAGGGGCTGGAGGCGCTCGGCCGGGTGCTGCACCGATGGCCGGACGCGGCAGTGGTGGTGCTCACCGGCCTGGACGACGCGGCCACCAGAACGGCGGCTGTCGCCGCCGGAGCACAGGACTACCTGGTCAAGGGTCACATCGACGGCGCGCTCCTGGGCCGCACGATCCAGTACGCCATTCAGCGCCGACGGGCCGTGGTGACGGAGCGGCAGCTACGCGACAGCCGGATGCAGGCCAGCGAGAACACGCGGCTGCAACGCGGCCTGCTCCCTACGCCACTGGTCACCGACCCCGCGCTGGCGGTCGTCAGCAGATACGTGCCGGGACGGGGACGGTCACTGCTCGGCGGTGACTTCTTCGACCTGGTGCAGGACGAGGATCACACGCTCCACGCCGTCATCGGTGACGTCTGCGGCAACGGTCCGGATGAGGCAGCCATCGGCGTCGGCCTACGCGTCGGGTGGCGCACCCTCACCCTGGCCGGGGTGGAGAAGGCCGCCCGGATGCGGCTGCTGGAACAGGTGCTCGTCGCCGAGCGGCCACGTGAGTCGATGTTCGCGACCGCCTGCACCATCCGCGTCGTCCCAGACCGCTCGCAGGTGATCATCGTGAGCGCCGGTCACCCCGCGCCACTGGTGATCACGCCCGGCTCGGCCGACCCCGCGCCGATCCGCCACCATCTCGGGCTGGGTATGTTCCCCGGGCGAGGTCGCTGGCAGGAGTCGGTCGTCACGCTCCCGGCGGGCGCAGGTCTGCTGCTGTACACCGACGGCGTCTACGAGGGGTTCAGCGAGGACGGGACCCGCCTCGGCGAGGAACGCTTCATAGAACTCGCCGCCACGCTGAGCACCGTCACGGAACCGGGCGACTTTCTCACCGCCCTGCTCGACAAGATCAGACGCAGCGACGACGGCCGGCACAGCGATGACACGGCCCTGCTCTACCTGACCTGGCCCGCCGGGGCGGACGCCGCGCCGATCGGCCCTGATCGGTGAAGGGCGCGGGCGCAGCCCACACTGCTCTGCTCAGGCCTCGGTGAGCTGGCCGCGCAGCTTGGTCAGGGCGCGGGCGAGCAGCCGGGACACGTGCATCTGGGAGACACCGACCCGGGCGGCGATCTCGCT
>NZ_JNZR01000067.1:0-6037 GCF_000717585.1 Micromonospora globosa
CAACCTCCAACTGCTCTACCAAGGCCGCTCCCCCAACTCCGGCGGCGACTACGGCCTCCTGCCCTACCGACCCGGACTACTCACCCTCCAGCGCTGAGCGCGTACCCCGAGATCCGGAGAGCCCGGCCCCGCGACCACGCGGGCCGGGCTCTCCGGCCTCTCGCCCGACGGCGATCGTTGCCCTGGAGGCAACGACGGTGGCCCGGTCAGTCGTTGATCGGCACCGTCCCGCCCGGGAGTGTGGAGGTCGTCACCACCTCCCGAGCGAAGGGTTGGGCAGATGTCCTTCCAGGCGTACCTCGACGCGATCGAGGACAAGACCGGCAAGACCCCGCGCGTCCTGGTCGACGAGGCCAAGGAGCGCGGCTACGACGCGGCCGACGTCAAGGCGGGCGTGATCGTGGCCTGGCTGAAGGACGAGTACGGCCTCGGCCGGGGACACGCGATGGCTCTGATTCACGTGATCAAGAACGGGCCGAGGATCAGCGCCAAGCACGTCGGCTCCACCGGCTCCCACCGCGACGACAGCGACACGCTGTGGCTGGACGGCAAGGCCGCCCGAGCCTCCGCGTAGCGGCTGTGGACAGCGACGCCTATCGTTCGCCCCATGGGAGCGATCAAGCCGTGGCACCTGTTCGTCCTGACGCTCTGCTGCCTACTGCCGCTCATCGCGGCAGTGGTGGCGGTGGTGTGGACGCGGCGGAGTCGCCGCTGACCCGTCAGCGGCCGGCGGCGAACTCCTCCACCGCCGTGCAGACCCGCCCGAGCGCCTCGGCCGAGGCCGCCAGCGGCCCGGGCACCATCATCGAGTGGTCGGCGTCGGCGACCTCCACCACGTACGGGGTCAGCCGGCGCGCCACCGCACCGTCCCAGAACCGGTCGCCGGTGCCGCCGGCCAGCAGGAATGGCGCGGTGGCCCGGCCCAGCGGCTCCCGTACCGCGGGGTCGGTCAGCAGCGGCGTCAGCCACACCGCCGGGATGCCCCGGTCGGCGGCGAGCGGCGCGGCGAAACTGCCGAGCGACTTGCCCACGAGCAGATCCACCCCGGCGTCGAGAACCGGATCCAGCTGCTCGGCGACCCACTCCGGCGCGCTGTCGAGCCGCAGCTCGCCCAGCGACCGCCAGGTCACCTCGTGCACCTCGAAACCGAGCCGGCGCAGCGCCTCCCCGATGTAGACGAAGAGCGGTCCCCGGGTGTCGTAGCCCTGTCCCGGTGCGAGTACCGCGCGCCGATCCGCCATGGTCGCCTCCCTTGCGTTCGATCGATGCGTCACGCTAGCCGCTGCATGGATTGCCGGTGACCCCTCGGCCTCACAGCCGTTCCGGGGTACGGATGCCGAGCAGGTTCAGGCCCTGCCGCAGCACCCGCCCGGTCAGGTCGCACAACACGAGCCGGCTCTCCCGCACTGGCCCCTCGGCCCGCAGCACCGGGCAGCGCTCGTAGAACGCGCTGAACGCGACCGCCAGCCGGTGCAGGTAGGCGGTCAGCCGGTGGAACTCCAACCCACCCGCCACCTCCTCGACCACCGCGGCGAAGCCGACCAGCTCCATGGCGAGCGCCCGCTCGGCCGGCTCGGCGAGCGAGACCTCCGCGTCCGGCCGCGCCGCCGCGCCGGCCCGCCGGAAGATCGACCGGACCCGGGAGTACGCGTACTGGAGGTACGGCGCGGTGTTCCCGTCCAGCGACAGCATCCGCTCCCAGTCCAGCACGTAGTCCTTGTGCCGGTCCCCGGACAGGTCGGCGTACTTGATCGCGCCGACGCCCACCGCGCGCCCCACCTCGGCGGCCTCCGACTCGCCCAGCTCCGGATTGCGCTCCCGGGCCAGCGCGGTGGCCCGCTGGACCGCCTCGGTGAGCAGCCCGGCCAGCTTCACCGACCCGCCGGCCCGGCTGCGCAGCATCCGCCCGTCCGGGCCGAGGATCGAGCCGAACCCGACGTGCTCGGCCCGCGCCGGTGCGGTGAGCCAGCCGGCCTGCGCGGCGACCGCGAACACCATCTCGAAGTGCCGCCGCTGCGGAAGCCCGACCACGTAGAGCAGCCGGGTCGCGCCGAGCGCGCCGGTCCGGTGCCGCAGCGCGGCCAGATCGGTGGCCGGGTAGCCGTACCCGCCGTCGGACTTGCGCACGATCAGCGGCAACGGCTCGCCGTCACGGCCCACCGACCCGGGCGGGAACACGCAGTCCGCGCCGTCGCTGCGCCGCAGCAGCCCGAGCCGGTCCAACTCCTCGACAGTCGGCGCGAGCTGGTCGTGGTAGCTGCTCTCGCCCCGGAAGTCGTCGCCGGTCAGGGTCACGTCGAGCAGGTCGTACACGGTCAGGAAGTAGCCCTCCGACTGGGTCACCAGCAACCGCCACAGCCGCAGCGTCGCCGGGTCACCGCCCTGCAACGCCACCACCCGCTGCCGCGACCGCTCCCGGAACGCCTCGTCGTCGTCGAACTTCTCCCGCGCCGCCTTGTAGAACCCGTCCAGGTCACCCATGGACAGCTCCTGCGCCGCACCGGCCTCGCCCAGGTCGAGCAGGTGCTCGATCAGCATGCCGAACGGTGTGCCCCAGTCACCGAGGTGGTTGGCGCGCAGCACCCGGTGCCCGAGCCACTCCAGCGTCCGCGCCGCCGCGTCCCCGATCACAGTCGACCGCAGGTGCCCGACGTGCATCTCCTTCGCCACGTTCGGCCCCGAGTAGTCGACCACCACCGTCTCCGGCTCGGCCACCACTGGCACGCCGAGCCGCGGGTCGGCGGCCAGCGCGGACACCAGCCCGCCGAGCGCGTGCCCGGCCACCGTCAGGTTCAGGAAACCCGGACCGGACACCTCGACCGCCGCGCAGACGTCGGCCAGCGCGGCGCGCTCCCGTACCTCCGCGGCGATCTCCCGCGGCGGCCGGCCGAGCCGCCGGGCCAGGCCCAACGCCGCGTCGGACTGGAAGTCCGCGTGCTGCGAGCGCCGCACGGCCGGGTCCACCGGCACGCCGGCCACCGCCGCGAACGCCGGCGCCAGCCGGTCGGTGAGCAACCTTTCAAGATCCATGAGTACGCCGATCTCGCTGTGGATCCGCCGCGCGGATCACCTGACGGGAACGCGGCGGCGGAGCGAGGACGATCGATGACGACCGGCGGCTCGATCCGCCGGTCGCAGGAGGGGAAGGCTCAGCGCAGGCGGTCGCGGGACCGCCGGCGTCGCAGCGCGCCGAGCCGGACGTCGGAGGACGTCATCGGGTACGCGTGCGAGCTGGCCATGTCGGCAGCGTAACCGGCCGGTCCGGGGTCGGCGCAAGCGCGTACCCCGGACCGGCTCGTGGTCAGGCCGAGGTGGCGACGGCCTTGCGGTAGCGCTCGGCCCTGCGCCGCACCTGGGTGTACGCGCTGCTCAGGCCCATCGCCCGGCGGACCTCGACGAGCGTGCGGCGCACCTGCTCGCGGGTCCGCTCAGTGCCGGTGACGATCAGCTCGTCGACCAGGCCGGGCTGCGCCTCGAAGCGGGCCCGGCGCTCCCGGATCGGGTCCAGGAACCGGTTGAGCGCCGTCGCCAGCGCCTCCTTGACCTCCACATCACCGACCCGGCCGGCCCGGTAGCGGGCCTTGAGGTCGGCCACCTGCGCCCGGTCCGGATTGAAGATGTCGTGGTACTCGAAGACCGGGTTCCCCTCGACGGTGCCGGGCACGTCGGCGCGGACCCGATTCGGGTCGGTGTACATCCCCATCACCTTGCGGCGCACCGTCGCCGCGTCGTCGGAGAGCGCGATCGCGTTCCCCTTGCTCTTGCTCATCTTCCCGGCGCCGTCCGTCCCGACCAGCGTGGGCGTCTCCGACATGAGCATGTCGGGCACCGGGAAGACCTCGCCGTAGAGGTGGTTGAACCGGCGGGCGATCTCCCGGGTCACCTCGACGTGCGCGGCGTTGTCCTTTCCGACCGGCACGACCTGGCCCTTGACGCAGAGGATGTCGGCGGCCTGGAGCACCGGGTAGCCGAGCAGGCCGTACGGCATCTCGTCCTTGCCGGCGTCCCGGGTCATCTCCTTCAACGACGGCACCCGTTCCAGCCGGGGCACAGTGATGAGGTTCTGGAACAGCGTGTTCAGGTCGCCGACCTCGGGGATCGCGGACTGGAGGTAGAACGTCGCCCGTTCCGGCTCCACCCCGGCGGCGAGGATGTCGGTGACCATCTCGCGGGCGTTGTGGGCGACCTGCTCGATGTCCGCGCGGCTGTTGCGGGTGGTGAGCATGTGCAGGTCGGCGATGATGAAGAAGCTCTCGTAGCGCTGGTGCAGCCGCACCCGGTTGGCGATGCTGCCCACGTAGTGGCCGAGGTGCAGCCGCCCGGTCGGGCGGTCACCGGTGAGCATGCGTGCAGAGGACATGGTCGTACGCCTTTCGTGCCGTTCGCTGGCGGGGAGACGCGACCCGGGTGTCACCCAGGTCGGTGGAGCGGGCTCGTCAGAACGAGCGCCGCCATCGCCCGCCGGCGCGGAAACGGAGTCCGCCGGCACGGAGTACGTCGAGGATCTGCTCCCGGCCGTCGACAGCGTGGCCCGGGAGACCGCTGCGGGTCTCCGGGAGGCAGCTGCGCGGCCGGACCATGACTGACACGGTAACCGTTCACCGGCCTGCGCCGCTGCCTCCTGCCGCGCTTACTGCTGTCGATAGCTCTCCGTGTAGTAGCTGCCGACCCGATCCCGGTACTCGGGGTGCGCGAAGTGGTCCCTGTCGAACGCCGGCGACTCCTTCACCTGCTCCCGGGTGCGGTCCACGTGCACGACGCGGTCCAGGTGGTCGACCTGCGCCACCGTGCCGGCCGGCAGCAGCACCTTCTTGCCGAAGATCCACGGACCGGTGTCCACCACCAGGTACCGCGCGTCCGCGTCCTCGCTCGCCTCGTCGATGGAGCCGATCCGCCCGTCCGTTGCCTCCACCCGGTAGCCGGTGAGGTCGATCGGCGTACCCGGGCCGGGGGCGTCCAGGCCGTCGTCCGCCTCGCCGGCGCGCTGTTCCGGCACGTCTCCGGGCCGGGTCTGGTCGTACCCTCCGGCCAGGGCGGACGGATCCCGCCAGGTCCACGGGTTGAACGGCTGCATCGGTGGCACCTCCGTCGAATCGGCTCGACAGAACAGTGCCCCGGCGGCGGGAACGGAAACGCCTGCTGCGCCGACCGCTGGCCTGACCTGGGCGGACGGCGCGCTGGCATACTGGCCGACCATGGTCCTGTCACGTGGTTGGTCGCTGTTCCTGGTCGCCGTCGGCGTCTGGACGTGGGCGATCTGGCCGAGGTTCGCGGTCGCCATCTGGAACGACGAGCGCGCCTGGTCGGCCGGCGTCGTCGGCGAGGGCAGCCCGACCGGCTTCCTGTGGGTGCACGCCCTGCTGATCGCCGCCTCCCTGGCCATCGGCACGACTGTGGGAGTCCTGGGCATCCGCGCCTACCGGGCCGCCCGCCGCCCGTCTCCCTCCTCGCCCTCCGCCCCGCCGTCGCCCCGGTGATCAAGGAGTTTGTGTCCGCTGGGGACGTCGTTCGTGACGCGAACTCCTTGATCGCGGGCGCCTGTGGACGGGTGTGACGCGCGCCGCTACCCCTCGATTTGACGTTCAAACCCGCAGACGCGTAACTTTCTCTCTGCCAGCGCGGAACGGGGCAAACGGGACGAAAGCCCGGGAGCACCGAACAGGGCTGGCACCGGGTCCGACCGAGGCTTTCGGCCTTGCGAGGACGCGGTCCGGGCGAGGCCCGCCGAAACGCCGCAGGGCGGATTTGGCGCAGCGGAACCGACCGGGTAAGGTTGTCGACCGGCAGGGCACCGGGCGAGCTTGCGGGAAACCGCAGCGGCCGGCCTGCCAAATCCGATGATCATCGCAGCGGGTGACTGCTGCGCGTGCTCAGCGGCGCCGACCCGTACGAAGCATGACAGACCGGGACACACGGTTTGACACGGCAGAGACGGTGAGGTAACGTAGTAAAAGTGCCCGGCGCGAGAGCGGCGGGTGGTTGAACGAAATGCCCCGGCTGGGGGTTCCGCGGTTGTGGGGCCTGGTGGTTGGTGTGT
>NZ_JNZR01000068.1:0-5525 GCF_000717585.1 Micromonospora globosa
GACCCCGCCGCCCACCACCCCGCCAGCCGGCGCCAAGCAGATGGAGGACCTCGACCGGGGCCTGATCAGCGTCCGCTCCGGCAGCGGGAACCTGGTCTCCTGGCGGCTGCTCGGCACCGAGACGACGGGGGTCTCGTTCAACCTCTACCGGGGTGGCACCAAGGTCAACGGCAGTCCGATCACCGGCGCCACCACGTACCTGGACAGCGGCGCGGCGGCCGGATCGGCGTACACCGTGCGGGCCGTGGTGAACGGCGCCGAGCAGGCGGCGTCCGCCCCGGCGCTCCAGTTCGCCAACGGTTACCTGGACGTGCCGATCCAGCCGCCGCCCGGCGGCACCACCCCGTCCGGGGAGGGGTACAGCTACGCGGCGAACGACGCGAGCGTCGGTGACCTCGACGGCGACGGCCGCTACGAGTTCGTGCTCAAGTGGGATCCGTCGAACGCCAAGGACAACTCGCAGTCCGGCTACACCGGCAACGTCTACGTCGACGCGTACACGCTCACCGGCACCCGGCTGTGGCGCATCGACCTCGGCCGTAACATCCGCGCCGGCGCCCACTACACCCAGTTCCAGGTGTACGACTACGACGGCGACGGGGACGCCGAGGTGGCCGTGAAGACCGCCGACGGCACCCGCTCCGGCACCGGCCAGGTGATCGGCAACGGCTCGGCCGACCACCGCAACTCCAGCGGCTACGTGCTCGCCGGACCGGAGTACCTGACCATGTTCGACGGCCGCACCGGCGCGGCGCTGTCCACTGTCGACTACGACCCGCCGCGCGGCACCGTCTCGTCCTGGGGCGACTCGTACGGCAACCGGGTCGACCGGTTCCTCGCCGGCACCGCGTACCTGGACGGGCAGCGCCCCTCGCTGATCATGGCGCGCGGCTACTACACCAGGGCCGTCGTCGCGGCCTGGGACTTCCGCGACGGCACGCTGCGCAAGCGCTGGACGTTCGACTCGAACGCCTCCGGCAACGGCGCCGCCGCCGGCCAGGGCAACCACCAGCTCTCCGTGGCCGACGTGGACAACGACGGCCGCCAGGAGATCGTGTACGGCGCCGCCACCATCGACGACAACGGCCGGCTGCTGTACTCCACCGGCAACGGCCACGGCGACGCCCTGCACGTCGGCGACCTCGACCCCTCCCGCGCGGGCCTGGAGGTGTTCAAGGTCGACGAGGACGGCAGCAAGCCCAGCTCCTGGATGGCCGACGCGCGTACCGGGCAGATCATCTGGCAGACGGCGCCGAGCGGCGACAACGGCCGCGGCGTCTCCGGCGACGTCTGGGCGGGCAGCCCGGGTGCCGAGTCCTGGTCGTCGGCTGTCGACGGGCTGCTGAACACCCGGGGCCAGAACGTCGGGCGCAAACCGTCGTCGGCGAACTTCCTGATCTGGTGGGACGGCGACCCGGTCCGGGAACTGCTCGACGCCACGAAGATCGACAAGTACGGCACCGGCGGCGACACCCGGCTGCTCACCGGCAGCGGCGTCGCCTCGAACAACGGCACCAAGTCCACCCCGGCGCTCTCCGCGGACCTGCTCGGCGACTGGCGCGAGGAGGTCGTCTGGCGCACCTCCGACAGCACCGCGCTACGGATCTACAGCACGCCTGTGACCACCGGGCTGCGCCTGCCGACACTGATGCACGACCCGCAGTACCGGGTGGCGGTGGCCTGGCAGAACACCGCCTACAACCAGCCGCCGCACCCCGGCTACTTCCTGGGCGACGGCATGAGCACCCCGCCCGCGCCGAACATCTACCTGCGCTGAAACGGCAGGCACCGGGTCGCCGGCCGCGGAATCCGCTCCGCCGGCGACCCGGTGCACCACACCGCAGCATTCCCGACCCGTCCCGACCGGGAATGCCGTACCACCACCGGGGACAAAGTTATGCGTCCCACGCGACGGTGCGGTGACGTCGCTATGAAGAGCGTGTTTCAGCCCTCCCGGCGCAGCCCGCCCGCCACCTTCTCGGCGATCAGCTCGAACGAGCGGACCCGGTCCGCCACGTCGTACACCATCGTGGTGAGCATCAGCTCGTCCGCGCCGGTGCGCTCCAGCAACTCACCGAGCTGCCGGGCCACCGTCTCCGGCGAACCGGTCGCCTGGCCGTCGCGGCGCTGGGCGACGAACTCCCGCTCGAACTCCGAGTACGGGTACGCCGCCGCCTCCTCCGGCGTGACGAGCGGCTCCGGCCGCCCCGACCGCAGCTTCAGGAACGACAGCCCGGACGGCCCGGCCAGCCACTCGGCCCGCTCGTCGGTCTCCGCGCAGACCGCGTTGACAGCCACCATCGCGTACGGCCGGTCCAGCCACTGCGACGGCCGGAAGTTCTGCCGGTAGAGCTGCAACGCCGGGATCGTGTTCTGCGAGCTGAAGTGGTGCGCGAACGAGAACGGCAGCCCGAGCAGACCGGCCAGCTGCGCGCTGAACCCGCTGGACCCGAGCAGCCACACCTGCGGCGACTGGCCGCGGCCCGGCGTCGCGGTGATCGGGCCCGGCTCGGCGCCGGAGAAGTAGTTCATCAGGTCGGCCAGCTCGCGCGGGAAGTGCTCCGCGGACAGGCCCTCCATGGTGCGGCGCAGCGCCAGCGCGGTCACCTGGTCGGTGCCCGGCGCCCGGCCGATGCCCAGGTCGATCCGGCCCGGGTGCAGCGCCTCCAGCGTGCCGAACTGCTCGGCCACCACCAGCGGCGCGTGGTTGGGCAGCATCACCCCGCCCGAGCCGAGCCGGATCGTGCTGGTGTTCGCCGCCAGGTGCGCGAGCAGCACCGCCGGGGCGGAACTCGCGATGGCGGGCATGTTGTGGTGCTCGGCCACCCAGAACCGGCGGTAGCCCAGCTCCTCGGTGCGGCGGGCCAGCTCCGTGGTGTACCGCAGCGCCTCACCGGCGTTGCCGGTCGCCGCCACCGGGGCAAGATCAAGAACAGACATGGGTACGTCGATCACAGGCAGGTGCAACCCGTGACGTGCCGGAATTGTTCCGCCGGGTGCGTTACCCCATACCGCGGGCCTGCTCGAAGATCAGGCTGGTCTGCGTGTGCTGCACCGCCGGATCGACAGCCAGATGATCCAGGACGAAGTCCCGCAGCGCGTCGCCGGAGGCGGCGCGCACGTGCAGCACGTAGTCCTCAGCGCCCGCCACGTGGAACACCGACACCACGCCGGGCAGCCGTACCGACCGGGCGCGGAACGCGTCAACAGCGGCCCGCTCGTGCGCGGTCAGCCGCACCGACACCAGCGCCTGCAACGGCAGGCCCACCGCCGCCGGGTCCACCTCGGCGTGGAACCCGCGGATCGCCCCGCACTCGCGCAGCGCCCGGGTACGCGTCAGGCACGTCGACGGCGCCACCCCGACCCGCTCGGCCAGCGCGTTGTTCGGCAGTCGGCCGTCGGCCGCCAGCTCGCTGAGGATCGCGCGGTCGGTGTCGTCCAGGCCGGCGAACGGCCGTACATCATTCGGTGCGGCAGGCATGCGACCATCTTTCACCGAATCACAGCCGGGCGAAAGCGTGATTGCCAGAATCTTGTTCGCTGCTATTGCCTCTAGCCGTCGTCATGTTCGACGCTTCCGGCATGACTTCCGTGGACACCGCAGCCGTACACGCCGGGCGCGCCGACCTCGCCGGGCTCGGCGTCCACGTCCCGCCGATCGACCTGTCCACCACCAACCCGCTGCCCTCGGTGGCCGGCGGCGGTGACGACTACGAGACACTCGCCACCGGCGGCACCCTCCCGGCCGGCGGCAGCGCCGTCTACCAGCGCCTCTGGAACCCCACTGTGGCCCGGTTCGAGACCGCCCTCGCTGAGCTCGAAGGCACCGCCGAGGCCGTCGCGTTCGCCAGCGGCATGGCCGCGCTCACCGCCACCCTGCTCGCCGCCACCCGCGACGGCAAGCGTCACGTCGTCGCCGTCCGCCCCCTCTACGGCGGCACCGACCACGTCCTCGCCACCGGCCTGCTCGGCACCGCTGTCACCTGGGCCACCACCGCCGACGTGGCCGCCGCGATCCGCCCCGACACCGCCCTGGTCGTGGTCGAGACGCCTGCCAACCCCAGCCTCGACCTGGTCGACATCGCCGCGCTCGCCGACGCCGCCGGTGACGTCCCGCTGCTCGTCGACAACACCGTCGCCACCCCGGTGCTCCAGCAGCCCTCCCGCCACGGCGCCGCGCTCGTGCTGCACAGCGCCACCAAGAGCATCGGCGGCCACGGCGACGTCCTCGCCGGCGTCGTCGCCTGCGGACCCGAGTGGGCCGCCCGGCTGCGCCAGGTCCGCGCCGTCACCGGCGCCGTCCTGCACCCGCTCGGCGCCTATCTGCTGCACCGCGGCATCCAGACCCTCCCGCTGCGCGTCCGCGCCCAGCAGGCCGGCGCGGAGAAGCTCGCCGCCTGGCTCGCCGGGCACCCCGCCGTCGAGCGCGTCCACCACCCGTCGCTGCACGACCCGGCCGGACTGGTCGGCCGCCAGATGTCCGGCACCGGCAGCCTGCTCGCCTTCGAGGTACGCGGCGGCGCGCCCGCCGCGGCCGAGGTCGCCGGCGCCTGCGAGTTGATCACGCACGCCGTGTCGCTCGGCGGCGTCGACACGCTGATCCAGCACCCGGCCTCGCTCACCCACCGGCCGGTCGAGGGCGACGCCAAGCCGTGCGGCGGGCTACTGCGGGTTTCGGTCGGCCTGGAGGACCCGGAGGACCTGCGGGCGGACTTGACGAATGCCCTATTTGGAACGCACTGATCTGTGCAATGCCTGCACTAGTGGGCTGAGTGGATCGGAGGGCTCTTGGCGCGTCAGCTTCGCGCTTTTGCTAAGGGGTGTGGATAGCGGGTATTGGGGCACCGCACGCTGGGTCTTGATGGACGACTGGCGGAAGTCGCTACTAGGCTCGGTCATCGAATAGGGTGATCCTTCCATCTGCCGCCAGCCATAATCGACTAGATATCCAGGATCTTGATTGTCAGAACCTCCTCTGCTAGGCTCCTCTCCATGATCGCGCCGGACGTGGTGCGTCGGATCACGGGGAGGTTCAGTGTCCATTCCTCATTGGCGCCGCAGTCGGTCGGCTGTGCTGGCGGTGCAAATGGCATTGGTGCTAGCCGCTGCGGGTGGTGCTGTGGCGATTAGTGGGACGCCGGCTGCTGCGAGCTGCAGCCACGGCCACTCAGACAAGGATCCCGGGAGTGAGCAAGTCGTGGGTGCTGGTTCGACCGGGCTTGCCATGCGGACTGGGCCGCATACAAGCTGTGGATTGATCAAACGAGTTCCGAACTCGCACTGGGTCACCCTGGAGTGTTTCGACTACGGGGACTCTGTCAGCGGCATCACCTCGTGGAGTTACGTCAGGTACGGGAATGGGTCCGGCACCTGGAATGGCTGGGTTTCCGACGCCTATCTGAGTAATAGCGGAAGCAGCTTCCGTTGCTAGTACTCCAGCCGGGGATTGTGATCACGGCTCGGTGAGGGCTTGTCGGGTGTAGTGGCTGGTCATGGCTTGGGCTTGGTGGCGTCGTCGGCGGATG
>NZ_JNZR01000069.1:0-5391 GCF_000717585.1 Micromonospora globosa
CGCGGGAGCGACGCAGCACACCCCGGCGCAGCGCGAGCAGTCCGCCCGCAACTCCCGACCGCCGCCCCCGCCCGCCACCGGCCCGTCCACCCGCACAGTCTCCCCTCCGAACACCCCGCCCCCATTCTCCGCACCCACCCCACCCACCTCCCGACCCACCCCGTCGATCATGAAGTTGACGGCGACAAAACGGACCGGAACCGCCGCCAACCTCATGATCAACGCGACAAGGTGAGGCGGGGTCAGAAGGTGAAGAGGGAGGCGGTGGTGCGCTGCATCAGGCAGGCGTTGCCGAACGTCCGGGTGTAGGAGACCGGGCGGTCCTGCCAGATGCCCACGGCACGCGCGACGACCGGGTCGTACTGCGAGGTGCACGGCGCACCGTCCACGTCGAGCGCGTCCAGGTCGCCGTCGACGCGGGCGACGAGCCGGCAGGCGGTGATCGGATCGGGGTGCAGGCCACCGGTGGGCCCGCAGGTCAGCACCGTGGCGCGCAGGCCGGCGCCGTCGTCGACGGTGAGCAGCAGCACCGAGGGGGTCTCCGGGCCGGGGCGCGGTGCGGCCTGCGCGGGAGAGGCCGGCGCGGCGAGGCCGCCGAGCGCGGCGGCCAGGGCCAGAGCGGCGGTACGTCGGGCGAAGGGCATGGGTGGTCCTTCCGTCGGGGCCCCGGGTGAGGGCCGGTGGACGGCCCGGCACGTCGTGCGAACCGGACCGCCGAGAACCCTAGGTGGACGGTGTGAACGCGAAGAGTCACGAAGTGTTACGCCAGTCGACCCCGCCGCCGGTCCGGTGTTACATCGGCGCACGGGAATGCCCGAACGGCTGACAACCGCCCGAGTGCCTCGCGGGAGCGCATTCCGAATTGGCGGTACGGCCACCTGAAAGGCTGACAACCGAATCGGGCCGTTATTGCGCCGATGCATTCCGTACGCCGGATCGTTGTCAATGCACGGCAACCGGAACGGCCGTTACCGGAACGATTCTTTTGAGCACCTCATAGCGCATTACCGTCGGGTGGCAGGGCGTTTTCGTCCCCGTCGGGAGGACTGCTCATGAGCGAACTGTCGCACCCACCGGCCGCTCCCGGCCCCGATGTCGAGGCCGTTCCCGGCCCCGCCGGCCAGCCCGGCGAATTCGTCGGCCGGTCGCCCGGCCGGCTCGCCTGGCTACGGCTCAAACGCGACCGTACGGCCAAGGCCAGCGCCGTCACGCTCGCCGTCGCCGCCCTGGTGGCGCTCGGCGCGCCTCTGCTGGGACGGCTCACCGGAATCGACCCGACCGACAAGTTCGTGGACCGCCTCAACGATTTCGGAATGCCGATCGGGTACGCCGGCGGAATCAGCTCCGACCATTGGCTAGGGCTCGAACCCGGCAGCGGCCGGGACATCCTGATGCAACTGGTCTACGGCCTGCGGACGTCCCTGTTCATCGCGTTCACCTCGGCCCTGCTGGCATCCGGCATCGGTGTCGCTGTCGGGGTGCTGGCCGGGTGGGCCAGAGGCTGGCTGGACAGCGTCGTCAACTGGCTGATCGACCTCACGCTGGCGTTCCCGTTCCTCATCTTCGCGCTCGCGGTCATCCCGATCCTCCAGGACCGCTTCTACTCCGACCGGGAGGCGCCGTCGCCGGCCTTCCGGGTGGCCCTGATCGTCGCGACCTTCGGCCTGTTCAGCTGGACGTACACCGCGCGGCTGGTCCGCGGGCAGGTGATCTCGCTGCGCGAGCGGGAGTTCGTCGAGGCGGCCCGTGCGGCCGGCGCCGGCACCACGCACATCCTGCTGCGGCAGCTGCTGCCAAACATCTGGGCGCCGATCCTGGTCACCGTCTCGCTGATGGTGCCGCAGTTCATCGCCATCGAGGCGGCGCTGGCGTTCGTCAACATCGGCGTCACCGAACCCACGCCCGACCTGGGCCGCATGATCTTCAACAGCATCGGCTACGTCGCGAGCGACCCCTGGTACACCCTGTTCCCCGGGTTGACGGTCTTCCTGCTGGTCCTGGCGTTCAACCTGCTCGGCGACGCGCTGCGCGACTCGCTGGACCCCCGCTCCACCCGGTAGTCCCACGGCCATCAGTGCCCGGCCGGCGGGGGCCGCCGGGCAGGAAGGAGCACACCGTGCGCGCACGAACCCGGACACTGACAGGTGTCCTCGCCGCGGCGGCGCTGGCCGCCGCCGGCTGCAGCCCCACCACCGACGACGGCGGCGGCGACGACCAGAAGACCAAGACCCAGAGCGGATCGATCTCGTACGAGGCCGCCGACAACCAGGGCCCGGCGAAGGACGTCGACGGGGCGACCCGCGGCGGCACCCTCACCGTGATGCAGCCGGCCGACTTCGAGCACCTCGACCCGGCCCGCAACTACGTCAACGTGCAGCAGGTCGCCGGTGGGCTGCTGTACCGCGCGCTCAACGGCTACAAGGAGGACGGCAGCGGCAAGCTGCTGCTCGTCGGCGACCTGGCCACCAACCCCGGCAAGGACGTGAACGGCGACTGCAAGGTCTGGGAGTTCACCCTGCGCGACGGCGTGAAGTACGAGGACGGCACGCCCGTGTCCAGCAAGGACGTCGCCCACGGCATCGCCCGGTCGTTCGCGGCGAACCTCAACGAGGGCCCGCACTACATCCAGCAGTGGCTCTACCCGGGCGGGGCGTACAACGCCACCTACAAGGGACCGTACGACGGGGGCAAGCCGGTGCCCGACGGCGTCGCCACACCCGACGACCGGACCATCCGGTTCACCTTCCCGCAGCCGCACTGCGACCTGCCGTACGCGGCGGCGCTGCCGACCAGCGCGCCCGTGCCCGCCGCGAAGGACACCCGCGCGAACTACGACCTGCGGCCGTTCTCGTCCGGACCGTACCGGGTGAAGACCTACCAGCGCGACGTGTCGCTGGAGCTGGAACGCAACCCGAACTGGGATCCGGCGACCGACCCGATCCGCAACGCGTACCCGGACGCGATCCGGATGACGTTCGGCCTGGAGCAGGCCCAGATCGCCGAGCGCCTGGTCGCCGACGGGCCGGCCGACCAGGCGGCGCTGAGCTGGTCGGACGTGCCGCCGTCGGTGCTGCCCCGCACCACCGGATCCGGCGTCTCCGACCGCGTGGTACGCGGCCCGACGCAGTACAACTGGGTGCTGAGCATCAACACCCAGCGGGTCACCGACCTGAGCGTCCGGCGGGCGCTGAACTACGCCGTCGACAAGGACGCCCTGCTCAAGGTGCTCGGCGGGCAGGCCGCCGGCTCACCCGCCACCACGCTCATGTCGCCCACCACCGCCGGATTCGTCCCGTACGACCTGTACAACGCCCCGGTCACCGGCGACAAGGCCAAGACCGCCGAGCTGCTCGCCGGCAAGCGGCCGAAGCTGGTGCTCGCCCACTCCAACCTGGAACTGCGCACCCAGCAGGCCGAGGCGCTGCGCAAGAACCTCACCGACATG
Source organism: Micromonospora globosa (assembly GCF_000717585.1). NCBI lineage: Bacteria > Bacillati > Actinomycetota > Actinomycetes > Micromonosporales > Micromonosporaceae > Micromonospora > Micromonospora globosa. The sequence continues at coordinate 3,446 of NZ_JNZR01000069.1, forward strand.
GGATTCGACATCGTGATGAAGCCGATCGACAACAGCAGCTACTACGACGAGGTCGGCCGCAAGGACAACCCGTACGACCTCTACCTCACCGGCTGGGGCTCGGACTGGCCCACCGGCTCGACTGTGATCCCGCCGGTCTACGACGGACGGGAGATCGTGGCCGAGGGCAACCAGAACCTGTCGTACCTCAATGAACCGTCGGTCAGCGCGGAGATCGACCGGGTCCGCGACCTGCCGGCCGCCGAGCAGGACGCCGGCTGGATGGCGCTCGACCGCATGATCATGGACAAGTACGCCCCGGTGGTGCCCTGCTACTACGACGCCACCTACGAGCTGCACGGCTCGAAGGTCGGCAACGCCTTCCTCAGCGACGCGTTCGGGATCATCTCGCTCAACGGCATCTACGTGAAGAAGTGACAGCCGCGCGGAGGGCGGCTGCCACGGCGGCCGCCCCCGCGCCCACCCGGGGGAGGTGCTCCCGTGCTCCGTTTCGTCGTACGGCGGCTGCTCGTCGCCGCCCTGACCCTGGTCGTCATCAGCCTGGTCACGTTCGGTCTCTTCTTCGCGGTGCCGAGCAGCCCGGCGAAGGTGATGTGCGGCAAGAACTGCACGGCCGAGGACATCGCCCAGGTCGAGCGCCGCCTCGGCATCGACCAGCCGCTGCCCCGGCAGTACGCCGACTTCGTCAGCGGCGTCTTCGCCGGCCGTACCTACGGCGAGGGCGACTTCCGGCAGGACTGCCCGGCACCCTGCCTCGGCTACTCATTCCGCAACAACCAGCCCGTCACCGAGATCGTCGCCCAGCGCGCCCCGGTGACGTTCAGCATCGTCCTCGGCGGCGCCGTGCTCTGGCTCGGCCTCGGCATCTCGCTCGGCATGGTGTCGGCACTACGCCGGGGTACGGCGTTCGACCGCGCCGCGATCGGCGTCACACTGGCCGGGGCGTCGATGCAGGTCTACTTCTTCGGGCTGATCCTGCTCTACCTGCTCGTCTACTCCACCGGGCTGCTGCCGTTCCCCAGCTACACCCCGCTGACCGAGAACCCGTTCCGCTGGGCGGCCGGGCTGATTCTGCCCTGGATGACGCTCGGCTTCCTCAACTCGGCGTTGTACGCCCGGCTGTCCCGGGCGCAGATGGTGGAGACGCTGTCGGAGGACTTCGTCCGCACCGCCCGGGCGAAGGGGCTGCCCGCCCGGAAGGTGCACACCCGGCACGCGCTGCGGGCGGCGATCACACCGATCGTCACGATCGCCGGGCTGGACATCGGCACCAGCCTCGGCGGCACCTTCATCACCGAGACGATCTTCGGCCTCCAGGGTCTCGGCAAGGCGACAGTGGAGGCGGTGCAGTTCCTCAACCTGCCGGTGGTGATGGCGACGGTGCTGCTGGCGGCGGTGTTCATCGTGGTCGCCAACATCGTCGTCGACGTGCTGTACGCGGTGATCGACCCACGGGTCCGGCTGAGCTGACGGGAGGAGACGGACATGGTGGAGCTTCCGGCGCCGCGTCGCGGCGAGGGCCCGTACCTGCGGGTCAGGGATCTGCGGGTGCGGTTCGACACCGAGGACGGTGTGGTGCGGGCCGTGGATGGTGTGTCGTTCGCCGTGGAGCGGGGTCGCACGCTCGGGATCGTGGGTGAGTCCGGTTCCGGTAAGAGCGTGACGTCGCTGGCGATCCTCGGTTTGCACAACGCTAGGCGCACGACCATCTCCGGGGAGATCTCGGTGGGTGGGCGTCAGCTCGTCGGGTTGGGTGAGGAGGAGGTGCGGCGGCTGCGGGGCCGGGACATGGCGATGGTCTTCCAGGATCCGTTGTCGGCGTTGCACCCCTACTACTCGGTGGGGAAGCAGATCGCTGAGGCGTACCGGGTGCATCATCCGAGGGCCGGTCGGCGGGAGGCGCGGACGCGGGCGGTGGACATGTTGGGCCGGGTGGGGATTCCGCA
>NZ_JNZR01000070.1:2500-5376 GCF_000717585.1 Micromonospora globosa
CTTCTGTGGGTGTTCCCGAGTAGCGGCGGACTCCTGAAATCTGCCGTGAATCTGCCAGGACCACCTGGTAAGCCTAAATACTTCCTGGTGACCGATAGCGGACAAGTACCGTGAGGGAATGGTGAAAAGTACCCCGGGAGGGGAGTGAAATAGTACCTGAAACCGTTCGCCTACAATCCGTCGGAGCCTTGCGGGGTGACGGCGTGCCTTTTGAAGAATGAGCCTGCGAGTTAGTGGCATGTGGCGAGGTTAACCCGTGTGGGGGAGCCGTAGCGAAAGCGAGTCTGAATAGGGCGTTTTTAGTCGCATGCTCTAGACCCGAAGCGGAGTGATCTAGCCATGGGCAGGCTGAAGCGCGGGTAAGACCGCGTGGAGGGCCGAACCCACCAACGTTGAAAAGTTGGGGGATGACCTGTGGTTAGGGGTGAAAGGCCAATCAAACTCCGTGATAGCTGGTTCTCCCCGAAATGCATTTAGGTGCAGCGTCGCGTGTTTCTTGCCGGAGGTAGAGCACTGGATGGTCTAGGGGGCCCACAAGCTTACCGAAATCAGCCAAACTCCGAATGCCGGTAAGTGAGAGCGCGGCAGTGAGACTGCGGGGGATAAGCTTCGTAGTCGAGAGGGAAACAGCCCAGATCACCAGCTAAGGCCCCTAAGCGTGTGCTAAGTGGAAAAGGATGTGGGGTCGCATAGACAACCAGGAGGTTGGCTTAGAAGCAGCCACCCTTTAAAGAGTGCGTAATAGCTCACTGGTCAAGTGGTTCCGCGCCGACAATGTAGCGGGGCTCAAGCACACCGCCGAAGCTGTGGCATTCACATTTTAACTTCGTGCCTCCTTGATGGGGTATGCAGGTGTGTGGATGGGTAGGGGAGCGTCGTGCCGGGGGTGAAGCAGCGGGGTGACCCAGTTGTGGACGCGGCACGAGTGAGAATGCAGGCATGAGTAGCGAAAGAAGGGTGAGAAACCCTTCCGCCGGATGACCAAGGGTTCCAGGGCCAGGCTAATCCGCCCTGGGTGAGTCGGGACCTAAGGCGAGGCCGAGAGGCGTAGTCGATGGACAACGGGTTGATATTCCCGTACCCGCGAAAGAGCGACCCTGACGAACCTCGTTGTGCTAACCACCCGAACCGCCGGCGGTCTTCGGACCAATGGTGGGGAGCGTGGGAACCTGGCGGGTAGTAGTCAAGCGATGGGGTGACGCAGGAAGGTAGCTGAGCCCGGCCGGTGGTTGTGCCGGGGTAAGCGTGTAGGCCGTGCCGTAGGCAAATCCGCGGCGCATATAGGCTGAGACGTGATGCCGAGCCGATTCAGGTGAAGTCAGTGATCCTATGCTGCCGAGAAAAGCCTCTAGCGAGTTCTTAGCGGCCCGTACCCCAAACCGACACAGGTGGTCAGGTAGAGAATACCGAGGCGATCGGGCGAACTGTGGTTAAGGAACTCGGCAAATTGCCCCCGTAACTTAGGGAGAAGGGGGGCCGGAGACGTGAAGCCCCGCGCGGGTGGAGCGTTGTATGGCCGCAGAGAGCAGGGGGAAGCGACTGTTTACTAAAAACACAGGTCCATGCGAAGAAGTAATTCGATGTATATGGACTGACGCCTGCCCGGTGCTGGAACGTTAAGGGGACCTGTTAGCTCTCACGAGCGAAGCGGAGAACTTAAGCGCCAGTAAACGGCGGTGGTAACTATAACCATCCTAAGGTAGCGAAATTCCTTGTCGGGTAAGTTCCGACCTGCACGAATGGCGTAACGACTTCCCCACTGTCTCAACCACAGGCCCGGCGAAATTGCATTACGAGTAAAGATGCTCGTTACGCGCGGCAGGACGGAAAGACCCCGGGACCTTTACTATAGCTTGACATTGGTATCTGAATTAGCTTGTGTAGGATAGGTGGGAGCCGGTGAAGTCCATACGCCAGTATGGGTGGAGGCAATCTTGAAATACCACTCTGGTTGATTTGGGTATCTAACTTCGGACCGTTATCCGGTTCAGGGACAGTGTCTGGTGGGTAGTTTAACTGGGGCGGTTGCCTCCTAAAGGGTAACGGAGGCGCCCAAAGGTTCCCTCAGCCTGGTTGGCAATCAGGTGTTGAGTGCAAGTGCACAAGGGAGCTTGACTGTGAGACTGACAGGTCGAGCAGGGACGAAAGTCGGGACTAGTGATCCGGCACTGGCATGTGGAAGCGGTGTCGCTCAACGGATAAAAGGTACCCCGGGGATAACAGGCTGATCTTCCCCAAGAGTCCATATCGACGGGATGGTTTGGCACCTCGATGTCGGCTCGTCGCATCCTGGGGCTGTAGCAGGTCCCAAGGGTTGGGCTGTTCGCCCATTAAAGCGGTACGCGAGCTGGGTTTAGAACGTCGTGAGACAGTTCGGTCCCTATCCGCCGTGCGCGTAGGATACTTGAGAAGGGCTGTCCCTAGTACGAGAGGACCGGGACGGACGAACCTCTGGTGTGCCAGTTGTCCCGCCAGGGGCACGGCTGGTTAGCTACGTTCGGAAGGGATAACCGCTGAAAGCATCTAAGCGGGAAGCTCGCTTCAAGATGAGGTATCCCACCCACATTTGTGGGGTAAGGCCCCCAGCTAGACGACTGGGTTGATAGGCCGGAAATGTAAGCCCGGTAACGGGTTCAGTTGACCGGTACTAATAGGCCGAGGACTTGACTACTAAGCTGCTACGCGTCCACTGTGCAACTCTGAACAAACCACCACCCATGTTGTTGGGTTGGTTGACATGTTCATAGAGTTACGGCGGTCATGGCGGAGGGGAAACGCCCGGTCACATTCCGAACCCGGAAGCTAAGCCCTCCAGCGCCGATGGTACTGCACTCGGGAGGGTGTGGGAGAGTAGGACACCGCCGGACAATCTTCCA
>NZ_JNZR01000071.1:0-4019 GCF_000717585.1 Micromonospora globosa
GCGTTGGAGCATCGCGCGGTGGTGTGGGGCTCGGACGTCGACGAGCTGGCGGCGGGCCTCGCGGCGGTGGCCGAGGGCCGGGTCTCGGGTGTGGTGTCGGCGGGTCGTCGGGCGGTGTTGTTCACGGGTCAGGGTTCGCAGCGTGTGGGCATGGGCCGGGAGCTGTACGACGCGTTCCCGGTGTTCGCGGCGTCGTTCGACGAGGTGTGCGCGGAGATCGATCCGCGCCTGCCGCGTGCGTTGCGCGAGGTGGTGTTCGCCGAGCCGGGTTCGGAGACTGCGGCTCTGTTGGATCAGACCGTGTTCGCGCAGCGGCGCGGGGCCGGTTGATGCAGGCGTTGCCCAGCGGTGGGGTGATGGCGGCGGTGGGTGCGCCCGAGTCCGCGGTGCGGGGGATCATCGATGCTGCGGAAGCGGCGGTCGACATCGCGGCGGTGAACGGTCCGGCGTCGGTGGTGGTGTCGGGTGCCGTCGGCGAGATGGCGTCGGTGGTGGCGACCTGCCGTGAGCGGGGTTGGCGGGTCAAGGAACTGGCGGTCAGTCACGCGTTCCACTCCCGCCTGATGGAGCCGATGCTGGAGGAGTTCCGGTCGGTGGTGGCGGGGCTCGACTGGCGGGTGCCGCGCGTCGCGGTGGTGTCGAACGTGACGGGTTCCGTGGCGGACCCGTTGGAGCTGGTGGATCCGGAGTACTGGGTGCGGCACGTGCGGCAGCCGGTGCGCTTCGCCGACGGTGTGGCGGCGTTGCGGGCACAGGGGGTGGACACCTTCCTGGAGATCGGCCCGGACGCGACGTTGACGGCGATGGTGGCGGAGATCGTCGCGGATGCCGGGGTGCGACGGGTTCCGGCGTCGCGGCGGGACCAGTCGGAGCTCGCTGCGGTGACGGCGGCGTTGGGGCAGTTGTGGGTGGCGGGTGTGCCGGTCGACTGGGCTGCCTACCACGGTCAGACCGGCGCCCGGCCGGGCGTGGTCGACCTGCCCACGTACGCCTTCGACCATCGACGTTACTGGATCAATGCCGCGACGCGGTCCTACCGTCCCCCCGCCGCCCGGCGTACCGCCGCCGACGAGGACTTCTGGCGGGCGATCGAGGCGGAGGACCTGACGACCCTCGCCGAGAGCCTGGCCGTCGACGCCGACGCCCCGCTCGCGGACGTGCTGCCGGCGCTGTCCACCTGGAGACGCCGCCGGGACGCCGAGGCGGCCCTCGACTCCTGGCGCTACCGGGTGGCCTGGCAGCCGCTCACGGACGACGCCGCCCGCGCCGAGGCGACCGACTTCCTGCTCGTCGTACCGGCCGACGCCGACGCGGCCGTGACGGACTGGGCCGCCGCCCTCGGCGCCGCCGGCGGGCGGATCGTCGAGGTCGACGCCACGTGCGACCGCAAGCGCCTCGCCCACGACCTCGCCGAGGCGTCGACCGGCCGCGACGGGGACGTGCTGCCCGTACTCTCCCTGCTGGCCCTCGACACCCGGCCGTACGCCGGGGCCGCCTCCGTGCCGACGGGCCTCGCCGGCACGGTCGCGCTCGCGCAGGCGCTCGGCGACGCCGGGATCACCGCCCGGCTCTGGATCGCCACCCGCGGCGCGGTCTCCGTCGGATCCCGCGACCGGCACGTCGACCCCGTGCAGGCCATGGCGTGGGGCTTCGGCAGCGTGCTGCGCGCCGAGCACCCGCACCGGTGGGGCGGGCTCGTCGACCTCCCCGAGCAGCCCGACCAGGGCGTCGTGCGCATGCTCCGGACGCTGATCGCCGGCACCGGCCAGGAGGACGAGATCGCCCTGCGCGGCACCGGCGGCCACGCCCGCCGGCTCGTTCGTGCGACGTACGGCGACACCGGTGCGCGCGGTTCCTGGACGCCGCGCGGCACGGTGCTGATCACCGGCGGCACCGGGGCACTCGGGGGACACGTCGCCCGCGCGCTGGCCGCCGAAGGAGCCGAACACCTCCTCCTGGTCAGCCGGCGGGGTGGCGAGGCGCCCGGCGCGACCGCCCTCGCCGAGGAACTCGCCGGGCTCGGCACCCGGGTCACCCTCGCGTCCTGCGACGTGGCCGACCGGGCCGCGCTCGCGACGCTGCTCGACTCGATCCCCGCTGAGCTTCCGCTGAGCGCGGTCGTGCACACCGCCGCGGCCCTCGACGACAACGTCGTCGACGCCGTGAGTGTCGACCAGCTGGCCACCGCCCTGCGGGCGAAGGTCGACGCCGCGCGCAACCTGGACGAGCTGACCCGGGGCAGCGACCTCTCCGCCTTCGTCCTCTTCTCCTCCCTCGCCGGCCTCATGGGTGCCGCCGGCCAGGCCACGTATGCGCCGGGCAACGCGTTCCTCGACGCCCTGGCGCAGCGCCGCCGCGCCGAGGGGCTGCCGGCGACCTCGCTCGCCTGGGGCCTGTGGGCCGACGGCGGGGTGAGCGCGGGCGACTTCGAACAGCGGCTCAGCCGCACCGGTTTCGGCGCGATGGCGCCGGAGACAGCCGTGCGCGCCTTCAGCCGGGCGCTGGACCACGACGAGACGTACCTCGTGGTGGCCGACATCGACTGGGCCCGGGTGGCCGCCACCGGTCCTCGGCGCGCCCACCCGCTGGTCCGCGACCTGCTGGCCGAGGCCGGCGCGGCGGTGCCCGCCGACGCCCCAGTGCCGGCGGCCGACCTGCGCCTGCGCCTGGCGGGAATGTCCGGTGCGGAGCAGCTGCGCGCCCTCGGCGAACTCGTGCGTGCCGAGGTCGCGGCCGTCCTGGGCCACGAGTCCGCCGAGCGGGTGGCGCCGGACCGGGCGTTCCAGGACCTCGGCTTCACGTCACTGGCGGCGGTCGAGCTGCGCAACCGGCTCGACGCGGCGACCGGCCTCGCGCTGCCGACCACGCTCGCCTTCGACTACCCGAACTCCGCCGCCCTGGCCGGCCACATCCACGCCGAGCTGCTCGGCGGGCAGGCGCTGCCCGTCCCCGCCGCCACCGGCCCCGTCGTGGGCGACGACCCGATCGTCATCGTCGGCATGGGCTGCCGTTTCCCGGCCGGAGCCGAGTCCCCGGAGGGGCTCTGGGACCTGCTGACGGCCGGTGCCGACGCGATGTCGGACTTCCCGGCCAACCGGCACTGGGACCTGGAGTCGCTGGCCGGCACCGACTCCTACGTCTCGCGGGGGGCGTTCCTGGCCGACGCGGGCGGCTTCGACGCGGAGTTCTTCGGCATCTCGCCGCGGGAGGCGCTCGCCATGGACCCGCAGCAGCGGCTGCTGCTGGAGGTCTCCTGGGAGGCGTTCGAAGACGCCCGGATCGAACCCCTCGCGCTGCGCGGCAGCCGCGTCGGGGTGTTCGCCGGCACCAACGGCCAGGACTACGAGACCGTCGTACGCCAGGCCGGGGAGGCGCTCGCCGGATTCGGCGCGACCGGCGCCTCCGCGAGCGTGTTGTCGGGCCGGGTGGCGTACTCGTTCGGTTTCGAGGGGCCGGCGGTGACTGTGGACACGGCGTGTTCGTCGTCGCTTGTGGCGTTGCACCTGGCGGTGCAGGCGCTGCGGTCGGGCGAGTGCGACCTCGCGCTGGCCGGCGGCGTCACCGTGATGTCCACCCCGGGTGCCTTCATCGAGTTCTCCCGCCAGGGCGGGCTGTCGGCGGACGGCCGCTGCAAGGCCTTCGCCGAGTCTGCGGACGGCACCGCGTGGGGCGAAGGCGTCGGGGTGCTCGTGGTGCAGCGGCTGTCGGATGCGCAACGTGACGGGCGTCGGGTATTGGCGGTGGTGCGGGGCACGGCGGTGAATCAGGACGGTGCGTCGAATGGTTTGACGGCGCCGAATGGTCCGTCGCAGCAGCGGGTGATCCGGCAGGCTCTGGCGTTTGCGGGTTTGTCGGCGGCTGATGTGGATGTGGTGGAGGCGCATGGTACGGGTACGTCGTTGGGTGATCCGATTGAGGCTCAGGCGTTGTTGGCGACGTATGGGCAGGGTCGGGATGTGCCGTTGTTGCTGGGGTCGGTGAAGTCGAACATCGGTCATACGCAGGCGGCTGCGGGGGTG
>NZ_JNZR01000072.1:0-3497 GCF_000717585.1 Micromonospora globosa
ACGACGAATACACCCGCCTACGCGACGCCGCCGACCTGCAAACCCAACGAACCTACTGGCGCGAACAACTACGCGACCTGCCCCGCCAAGGCACGGGCCCGGCCACCGCGCCCCTGGAACAGGCCCTCGCCTGGGGACCGAAGGCGGGCCACACCGTCACCGTCACCCCCGAGGTGCTCGACCGCTGGGACCGGGCCGCCCGCGACCACCGCTTCAGCCGCTCCAGCTACTTCGTGGCGGCCTTCGCCTCGGCGCTGCGCGCCATCCATCAGCAGGACGACATCGCCCTGCTGATGGTGGTGGCCAAGCGCGGCAGCCGCGTCCTCGACTCCGCGTTCACCACCCGGCTCAACCTCAACTGCGTGCGGGTGCGCTTCGACGGGCCGCAGGACGACAAGCTGGTCCTGCGGGTCGACGAGACGATCCGCGATCTCATGCGGGCCCAGGACGTTCCCTTCGCGGAGACCGCCGACGATCCCGCCGCCGGGCTCTCCGGCGAGGTGGTCGCGAGCCTGCCGACGTTCGTGTTCCAGGACAACGTGGTGGTGCCGCTGGAGCTGCCCGGCTGCCGGGCCGAGGAGGTCGTCGACCCGTACGCCCGGGAGGTGCCCAACGGGCTCACGGTCGAGGTGCTGCCCCGCGTCGACCATGCTCTCCTGCGCGTCACCATCCGCACCGACTACCTGCCGTACAGCTTCGCCGAGGAGCTGAACCATCACATGCTGCGCTTCCTCGAAGACGGGCCGGCGGGTACACCCACCGCCGACTGACCGTCCGCCTTTGCGTACCGGACCGCTCGTCGTCGCGTGGCACGCGGCCCGTTGTCCCGAGAGTTCGTGGTTGTCCCCTCCGGCGCGCCCCTCTGGGTGGCGCCGGCCCTGATCGGAGGCTGGCTCAATGTCTGTCGGAATCGTCGGTGCGCAGGCCACGGATGTCGCTGGGCCCGGCTTCGAGATCCTCGACCTGATGGGGGACCTGCGCCGGCCGGCCGCGTGGCCGGCCCGGGCGGCCTCCGCGTACCGGCCGGTCGACCTGCCCGTCCCGGCGGGGGCGCGCTCCCCCGGCGCGGTGCTGCTGGCCGGTCTGCTGGGGGTGCTGGCCCGGTACACCGGCCAGGCCGAGGTGGCGGTCGGTCTGTCGTCGGGCGGCGTGCTGCGGGTCGACGTCGCGGATGAACCGGGCTTCGGCGAGCTGACGTCGCGGGTGGCCGCGGCGCTGACCGGCCCGGTCACGCGTGACACGGGCGCGGCGGGGCCGGTGGTGGTCGGGCTGGTGGACGCCCCGGTGGCCGAGGTGGGGCCGGACGTGGTGGACGTGGACATCGTGGTGACCGTCGCGGGGGACGGGTCGGCGCTCCGGGTGGACTACGCTGCCGACGGCTTCTCGGCGGACTGGGTGCGGGGTCTGGTGGACCAGACCGTGTCGTTGCTGTCGGCCGGGGTCCGCGAACCCGGAATGCCGCTGGGCGCGCTGCCGCTGCTGGACGCGACCGAGCGCGAGCGGCTGCTCGCGTGGGGCCGGGGCCCGGCCCGCCCGGTGCCGGGTGAGCCGCTGCACGAGCTGGTGCTCGAGTGGGCGCGACGCACGCCGGACGCGGTGGCCGGAGTCGCCGCCGGGGAGGTGCTGACGTACGCGGAGCTGGCCCGTCGCTCGGGGGCGCTGGCCGCGCAGCTACGGTCGATGGGCGTACGGCCCGGGGACGTGGTGTCGCTGGCGTTGGACCGCAGCATGTGGACCCTCGTCGCCACCCTGGCGGTGCTGCGCGCCGGGGCGGCGTACACGCCGATGGACGTGTCCTGGCCGGCGAACCGGATGCGGATGCTGCTGGCCGACCACGGCGCTCGGGTCGTCCTCACCGTCGGCGAGGTCGCTCCGCGTGTCCCCAGACCTGACGGCGTACGGGTCGTCGCCCTCGATGTCGACTGGCCCACCCTTGCGGCGGCCGAGGCGGCCGACCTGCCGGTGGTGGCCCCGTCCCGGCCGGCGTTCGTGATCTACACGTCCGGCTCGACCGGGACACCGAAGGGTGTCGTGCTGACCCACGAGCACCTGACGAACTTCGTCACCTGGATGCGGGAGGAGTGCGCGGTCGGCCCGGACAGCCGCATGCTCCATTCCTGCTCCCCGGTCTTCGACGTGGCCCTCGGCGAGATCTACACCGCGCTGACCTCCGGCGCCCGCGTCGTCGTCAGCTCCCGCGACGACCTGCTCGACGCCCGCCGGTTGACGGAGCTGATCGCCAAGGAGCAGGCCACCCACGCGTTCTGCCCACCCACGAACCTCGCCGCCGTCGATCCCGCCGACTGCCCCAGCCTGACGTGCGTGACCCTCGCCGGGGAACCCATTCCGCCCCGCATGGCGCAACGCTGGACGGCCGCCGGTGCCCGCCTGATCAACGCGTACGGGCCCGCGGAGGCCTCCGTCGCCTGCACCTGGTTCGACGCGTCCAAGGGCTGGCCCGGCGCGTACGTGCCCATCGGCCGACCCATGCCCAACCGGCAGATCCGCGTCGTCGACGCCAATCTCGACCTCGTCCCCATGGGCGTCCCCGGCGAGATCCTCATCACCGGCGCCGGCGTCGCCGACGGTTACCTCAACCGCCCCGAACTGACCGCCCAGCGGTTCGTCACCGACCCGTACGGCGGCGGGACCGCCTACCGCACCGGCGACCTCGGCCGGTGGAACGCCGCCGGAGCGCTGGAGATCCTCGGCCGGATGGACCACCAGGTCAAGGTCAACGGCATCCGCATCGAACTCGGTGAGATCGAAGCGACTCTCGAACAACACCCGGACGTCGGCACCGCCGTCGTCACCCGTCGCGAGGACCAGGGCACCGCCCGGCTCGTCGGCTACGTCACCGGGCGCGACGGCCGCGTCCCCGTCACCGCCGACCTGCGGGCACACGCCGCTGCCGTGCTCCCGCCCTACATGGTTCCCGCCGTGATCATGGTCCTGGACCGGTTCCCCACCGGCGGCACCGGCAAGATCGACCGACGGGCGCTACCGGAGCCGGGCTCGCGCCGTCCCGATCTCGACGTGCCATACACCGAACCGGCCAGCGACTCCGAACGCCTCGTCGCGGGGATCTTCGCGACGGTTCTCGGGCTGGACCGGGTCGGGGCACTCGACGGGTTCTTCCACCTCGGCGGCACCTCCCTGCAGTCCGCCGCCGTCGCTGTCGCCCTCGACGAGGCCGCCGACGTCGCCGTGCCCGTCTCGCAGATCCACCGCACCCCCACCCCGCAGGGGCTGGCCCGCTGGCTCGCCACCGCCCCCCGCCGCCCCGGGGCCGAGCCGGCGCCGTCCGTCACCGGCCGTCCCGGCCCGTCGAAGCCCGTCCCGCTGACCCCGTCCGTCGCGAAGTGCGTCGTGCTCCCCTTCGAACTGGTCTGCCCGACCACCTGGTGGATCGAGGGTGAGCTGGACCTACGGGCCCTGATGGCCGCCCTCGGCGACCTACACCACCGCCACCAGGCCCTGCACGCCCGCTACCGGCG
>NZ_JNZR01000073.1:0-2737 GCF_000717585.1 Micromonospora globosa
CCATCCGCCGACGACGCCACCAAGCCCAAGCCATGACCAGCCACTACACCCGACAAGCCCTCACCGAGCCGTGATCACAATCCCCGGCTGGAGTACTAGAAGGGCATACCCGCTTCAGGCTCGGGTTCTGAATCAGAATGCGTTTCCTGATCGGACTCGTCGGGACCGAGGTGAGGGCTTGGCCAAGCCAAATCCACGAATCGTGAGAGATGAAGCTGGCCAGCAACTGTGATGGTATCGGTAGGTCCCTCTCGGTGCTTGCATACGATCAGATCTACCTCTCCCGCCCTGGGTGACATGAGGTCGTAGTAATCGGGCCGGTGAACCGCAATTACTACATCCGCTTCTTCGTCGATTCCGCCTAGCTCGTCCAGTTCGGGTGGGCCAGACGCCCGATCGTCCACGCCATGGCCAACCCCGCTTACGGCGACGATCGGCACATGCAGCTCCAGGGCGAGAAGCTTGAAAGCCCTCGACATCTCACGGAGTTCTCGTCGCCGCAGGTCGTCTTCTTGATGGCTCATCAACTGCTGGATGCTATCTATAACCACAAGTTTGACGTCATAATCTGCGACCACGCGCCTTACTTCTCTCGTGACGGTGGCAATGGAAGGAGCGTATCCGTCGTTGATGAAGAGCGGTGCTTCGCCGATTTCTTGGAGCCCGCGAGCAAGTTTATCCCAGTCCCCGTCGGAGAGCATCGCGGCGCGAAGGACATGCAGTGCAATGCGGGTCTCGGCTGAGACGAAGCGCCGCAAGACTTCTGTTTTGGTGAGTCGGAAAGACATTAACAGGGCGGGCAATCCGCGGCGTGTGGTGGCGGAGCGGCAAATGTCGAGCGCGAATGTTGACTTCCCAATGGCGGGACGGCCTGTAATCACTACGAACTGGCCGGGCGATATCCCAGCGCCCAGAAGTATGTCGAGGTCGGTGAACCCGGTGGGAACCCGGGTAAAGGATGGGGTGCTGACCTTCTCCAAGTTGTCAAGAAATTCAACGAAGAGATCTGATATGGACTCAGTCGTCTGCTCGGGCGGCTGCGGCCTGCTGTCTATCGAGTCTTCAGCGTCAGGCTTTGATGATCCTGGTCGAATGCCAACAAGGGGTGGCTCCTTCGGCTCGGTCGATCCTTGCTGCTCATTTCGGGCCGCAATCCAGAGCGGACGAAAATCTTCAATGTTTCCATTAAGTTGCTCAACGACTAGTTCAAGTTGGCCCCACGTCGGGAGCTTCGTACACCGCAACACGCCATGAACAGTGGTGTGGCTAACGGCTTTCCCTGTCCGATTAGAGATAGTTCGGGTGCTTGGTGCGCCATTGTGTATATGTAAGCGTTCGATGCTATGCCTTAGTGCGCTAAGGGCATCGCCGGGAGGTGGTTCGGGATCAACCGCAAGGTGTTCTTCCATCGTCCTTACAGGATCGAGGCGCTGTAAGAATTTGTAAAGCTTCGTACCTTGATCGTCACGATGCGTAGAACCGTGTCAGCCGCTTCGGTTGACATATGAGGCTTGACGAGGCGAGCGAAAAGCTGGGCTCAGTCGTTCGCCCTCCGTCGCCACTACCTTGTGTAATCGGCGGCAGCGACGTATAGCAACAGGGGTGGTGGAGTGCGAAGGGCCTGCGGCATGGCGAAGAGTGTCGGTTACGGAGTAGCCGGCCGCTAGGTACGGCGAACGTGAGCGGCTGAGCGGCAGGCCCGAGATCAAGGCGGGCACCCGGGGGTAGGAGCCCCGGGGCCGCCGTGGCAGTCGCGTTAACCAATGTCCGAGGCAAGGACGATTACACGAGGAGAACGAAGACCCGGTGACTACCGTAACGAGAAGTGCGGAGCCGCACCAGAGCAGGGGCACTACCAGCACCGAGACTGTCCTGATCGCGGCGCTCATGTCGGTCGTGATCATGTCCATCGGGGCGCTGGTCTACTTGGTGAAGATCAGCGCCGACATGGGGTCGGTCGCCCCGGTGGCGATCTCGGCGATCAGCGCAATCGCGCTGGCAGCGATCAGCGCCATCGCAGTGGTGCTCCGCAGGCGACCTCCACGCAATCGGAGGTAGCTCGGTGGCATGAGCGGGTTGTCTTTGATGGCCCGCTCCGCCAGCCCTTCACCCACGACGGCATCAAGTTGGGCGACACCGACCCGGTGACGGGACGGCTGGAACATGCGATCTTGTCCGAACCAACGCCGGACAGGGACAGCCAGGAACTAGCGTCGATCAGTGCCGCCAGGAGGCGGCCCCGGAGGTTCGGGGCACACAGGGGGCACAAGACACCGTCAAACGTTGCGAACCGGCGAACAGCCATGGCAACCCGATACGCCATGCAAGCAGGCGTCGGGCGCTGCTGTCGCTGGTAGGTGCGCCGGGGCTCTAAGTTCCGCTTCAACCTCTGTAGTTGTTGGTTGTGACGGCAAGGGTCACTGGCGACGGCTGGGCCAAGCGGCCCATGCCGCAGCGGCGGCGCACAGCATTAGGCAGACGAACAGGCAACTCAGTGCGCCGCAGAGCACCAGTGCGACCGTCCCAAGGCCCTCCACGGGCATATCGTAGGCGCTGAGTCAGCCGTGCTATCGCCCTGCACTGTCGACAGCAACGGTGACAGCAACAGGGCCAGACAGGCCGGGCCGAAGCCGAACAATGAGCCATTTTCATCCTGCGTAGCGGTCGGCTTCGACGCGGTGCAGGACGAGGATGGCCTGCACGATCGCGGTCGCTCGGCGTGGGCAGCAGCGCAGCT
>NZ_JNZR01000074.1:0-2954 GCF_000717585.1 Micromonospora globosa
GGCCTGCTCGGTGAACGGGTGGCCGTGTCGGGCCAGGACGTCGCCGAGCCACTCCTGCAGCGGGTCGTCGCGCAGGGCCGGCACCCGCCCTCGCAGCAGTTCGAGGTAGGTCGACCGCATGTGCCCGAAGACGTCGAGACCGAACAGCAGCCGCGCATGGGCGGCGCCGCTGGCGATCGCCGCGACCGAACCGGCGAAGGTCACCGGGTCGCGGACGACGAGATCCGGACGCCAGTCCTGGGTGAACGCGACCAGATCATCGATCATCCCAGCGGAGCAGGACAGTTGGTGGTCCAGCGACGTCCAGGCGGTCAGCACGGACTGGACGTAGTCGTACGTGAGCCGCTGCCGGCGCAGCTCGCACAGGTCGAACAGCTCCCAGCGCATCCGGCCGCCCGGGCCCCACAGCTCGTCGCCGGTGAACTCCCACCGCTCGGCCACCTCTTCCACGACGTCCTGTGACCACCGGTCCGCGCCGAGCGGCGGCCCGACCGCGACGGCTGTGAGCCCGGCGCCGGTGATCGCCTCCGTGAGATCCGGCTGGCTCGCCACCCGCACGTCGTGGCCGGCCGCACGCAACGCCCACGCCAGGGGCACCTGCGCGGGTTCAGCGCCGGTCCACCGATCGTCGACCGCCCCGACAGCGGCGATCGCCACGATGTGGCTCGGCACGAAGGACGGGAGAGAACATTGACGCAGGACAGCCTCGCTGTCGTTACCGGCGCGACGAGCGGCATCGGACACGCGGTCGCGACGTTGCTCGCCGAACGCGGGTCGACGGTCTACATCTGCGCCCGCGACGGCCACGCCGTCGACCTGACCGTCAAGGAGCTGCGCGCGAAGGGTCACGACGTTGACGGCCAGGCGTGCGACGTCCGCGACGCCGGCCAGGTGCGGGCGTTCGTCACCGCGGCCGTCGAACGGTTCGGACCAGTCGGCGTACTCGTCAACAACGCCGGCCGCAACGGCGGCGGGGTGACCGCCCAGATCACCGACGAACTGTGGCTCGACGTGCTGGAGACCAACCTCACCAGCGTGTTCCGGATGACCCGCGAGGTGCTCACCACCGGCGGCATGCTGGAGCGCGGGTGGGGACGTGTCATCAACATCGCGTCGACCGGCGGCAAGCAGGGTGTCGTGCTCGGAGCGCCGTACTCGGCGTCGAAGCACGGCGTCGTCGGCTTCACCAAGGCCCTCGGGTTGGAGCTGGCCAAGACCGGCGTGACGGTCAACGCCGTCTGCCCCGGGTACGTGGAGACGCCGATGGCCGAGCGGGTCCGACGGGGGTACGCCGAGGTCTGGGACAGCACCGAGGACGAGGTGCTCGCCAGGTTCCAGGCGAAGATCCCGCTCGGCCGCTACAGCACTCCGCAAGAGGTCGCCGGCCTCGTCGGCTACCTCGTCACCGACACTGCCGCCCCGATCACCGCGCAGGCGCTCAACGTCTGCGGCGGACTCGGCAACTACTGACCCGAGGGGAACGACGACATGTCGGAACAGCACACCGATCACCGGGTGACCGTGGCCGCACCCGTAGCGGTGATCTACGACCTCGTCGCCGACGTGAGCTGCTGGCCGGTGGTGTTCCCACCGACCGTGCACGCCGAACAGATCGAGCGCAGCGGCGACGGGGAGCGGATCCGGATCTGGGCCACCGCGAACGACGAGGTCAAGAACTGGACCTCGCGGCGGATCCTGGACCGGGCGGCACGCTCGATCACGTTCCGGCAGGACCGGCCGGCTCATCCGGTGGCGGCCATGAGCGGCGAGTGGCGGTTCGAACCGGCCGGACCCGACAAGACGGTCGTGCGGCTGCTGCACACCTACCGGGCGGTCGACGACGATCCAGGTCACCTCGACTGGATTCGGCGCGCCGTCGACCGCAACAGCGAGGCCGAACTGAGCGCGCTGGCCGCTGCGGCGGGGCGCGACGACGAGCTGCTGCTGTCCTTCGAGGACGCGGTGTCGATCAACGGAAGGGCCGCGGACGCGTACACCGTCATCGACGAGGCCGGGCTGTGGCCGCAGCGGTTGCCGCACGTCGCCCGGGTCGTCCTCGACGAGCGCGTACGCGGTGTCCAGAGCCTCGCCATGGACACCCGCACCGCGGACGGATCGGTGCACACGACCGTGTCGATCCGCATCTGCCTGCCGCCGGACCGCATCGTGTACAAGCAGCTGCAGACGCCGAAGCTGATGAGCGCGCATACCGGGTTCTGGTCGTTCCGCGAGCACAACGGCGACACCGAGATGGTGGCCGGACACACCGTCGTGATCAACGAGTCGGCGATCGCCGGCGTTCTCGGTGAGGATGCCACGGTCGCCGACGCTCGCTCGTACATCCGCGCCGCGCTCGGGCGCAACAGCGGCACCACGATGCGGCACGCGAAGGCGTACGCGGAGCAGGCCCGCCGGGGCTGACGATGCGGGTGCTCTTCACAACCTTCGCCCAGCCGACGCACCTGCACGCGCAGGTGCCCCTGGCGTGGGCGTTGCGTGCGGCCGGCCACGACGTGCGGGTGGCGAGCCAGCCGGATCTCACGGAGGCGATCGAGCCGGCGCCGGCGGACTACATCGAGTTGACCGACATCAGCGAGCTGCGCGACGAGATCCTCACCTACGAGTACGTGCAGAGGCAGCTGACGGCTGTGACGATGTTCGGCTTCCGGACGCTGTGCCCGGATCGGATGATCGACGATCTCGTCGCGTTCGCGAGGGACTGGCGTCCGGATCTCGTCGTGTGGGACTCGGTGACCTTCGCCGGTGCGGTCGCGGCGATCGCGAGTGGGGCGGCGCACGGGCGGCTGCTGTTCGGCCTGGATCTGGTCGGCCATGTCCGGCAGCGGCACCTGGAGCTGCTGCGAGGGCGGGTGCCGGCCCTGCGCGACGACCCGCTGCAGGAGTGGCTCGGCGACGTCCTGGCCCGACACGGCCACCCGTTCACCGAGCAGGCC
>NZ_JNZR01000075.1:0-1785 GCF_000717585.1 Micromonospora globosa
AGATCCACTCAGAGTCGGCCGCGGTGATCACCTGCACCCAGGCATCCTGCCCGACCATCCTCAACAGACAGACGGCAGGGTTACGAGACATCCCTTAGGGTCAGCGCATGTACTTCGTGTGCCGTTGGCGAGAGGATTCTCCATACAGTAAGCGCGTTGTCACCCTGCCTGATGCGAACGTGCTCGACTGGTTTCGCCGCGGCTGGAAGCACGACGACCCGACGGGGTGGATCGACAGTGAGCTGGGCGGCGATGTGTACGGCTTGGAGTCGATCTTTGAGGCGGCCGGGGAGCGTAACCTGCCGCCGCCGGAGTCGGTGGACGAGCTGCGGCAGCTGCTGACCGAGTACCTGTGGGTGGAGGGCGACGACAAGGGCGACTTCATTCGGCTCGGTGAGCACGCCCTGAGGGTTCGCACCGATGACGACGAGGTGGATCTCGCGTACTACTTCGTCGATGACGACGCGGCGTCTGCCTCACCTGACCGGCTCGCGTTCCTCCTGCACGACACGTGGCCGCTGCCCACCGGCGCGGGCGGGTCGGAGACCGTCTTCCGCCACAGCGTTCCCGTCCGCAGCGTCCGGCTCGCCCCGCCCGGCACGGACTGCACCTTCTCGGTCCGCCTGTGCTGGCAGTCGCCTGACCTATACCGGAACCTGGATCTGACCGGTGCCATCCAGTTTCCCGGCGTGAGCCTGCCGGACCTCGCCACCCACCTGGCCGTCGATGGCCCCGGCAGCCACCGATGGCCACACGACGTCCGGCTGCTACGGGCGCTTGTCGCTCCCGGGGAACACGATATGGGTCGGGCATTGGAGCGCTACGCCCAGCTGCCAGGTTACGCCCCATCACCTGCCAGTCTCGACCGAGCCCCCGCGCATGAAGCCGTTCTTCAGGAGATAACCGACCTGCTGCACACGGAGCGTCTCGCCGAATCGCTGATACGGCTGGATGCGCACATCGCGCAGGTCGCCCGATACATCGACGGCTTCTTCGGGTTCGACCAGTGGATCCTGTTCGACAATCGCTGGGCGGCGACCCATCCCGAGCTGGCACGCTCGCTGCTGCACTACGCCGCTCACTGGGACCCCTACGAGAAATAGCTACGGGCGCGGGTCGTCGTGATCATCGAGGGGGTTGCCGGGTGAACATTTCGTGGAGTGCTACGTCTCCGACGACAGGGACGTTCGCAGCGGTGGAGCGCTCGGGCATCGCTGGCCTCATCGAGCGGTTCGATGGACTGCGGACCCAGGGGCGCGGGTACGTCGAAGTGCGGGCCGGCGATGTTTTCCCTGTGCTCACGCTCGGGTTCACGGAGTCCGCGGCGGTCGTCCATCTGATGACAGGCGAGGACGCCATATCCCTGCTGGCCGCCGACGAACCTGCGAGCATGAATGCGCAGGTACTGGTGCTGGACGACCTGGTCGAGTTCGCCGCGGACTTCATTCTCGACCTCGAAGGCGCCTGGCAGGTCGTCGAGGAGTTCGTCCGGACGGGCGACCCTGGCCGGGCAGGAGGATGGCGTGAGTTGTAGTGACGGCCATCGCGGATGGCGTCCACGCGCTGGCGTCACGGCCAAGCCAGCACGAGATTGCTGAGCCCTTACTCAATCCGTTCTAGGCCGTCAAACGCCACCCAACGATGCGCACGTCCAGCAACAGGGCCAGCTAGCTGGGGTAGCGCGGTTAGTACTCCAGCCGGGGATTGTGATCACGGCTCGGTGAGGGCTTGTCGGGTGTAGTGGCTGGTCATGGCTTGGGCTTGGTGGCGTCGTCGGCGGATGGA
>NZ_JNZR01000076.1:0-1553 GCF_000717585.1 Micromonospora globosa
CGGAACATGTCAAGGGATTGAGGCCAGCGGGAGTTAAGCGGCCTGCCGTTCTGGTTCGGGTTTGTTGATCCAGACCTGGTTGGGCAGGTCGAGGATCTTGGGTAGGGGTTGGGTGGTGCCGAACCGTTCCGGGTGCGCCGCTCGCGCGGCGGCGAGGGTGTCCTGGCGGTTGGCGCGGACGGTGTGGTGGCGGCCGTGGTGGACGTCGGCGGGGGTGTGCAGCCCGATCCCGGAGTGCCGGTGGGCGTGGTTGTACCAGGTTACGAACTCGGTCATGAACGCCCTTGCCTGGGCCAGGGACGCGAACCGGTCCGGGAAGACCGGCGCGTACTTCAACGTCTTGAACCAGGCCTCGCTGTACGGGTTGTCGTTGGAGGTCTTCGGTCGGGAGTGCGAGCGGGTCACCTGAAGGTCTTCGAGCAGGTCAGCGACCGATTTCGAGGTCATCGAGGTGCCCCGGTCGGCGTGCACGACGTGCGGGACACCGTGGGTGCCGAACACCTCGCGCATCATCGACTCGGCGAGCGGACCGGACTCGCGGGCGTGCACGCGGACGCCGACGATGTACCGGGAGTAGATGTCGATCATCACGTAGGCGTCGTAGTAGACGCCCTTGACCGGTCCGGCGAGTTTCGTGATGTCCCAGGTGTAGACCTGCCCCGGCCGGTCGGCGATCAGCTCGGGACGCTGCCTGGCGGGGTGCCGGGCCTGCCGGCGACGCTCGCGGACCTGCTTGTTGTCGCGTAGGAGCCGGTACATGGTGGCGATCGAGCCCACGTACACGCCCTGGTCCAGCAACGCCGCGTAGATCTGCGCCGGAGCGGCGTCGACGAACTCCGGGCTGTTCAACAGTCGCAGGACCTGCCCGCGCTCGCTCGGGCTGAGCGCGTTCGCCGGCGTCCGCCGGGCCGGCCGCGATGGTGTCGGCCGGCGCCGGTCCCGGTCCGCGCTGGACCGGGCGATCCCGGTCATCGCCGCCGCCTGCCGAGTCGTGGTGCCGGTGCTGGTCAACTCCCGGTAGGCGGCCATCAGCGCTTGCCGAGCCCGAACACGTCCGGACCGTCCGGCTCGCTCCTGGAGATGTCCTCCAAGAGCTCTCGTGCTTTTCCCATGATCGTCAACGCCGTCTCGGTCCGCGCCAGCTTCGCCTGCGCCTGCGCCAACTCCCGCCGCAGCCGGGCGATCTCGGCCTGCTCCGCCGACGGCCGCCCGACCGTCTCACCGGCCGGTTTGCCCTGCAACAGGCCGGCGTCACGGGCCCGCCGCCACTCCGACATCAACGACGAGTACAAGCCCTCCCGCCGCAGAAACGCCCCGCCCTCACCAGCCGCGACGGCCTGCTCGTAACCCGCCAACAGTTCCAGCTTCTGCCCCGGGGTGAACGACCGACGGGCACGCGGCCCGTCCGAACGAGGGCCCTTCTTGCGACTCATGACCCCATCCTGGGCCGTCACGACGTCAACAGCAGTATTCAACACTTCTCGATCCTGAACTCGCCCTGTCCGGCGGACTTGCTATGAACCCCTGGCCTCAACTCACCCTGACAGACAGGG
>NZ_JNZR01000077.1:0-1534 GCF_000717585.1 Micromonospora globosa
TGGTGAGGGGCAGGTGGTGGTGGCGGATGTGCGGTGGGATCGGTTTGTGCCGTCGTTCACGGCGTTGCGTCCGTCGCGTCTGTTCACCGACATCCCCGAGGCACAGGCGGCGATCGAGGCGGCGTCCCGAGCCGAGACCGGCCCCACCGACCGGGCCTCCGCACTGCGCGAGCGGCTCGCGGCCCTGACGCCGCCGGAGGTCGAGGCGTCCCTCCTGGACCTCGTACGCTCCCAGGTCGCCACGGTGCTCGGCCACGCCACCGTGGAGGCGGTGCGGCCGGACCGGGCGTTCCAGCGTCTCGGCTTCGACTCGCTCACCGCCGTCGAGCTGCGCAACCGGCTGACCGCCGAGACGGGCCTCGCGTTGCCCTCCACCCTCGTCTTCGACCACCCGACGCCGGCCGCCCTGGTCGCCTTCATCCGGGAGACCGTGCTCGGAGCATCGGGCGACGCGCCGGCCGACCGCAGGGTCGCCACCGTCGACGACGACCCGATCGTGATCGTCGGCATGGGCTGCCGCCTCCCGGGTGGCGTCGCGTCCCCGGAAGAACTGTGGCAACTGCTCGCCACGGGACGCGACGGCATCTCCGAGTTCCCCCTCGACCGGGGCTGGGACAGCTTCCTCAGCAGCGGCCTGTCCGACACGTCCTTCGCCCGCAGGGGCGGCTTCGTCTACGACGCCGGCGAGTTCGACGCCGAGTTCTTCGGCATCTCGCCGCGGGAGGCGCTCGCCATGGACCCGCAGCAGCGGCTGCTGCTGGAGACCTCGTGGGAGGCCGTCGAGTCGGCGGGCATCGACCCGACCACCCTGCGGGGCGGCGCGGTCGGCGTCTTCGCCGGGGCCAGCTTCCAGGGGTACGCCAGCGGGTCGGTCGGTCGGGCCCAGGAGGTCGGCGGCCACCTGCTCACCGGCAACGCGACAAGCGTGTTGTCGGGCCGGGTGGCGTACTCGTTCGGTTTCGAGGGCCCGGCCGTGACTGTGGACACGGCGTGTTCGTCGTCGCTGGTGGCGTTGCACCTGGCGGCGCAGGCGCTGCGGTCCGGCGAGTGCGACCTCGCCCTGGCCGGCGGCGTCACCGTGATGGCCTCACCGGGCACGTTCGCCGAGTTCTCGATCCAGGGCGGCCTGTCCGCCGACGGCCGCTGCAAGTCGTTCTCGGATGCCGCGGACGGCACGGGCTGGTCCGAGGGCGTCGGCGTGCTGCTGGTGCAGCGGCTGTCGGACGCGCGGCGCGACGGGCGCCGGGTGTTGGCGGTGGTGCGGGGCACGGCGGTGAACCAGGACGGTGCGTCGAATGGTTTGACGGCGCCGAACGGCCCCTCCCAGCAGCGGGTGATCCGGCAGGCTCTGGCGTTTGCGGGTTTGTCGGCGGCTGATGTGGATGTGGTGGAGGCGCACGGTACGGGTACGTCGTTGGGTGATCCGATTGAGGCGCAGGCGTTGTTGGCGACGTATGGGCAGGGTCGGGATGTGCCGTTGTTGCTGGGGTCGGTGAAGTCGAACATCGGTCATACGCAGGCGGCTGCGGGGGTG
>NZ_JNZR01000078.1:0-1428 GCF_000717585.1 Micromonospora globosa
TACTCCAGCCGGGGATTGTGATCACGGCTCGGTGAGGGCTTGTCGGGTGTAGTGGCTGGTCATGGCTTGGGCTTGGTGGCGTCGTCGGCGGATGGACCAGAGCAGTGGGTCCGCTCGGCGGCGGGTGGGTTCGATGATCAGGACGTGGAACAGGTGGCGTAGTTCGTTGACGGTCAGTCGGATCAGCCCGGCCGGTTGATGGTGGTGGTTGGCGGTCGCGGCGGCGAGGAATGCGTGGGCGAGGATCACCAGGGTGGTCCAGCGGTGCCATGACGTCCAGCGGCGGTGTTGGTGCTGGTCGAGGCCGAGTCCGGTCTTCGCGGCCTGGAACGATTCTTCGATTTTCCAGCGGCGGCCGGCGACCGTGACCAGGCGGTGGAGTGGGACGGGTTGCGGTGACCAGCAGCGGTAGAAGGCCAGTTCACCGGTGCGGCGGTTGCGGCGGGTCAGGAGCCAGTGGTGTCCGCCGTGTGCGTCGGTGGCGTGCGGTAGGGCGGTGTAGGACCAGTCGTACCAGCGGTGGCCTTTCGCGCCTCGGCCGGCGGAGATGCGCTGCCAGGCGGTGGTGGGAAGACCGGTGGCCAGGGCGTCGACGCGGTGGACGCCGAGGCTGGTGGTGACCTGGTGGGAGCGGGCCACGGCCAGGACGTAGCCCAGGCGCAGCTGACGTAGCCGGGCGGCCAGGCGTGGATCGTTGCCGTAGGCCTCGTCGCCGGCCACCCACCCGCACGGCAGCCCGGCGGTGACCGCGGTGGTGATCATCCGGGACGCCAGCTGCGGTTTCGTGGCGAACCGCACCTGCTCGGGGACACCGGCCCGTGTCCGGCGTTCGGGGTCGTCGCACCAGGATTTCGGCAGGTAGAGGGCCGCGTCGAGCATCGCGTGAGCGGTGTCGGTGGCGTAGACGAGGTGCACGGCGAGCTGGCAGTTCTCGATCTTCCCGGCCGTGCCTGAGTACTGCCGCTGGACACCGACGGTGTGCCGGCCCTTCTTCAGGTCCCCCGTCTCGTCGATGACCAGCACCGCCTCGGTATCACCGAGGTGCTGGGCGACGAACTCGCGGACATCGACACGAACGGCGGCGTCGTCCCAGCGCACCCGGGTCAACAGGTCCTGCATCCCGTCCGGGCCGCTGTCACCGGCGTGCTCGGCGATCGTCCAGCAGTTCTTCGACGGTAACGGCGCCAGCAGGCCCCGGACGAAGTCACGCACCCGACGGCGAGGCTCGGGCCTGCGGAAACGTCCCCCGACCGTCAGCATCAGGCCGTCGAACAACACCCGCCACCGCTGAGCGTCTACCCTGTATCCCGCAGCCACCGCCGCGTCATGGTCAGTCCACACAACCGCCCATGATCGACGGTGGCTGCACCCGTTCACACACCACACCAAGCCCCAGCTCAGCCAAGGTCAACATCCCCGGCTGGAGTA
>NZ_JNZR01000079.1:0-1354 GCF_000717585.1 Micromonospora globosa
CCCCACACACCCCCACCCAACACACCCGGCAAATCCACCAAACCACCCCACCGCAACGGCACCTCCAAACCCACCACCCGACCCAAACCCCACACCGCAGAACCCGCGACATCCGCCAGCTCGTCCGAGCCGCCGACCGACACCGCCCCGCGCGTCAGCCACCACAACCGGCCCGACCCACCGACGTCGGTCAGCGCCTGCACCACGGCCAGCGCCCTCGACACCTCGGCGGCGGCCGGAACCGGGGAGGCCTCCCGCGGCTCGGCCAGCGACAGCAGGGACACCACGTGGGCGTCCCGGGCGTCTGAGCTCATCGCCTCCAGCAGGAGCCGCGCCACCCGGTCGCGGTCGGCGCCGGCCGGGACCAGCACCGGGACCGCCCGGTCGGCCCGGGCAGCCAGCGCCGCGGCCACCGGGTGGTCCTCCTGCCCGGGCGCCATCAGCAGCAGCCAGGTTCCCGCCAACGTCGCGGAGTCCGGCACGGCGGCCGTACGCCACGTCGCCCGGTACCGCCAGGAGTCGACGACCGCCCGCTGCTGCGTCGCCCGCCGCCACCGGGCGAGCTTGGGCAGCAGCGCCGTGGACGGCTCGTCCGCGCCCACGGCGAGATCCTCGCCCAGCACGCCGAGGTCCCCGGACTCGACCGCCGCCCAGAACTCCTCGTCGGACGGGGCGTCGGCCCGCTCCGGAGCCGAGCCGGGCTGGGGGTCCTCCAGCCAGTAGCGCTGCCGGTCGAAGGCGTAGGTGGGCAGTTCCACCGCGCGCGGCCGGGTGCCGGTCTGGCCGAGGTACGCCGCCCAGTCGACGGCCACGCCGGCGGCCCAGAGCTGCCCGGCGGCACTGGTGAGGGTGGTGACGTCGGGCTGGCTGCGGCGCAGCGTGGCGACGTACCGCACGTCGTCGGCCGTGTCCGCCTCGGCGGCCATGGCGGTGAGGACCGCGTCCGGGCCGACTTCCAGGAAGGTGTCCACCCCCTGTGCCCGCAACGCCGCCACACCGTCGGCGAAGCGCACCGGCTGCCGCACGTGCCGCACCCAGTAGCCGGGCTCGGTGATCTCTACGGCGTCCGCCACCGCGCCGGTCACGTTCGACACGATCGGGATCTTCGGCACCCGCCAGTCCAGTCCCGCCACCACCGACGCGAACTCCTCCAGCATCGGATCCATCAACCGCGAGTGGAACGCGTGACTGACCGAGAGTTCCTTGACCCGCCAACCCCGCTCACGAGCGGTCGCCACCACCGAGGCCACCTCGCCGGCGGCACCCGACACCACCACCGACGCCGGACCGTTCACCGCCGCCACGTCCACCGCCGCGCCGGTCACGCCGATCAACTCGGCGACAGCCTCCTCCG
>NZ_JNZR01000080.1:0-1226 GCF_000717585.1 Micromonospora globosa
GCCGATGTGGCGCGGGTACGGGCGGAGCTGTTCGGCTCGCTCGGCGCGACCGGCCACGGGCACGGCAGTGACCGGGCGGTGCTGCTGGGGCTGGAGGGTGAGGTCCCGGAGACCGTCGACACGGACTCGGTCGGGCCGCGGGTGGAGCGGATCCGCACGCAGCGGCGGCTCGACCTGTTCGGCAGTCAGGGGGTCGACTTCGATCCGGACACGGATCTGGTGCTGCATCGGCGGCGGTCGTTGCCGTACCACCCGAACGGGATGACGTTCGCGGCGTACGACGCGGCCGGGGGCGAGGTGCGGACGCGCACGTACTACTCGGTCGGTGGCGGGTTCGTGGTGGACGAGGCGGCGGCCGGGGCGGACCGGATCAAGGCGGACAGCACCCGGGTACGGCACCCGTTCCTGACCGGCGCGGAGCTGCTGACCGTCACCTCGGAGACCGGGCTGTCGATCAGTGAGGTGATGCTCGCCAACGAGGTGTCCTGGCGTAGCGAGGCGGACGTGCGCGCCGGGCTGCTGGAGATCTGGCGGGTGATGCGCGAGTGCGTGGAGAACGGCTGCACCCGTGACGGCGTACTCCCGGGTGGGTTGAAGGTCCGGCGGCGCGCGGCCGAGATGCGGCGCAGCCTGGAGGCGGAGACCGGCAGCCAGGATCCGCTGCGCGCGATGGACTGGGTGACGTTGTTCGCGCTGGCGGTCAACGAGGAGAACGCGGCCGGCGGGCGGGTGGTCACCGCGCCGACGAATGGTGCCGCCGGGATCATCCCGGCTGTGCTGCACTACTACACCCGGTTCGTGCCGGGTGCCTCCGAGGAGGGCGTGGTCCGGTTCCTGCTGGCGGCGGGCGCGATCGGTGTGTTGTTCAAGGAGAACGCGTCGATCTCCGGGGCCGAGGTGGGCTGTCAGGGTGAGGTGGGTTCGGCGTGCTCGATGGCGGCGGCCGGGCTCGCCGAGGCGCTTGGCGGTACGCCGGA
This sequence comes from Micromonospora globosa, assembly GCF_000717585.1. Classification (NCBI taxonomy): domain Bacteria; kingdom Bacillati; phylum Actinomycetota; class Actinomycetes; order Micromonosporales; family Micromonosporaceae; genus Micromonospora; species Micromonospora globosa. The sequence continues at coordinate 978 of NZ_JNZR01000080.1, forward strand.
GCAGGTGGAGAACGCCGCCGAGATCGGCATGGAGCACAACCTGGGGCTGACCTGCGATCCGGTGGGTGGCCTGGTGCAGATTCCGTGCATCGAGCGCAACGCGGTGGCGAGCATCAAGGCGATCACCGCGGCCCGGCTGGCGTTGCGGGGCGACGGGGTGCACCACGTGTCGCTGGACAAGGTCATCAAGACCATGCGGGAGACCGGCGCGGACATGAAGGTCAAGTACAAGGAGACCGCGCGGGGCGG
>NZ_JNZR01000081.1:0-1216 GCF_000717585.1 Micromonospora globosa
CCCCACACACCCCCACCCAACACACCCGGCAAATCCACCAAACCACCCCACCGCAACGGCACCTCCAAACCCACCACCCGACCCAAACCCCACACCGCACCACCGTCCAGGTCGGTCAGAGGCTCGGAGTCGTCCACGGAGACGGCACCGCTGGTCAACCACCACAGCCGACCCTCGACCTCGGTGACTGCAAGCGCCTGCGCGACCGCCAGTGCCTCGACGACACCGGCGCCGGCCAGCGACATCAGCGAGATCATCCCGGCGACCGGTCCTGCGGCCGCCGAGGCGGCGGACAGCCGACGCGCGATCCCGTCCCGGTCCAGCTCGTCCAGCACCACGGGGATCATCTCGGCGCCCCGCTCCGCCAGCTCGGCCAGCAACGGGTGGTCCTCCTGGCCGGGGGCCATCAGCACCAGCCAGGAGCCGGTCAGGTTCTCGTTCCCGGTCACGTCCTGGCGCCGCCAGACCACGCGGTAGCGCCAGGAGTCCACAGTCGACCGCTGCTGTGCGGCCCGCCGCCACTGCGCGAGCTTCGGCAGGACCGCGCTGAACGGTTCGTCCGCGCCGACGCCCAGCTCGCCGCCGACCAGGTCGGGGTCGCCGGACTCCACGGCCGCCCAGAACCGCCCGTCGAGAGCTTCGCCGTGCGCGTCCCGGCGGGCCGCGGGCGCCGCCTCGGGCCAGTACCAGGTGTGGTCGAAGGCGTACGTGGGCAGGTCGACCACGCCCGGCCGGGCACCGGTCTGACCGTGGTAGGCAGCCCAGTCCACCGGCACACCCGCCACCCACAACTGCCCCAGCGCCGACGTCAACACGCCGGCCTCCGGCTGATCCCGCCGCGACGCCGCGACACACCGCACCCCGGCATCAGCGACGATCTCCGCCACCATCGCCGTCAACGTCGCATCCGGGCCGATCTCCAGGAACGTGTCCACGCCCTGCCCCCGCAGAGCAGCCACCCCGTCGGCGAACCGCACGGGCTGCCGCACGTGCCGCACCCAGTACTCCGGGTCAACCAACTCCAGCGGCTCCGCGACCGCGCCGGTCACGTTCGACACGATCGGCACCCGCGGCACCCGCCAGTCCAGCCCTGCCACCACCGACGCGAACTCTTCCAACATCGGATCCATCAACCGCGAGTGGAACGCGTGACTGACCGCCAGTTCCTTGACCCGCCAACCCCGCTCGCGAGAAGTCCCCACCACCACCGCAACCT
>NZ_JNZR01000082.1:0-981 GCF_000717585.1 Micromonospora globosa
TCGGGGATGTCGGTGAACAGACGCGACGGACGCAACGCCGTGAACGACGGCACAAACCGATCCCACCGCACATCCGCCACCACCACCTGCCCCTCACCACCATCCAACGCCCGCTGCAACGCCACCACCGCCAACTCCGGAGCCATCCCCGGCAAACCACGCCGACTCAACTGCTCCCCCGCCACCCCCACCGCCATACCCGCCTCAGCCCACGGCCCCCACGCCACCGACGTCCCCACCAACCCACGCCCACGCCGCGACACCACCAACCCATCCACAAACGCATTCGCCGCCGCATACCCCACCTGACCCGCAGAACCCCACACCCCCGCAATCGACGAAAACACCACAAACGCATCCAAATCCAAACCAGCAGTCAACTCATCCAACACCACCGCACCACCAACCTTCGCCCGCAACACCTCCTCCACCTCACCCACACCCACCTCACCCAACGGCGTCAACTGCGCCACACCAGCCGCATGCACCACCGCCCGCAACCGCTCACCCCGACCCACCAAATCCCCCAACAACCCCGCCACCGCACCACGATCCGCCACATCACAACCCACCACCGACACCCGCACACCCAAACCCTCCAACCGCCCCACCAACTCACCCACACCCGGCGCACCACCACCACGCCGACTCACCAACACCACATGCTCCGCACCCACACCCACCGCCCACAACGCCACCCGCGCACCCAACGCCCCCGTACCACCCGTCACCAACACCGTCCCCGACAACCGAAAACCACCACCAACACCCGCACCCGCACCCGCACCCGCACCCGCACGCACCAAACGCCGCACAAACACACCCGACGACCGCAACGCCACCTGATCCTCAACCCCCGACGACAACACCCCACACAACCGACCCCACACACCCCCACCCAACACACCCGGCAAATCCACCAAACCACCCCACCGCAACGGCACCTCCAAACCCACCACCCGACCCAAACCCCACACCGCA
>NZ_JNZR01000083.1:0-916 GCF_000717585.1 Micromonospora globosa
GAGCCATTTTCATCCTGCGTAGCGGTCGGCTTCGACGCGGTGCAGGACGAGGATGGCCTGCACGATCGCGGTCGCTCGGCGTGGGCAGCAGCGCAGCTTGACCAGGATTTTCCAGGTCTTGAGGGTGGCGATCGCGCGTTCGCCGCGGGCGCGGATCTTCGCGTGCGCTCGGTTGACGGCCTTCTGCCGGCGTGACAGCTTCGGCCGGAAGCGGCGCCGCTTGAACGGGGTGCGCACGCTGCCGGGGGCGCCTTGATAGCCCTTGTCCGCGAAGGTCATCACGTCGGTGCTGGCCAGGGCGTCGATGATGCCGTGGGTGCGGGCGGCGGTCAGGTCGTGCGTCGAGGCGGGCAGCGCGGCCGAGGCCCAGACGAGACGCCCGGCCGCGTCGGCGATGACCTGCACGTTCACGCCGTGACGCTTGTGTTTTCCGGAGTAGTACGGCTTCTGGTTGGCGACCCGGTCGATCGGGATCAGGGTGCCGTCGAGGATTGCGTAGGCGAGCAGACGGATCCTGGTCATGGCCGTGGCCAGGTCGTCGGCGGTCGCGGCGAGCAGGTCGATGGCCTCGCGGACATAACGCCAGGCGGTCGTGACGCCGATGTCGAATCCGGCGGCCAGGCGGGTGTAGGTGTCGCCGTTGCGCAGGTGGGCCAGGGCGAGCAGGGCTTGCCGGCCGGGGTCGAGGCGTCGCCACCGAGACCGTTGCTGCTGGCGGCGGGTTCGGATGAGGGCGGCGAGGTGGTTCAGGCTGCGGGTGGACAACGGAATCGCGGCAGGGTAAGACAGCACAGCGAGGCTCCCGGTTGGGGCATCTGATCTTGGTCGATTGCTGTCTTACCGGGAGCCTCGTCCTACCTGGACACCGGCCTCCCACACCGCCCGTGACCTGCGCCGTCACGATGAAAATGGCTCA
>NZ_JNZR01000084.1:0-910 GCF_000717585.1 Micromonospora globosa
GACGTGGTCGCGTTCACCCACGGTGCGCTGGCCGACGCGTATGTGGCCACGTCGACGGGTTCGTCGTTCGCGGGGACGTCGGTGAAGTGGCACGACTGGTTCGCCCTGTCCGGAGAGACCCCCCTGACCGGAGACGTCAACGGCGACGGACGCGACGACGCGATCGTGTTCACCCACGGCACCACCGCCGACGTCCACGTCGCCCTGTCCACCGGCACATCCTTCGCCGCATCCGCGAAATGGCACGACTGGTTCGCCCCCGGCACCGAAGTCCCCGCCGTCGGCGACGTCAACGGCGACGGCCGCGACGACATCATCACCTTCACCCACGACACCGACGCCGACGTCTACGTCGCCCTGTCCACCGGCACCTCCTTCACCGGCACCGCCGTGAAATGGCACGACTACTTCTCCATCGCCGGGGAGTTCCCCGCCCTCGGCGACGTCAACGGCGACGGCCGCGACGACATCATCACCTTCACCCAAGGCCCCGCCACCGCCGCCGACGTCATCGTCGCCCTGTCCACCGGCACCAGCTTCGGGGCACCACAGAAATGGCACGACCTGTTCGCCGTCGGCACCGAACAACCCCGCGTCGGAGACATCAACGGCGACGGCAAGGATGACATCGTCACCTTCACCTGCAACACCGACGCCGACGTCTACGCCGCCACCTCCACCGGCACCACCTTCACCGGCACCACCATCAAATGGCACGACTTCTTCTGCCTAACCGGCGAATTCCCCTACCTCGCCGACGCCAACGGCGACGGCAAAGACGACCTCATCGTCTTCACCAAAAACACCACCAACGACATCTACGTCGCACTCTCCACCGGCACCACATTCGCCCCCAGCACCAAATGGCACGACTACTTCGGCCTCACCAGCGAAACCACACTCTGAGCCC
>NZ_JNZR01000085.1:0-896 GCF_000717585.1 Micromonospora globosa
CCTAAGGGATGTCTCGTAACCCTGCCGTCTGTCTGTTGAGGATGGTCGGGCAGGATGCCTGGGTGCAGGTGATCACCGCGGCCGACTCTGAGTGGATCTTTCCGTTCACCGGGTTGCAGCCCGCCCAGTTCCGCAAGCTGGTCCGGTTGGTCGCCGAGCGTGGCGGTGACGGCATCGCTGACGGCCGGCCGGGCCGGCAGTGGGCCCTGGACCTGCCGGATCGGGTGCTGCTGGTGGCCACCTACTGGCGTACGAACCTGACAATGCGGCAGATCGGCCCGCTGTTCGGGGTGTCGCACTCGGCTGCCCATCGGGTCATCGACACCCTCGCGCCGCTGCTGGCCCTGGCGCCGGTGCGTAAGCGGCCAGTCGAGCAGATCGCGATCGTCGACGGGACTCTGATCCCCACCCGCGATCACCGCTTGGCCGCCCGGAGCAAGAACTACCGGTACTCGACGAACCTGCAAGTCGCCATCGACGCCAGCACCCGCCTGGTCCTCGCCGTCGGCGACCCGCAGCCGGGCAACCGCAACGACACCATCGTCTACCGCACGTCCGGCATCAAGGCGAAGCTGGACGGGCGGCCGGTGATGGCCGACGGCGGCTACCGCGGCAACCCCGAGGTGATCATGCCGTACCGCAAGCCCACCGACGGCAGCCAGCTCCCGGATTGGAAGGAAGCCCTCAACGTCCAGCACCGCACCGTCCGAGCGGGAGTCGAACACGCTCTGGCCAGGATGAAGTGCTTCAAGATCCTGCGCGACTACCGCCGCGCCGCCCACACATTGGCCGACGCCGCTTCCGGCATCGCGAACCTCCACAACATCATCCTCGCCGGCTGACCATCGGCTTGATGCCGAGCAACGCCTTCACCCAGTTACGAGACGTCCCTTAGG
>NZ_JNZR01000086.1:0-894 GCF_000717585.1 Micromonospora globosa
CTAAGGGACGTCTCGTAACTGGGTGAAGGCGTTGCGTGGGATGGGGCCGGTGGTCAGCCGGCGAGGATGATGTTGTGGAGGTTGGCGATGCCGGAAGCGGCGTCGGTCAATGTGTGGGCGGCGCGGCGGTAGTCGCGCAGGATCTTGAAGCACTTCATCCTGGCCAGGGCGTGTTCGACCCCTGCTCGGACGGTGCGGTGTTCGATGTTGAGGGCTTCCTTCCAGTCCGGCAGTGTGCTGCCGTCGGTGGGCTTGCGGTACGGCATGATCACCTCGGGGTTGCCGCGGTAGCCGCCGTCGGCCATCACCGGCCGCCCGTCCAGCTTCTCGGCAATGCCGGAGGTGCGGTAGACGATGGTGTCGTTGCGGTTGCCGGGCTGCGGGTCGCCGACGGCGATGACCAGGCGGGTGGAGGCGTCGATGGCGACCTGCAGGTTCGTTGAGTACCGGTAGTTCTTGCTCCGGGCTGCCAGGCGGTGATCGCGGGTGGGGATCAGGGTGCCGTCGACGATGGCGATCTGCTCGACCGGCCGTTTACGCACCGGCGCCAGGGCCAGCAGCGGCGCGAGGGTGTCGATGACCCGGTGCGCTGCGGAGTGCGACACCCCGAACAGCGGGCCGATCTGCCGCATGGTCAGGTTCGTGCGCCAGTAGGTGGCGACCAGCAGCACCCGATCGGCGAGATCCAGGGCCCACTGCCGACCCGGCCGGCCGTCGGCGATGCCGTCCCCGCCGCGTTCGGCGACCAGCCGGACCAGCTTGCAGAACTGGGCGGGCTGCAGCCCAGTGAACGGGAAGATCCAGTCAGGGTTGGCTGCGGTGATCACCTGCACCCAGGGATCCTGACCGATCGTCCTGACTAGACAGACACCGGGGTTACGAGACGTCCCTTAG
>NZ_JNZR01000087.1:0-796 GCF_000717585.1 Micromonospora globosa
TCAACAACGAAGGACGCGTCAAGCTCGACGACAAGTCCCTCATCAGCAACAACGACCCCACCAACTGCGCCAACACCGTCGAGGACTGCTTCAACTGACGGAACCACCACATAACCGGGAAGCCCTCCTCGCGCCGTGTCGCGAGGAGGGCTCCCACCCCGGACAGCCCGGCTGGCCGTGGTGTCCCCCGCCGGGGCATCCGGGCCGCACTGCGCCCGCCCATCCCACCCACACCCTTATGCGGGTTTTTTTCGTGTATGACCACGAGGCGAAGAAGGTTCTCATACGGTCATCTTCAGCAGCTACAACCGATTTGTAGCGAAGGCCGCCTCGCCAGGGCGAAGCGACCTTGTCAGGTACAAGGAGAGGGCAGAGAGCTCCGATGTCCAACTACCTTCGCAATAACGATGACGCCACCAGCAAGACCATCTCCCCGCTCCGGCGTCGCCGGATGTGGCTCGCCACCGGCGTTGTGGGCCTGACCGGAGCGGTCAGCCTCGCCGGCGTGGCCTACGCGACCACCGGGGCCACCGGCCCGCACCGGCTCGCCGACGTCAAGTGGTCGACCACGCAGCAGCTCAGCGACGGCGACTACGGCGACAAGGGCGCCGAGGGCGAGTACGACAAGGACGGGTACGACAAGGACGGGTACGACAAGGACGGGTACGGCAAGGACGGCAAGGACCGCGGCAAGGAAGGCCGCGACCGCGGCGAGTGGGGCCCGGACAAGGGCGAGTGGGGCAAGGACGGCAAGGACGACCACGGCAAGACCCGCGAGGTCCCCTGCAAGGACGAC
>NZ_JNZR01000088.1:0-662 GCF_000717585.1 Micromonospora globosa
TCGTGGGCTCGGAGATGTGTATAAGAGACAGCCACCCCACCCCGCCCGCCAGCCCAACCGTCCGCCGCTCGTGATCAAGGAGTTTGTGTCCCCCACGGTCGCCCCGGTGGACCCAAACTCCTTGATCACCGCTTGGTGGCCGGGGTGGCGAGGGCTCTCCCCGGCCGAACCGGTGATCAAGGGGTTTGTGTCATCGACGGCGCGCGAAAGTGCCTCAAACTCCTTGATCAACAAGGCCGGGCCCGCGCGGGAGCGCACGGTGGCCGGCGCTCGCCTGGGCGGTCGGCGGTGCGCGCAAGGCGTGAGGGCGGGCGTCGGGCCTTCGGGCGTGAGTGTCGGCGCTGACCCGTCACGGCACCCGGCCTTGGACGCGGACAAGCGGTGCGGTGAGCGAGATCTTGGAAGGAAAGGGCCCCTATGAGGGCGCTTTCCTTCCAAGATCTCCTGTGGTCCTGGCAAGTGGAACGGCGCTTCCGGTGAATGGAACGGCCCGGTGAGCGAGAACCCGGGTGGTGAGTGTCGGAGGTGGAGCGGGCACCAGGCCGACCGCACGGGCGACGATCATGAGGTTGGCGGGGACAAAAAGGACCGCCAGCGCCGTCAACTTCATGATCGACGGGGACGGGCGGAGGGCGGGGGGCGGAGGGTGGGGGGCGGAGGGC
>NZ_JNZR01000089.1:0-651 GCF_000717585.1 Micromonospora globosa
GACGGCGGCGGCGTCTACAACGAGGGCATCCTCAAGGTCGAGGAGACCCACGTCGACGACAACACCGCAGGCGGCAACGGCGGCGGCATCGCCAACGGCGGCGGTGAGCACCACGACGGGCCGGTCGACCTGACCTCGGCCGCGAAGCCCGGCAAGGGCGACAAGGGCGAGCACGGCAAGCACCACGCGGGCACGGTCGAGATCATCGGGGCGCACGAGGGCAAGGACGCCTCGCTGAGCACGCTGAGCCACAACCGGGCCGGCCACAACGGTGGCGGTCTGTTCAGCAGCGGCGGCTGGGTCACCGTCTCGTTCACCGCGATCGGCGGCAACGTCGCCTGCGAGAACGGTGGCGGCGTGTACGCCGAGAACACCGACCTGCTCCTGGAGAAGGTCCACGTGGCGGGCAACCACGCCGACGGCGACGGCGGCGGCGTGGTGACGACCGGTGGTCGGGACTGGGCCGGTAACGGCGCCGAGAAGGACGGCCTCGCGGGTAGCGCCACGATCGCCGACAGCGCCGTCGTGGACAACACGGCCGGCCGGTTCGGTGGCGGCATCTTCAACGGTGAGTGGCTCGTCAAGATCGAGGACGGCTTCATCGTCCGCGACCACGACAAGGACGACAACGCCACCCTCACCATCCGCGAC
>NZ_JNZR01000090.1:0-834 GCF_000717585.1 Micromonospora globosa
CTTCCGCATCTTCCGCGTCGTCGACGGCGGCGACCTCACCCTCAAGGACCTCACCGTCAAGGGCGGCAACGCCAACGAGTTCAAGTACCCCGGCGGCGGCCAGCCGCCGGCCGCCGCCCCGGCGGTAGCGGCCCCGGCTGTCGCGGCCCCGGCTGTCGCGGCCCCGGCCGCGGCGACCACGGCCGCCGCTGTCACGCCCGTCGCGGACGGCATGAACGGCGGCAAGGACGACGACAAGCGGGTCGAGGGCGACGGCGGCGCGCTGCTCGTCGAGCGTGGCGGCAGCGCCTACCTGGACAACGTCAAGCTCGTCGACAACAACGCCGAGGGCGACGGCGGCGCCATCGCCAACTACGGCCGCACCTGGCTCAAGGAGAGCAAGGTCGTCGGCAACCACGCCCAGCCGACCACGGCAAGGACGGCGTCAAGTCCACCCTGTCGGACAACCGCGCCGGCAAGAACGGCGGCGGTCTGTTCAGCAGCGGCGGCACCGTCACGGTCTCCTTCACCGCGATCACGGGCAACACCGCCTGCGAGAACGGTGGCGGCGTGTACGCCGAGAACACCGACCTGCTCCTGGAGAAGGTCCACGTCGCCAAGAACCACGCCGACGGCGACGGTGGCGGTGTGGTGGTCACCGGTGGCAAGCACTGGGGCTACCCGGACAACAAGGAGCACGCCAGCGCCACGATCGCCGACAGCAAGATCGTCGACAACACCGCCAACCGCTTCGGCGGCGGCATCTTCAACGGTGAGTGGCTCGTCAAGATCGAGGACGGCTTCATCGTCCGCGACCACGACAAGGACGACAACGCCACCCTCACCATCCGCGAC
>NZ_JNZR01000091.1:0-1011 GCF_000717585.1 Micromonospora globosa
CTGCTCGTCGTTCAGGTCGATGTGGGACTGGTTGCCCTGCACGCCGTGCGGGATGAGTGTGGCGGTGTCGAGCTTCGCGGCGGCCTGAGTGGTGGTGACGGCCGCGTCCCGGGCGGTGGGGGTGCTGGTGTCGTGGTTGAGGGGGCCGGCGGCGAGGCCACCGGCGACGGTCAGACCGGCGATACCGAGGATGCTCTTACGCAGGATCGTGTTCATGAGGGGGCTCCATTCGGGGGTCGACGCACACCCGGGGGTGGGGTGCGTGGGCACCGTCAGGCGCTCAAGAAAGGTTCTTGGGGGGATCCGGCGTCCTGCACACGCTGCCCGCGGCACGCCCGGGGGTGGCGTGCGAGGTTCGGCTGGGTGGCGCCGGAGACATCCACAACGACCGCCGGCCCGGGATCATTCCCAGCCCCTGCCACCCGCGCTCGCGTGCTGCCGGGGGTGCTGCTGCGGTCGTTCACCAGGTATAACGCCCCGGCCCCGCCCACGATTCCGCCAGCCGGGTGTGCCCGGACACCGCCCCCATCCACCCGAGCCCGCCATGTCCCCCCGCCACGGACGTCGCGCCCGCCCGCGTCGCGCCCGCCCATGTCGCCCGCCCGCCCATGTCGCCCGCCCCGCGTCGCGCCCGCCCGCGTCCCGCCGCGTCGATCATGAACTTAGCGGCATCGTCTGTCCGGTTTGTCTCCGCCAACCTCATGATCGGCCGAGTGGGTGGGTCCGCGAGGGTGGAGCTGGTGGCGCGAGCCCGGCCGGAGCGCGGCACCCGGCATCCCGTCCACGCTCGGCGGGGAGATCTTGGTACGAGAAGGCCCCCAGAGGGGCGCAAACCTTCCAAGTTCTCCGCCGCCACGCACCTGATCCCGGCGAGGCCCGGGCGTCGCCCACGGGACGCCTTCCGTCGGTCGATCATGAAGTTGGCCGGGATTGCCGTCCGATTTGTCCGGGCCAACCTCATGATCGACGCCGAAAGGGGGGCGGAGGGGGCGGAGGGTGCCCTGCCGGTGA
>NZ_JNZR01000092.1:0-736 GCF_000717585.1 Micromonospora globosa
CCCCGACACGTACGCGGCCGTCACCTCACCGATCGAATGACCCGCCACAAAATCGGCCCGCACACCCCACGACGCGAGCAACTCCCACAACGCCACCTCGACCGCGAACAACCCCGCCTGCGCAAACACCGTCTGATCCAACAGAGCCGCAGTCTCCGAACCCGGCTCGGCGAACACCACCTCGCGCAACGCACGCGGCAACAAGCCGTCGAAACGGGCGCACACCTCGTCGAACGTCGACGCGAACACCGGAAACGCGTCGTACAGGTCCCGGCCCATGCCCACGCGCTGCGAACCCTGACCCGTGAACAACACCGCCCGACGACCCGCCGACACCACACCCGAGACCCGGCCCTCGGCCACCGTCGCGAGGCCCGCCGCCAGCTCGTCGACGTCCGAGCCCCACACCACCGCGCGATGCTCCAACGCGGCACGGGTCGTCGCCAACGACCACGACACGTCCACGAATCACGTGCGCGTTCGTGCCCGAGATGCCGAACGACGACACACCCGCCCGCCGGGGACGCTCCACGCCCGGCCACTGCCGCGACTCGGTCGCCAACTCCACCGCACCCGACGACCAGTCCACATGCGACGACGGCGCATCCACGTGCAACGACGCCGGCACCACCCCATGCCGCATCGCCAAGACCATCTTGATGATCCCGGCCACCCCCGCAGCCGCCTGCGTATGACCGATGTTCGACTTCACCGACCCCAGCAACAACGGCACATC
>NZ_JNZR01000093.1:0-530 GCF_000717585.1 Micromonospora globosa
CACCTGGTGGATCGAGGGTGAGCTGGACCTACGGGCCCTGATGGCCGCCCTCGGCGACCTACACCACCGCCACCAGGCCCTGCACGCCCGCTACCGGCGCACCGACCCACCAACAGCAATCATCCCACCCAACCCCGGCATGCCCCAGCTACGGCTACTCGCCGACGCCACCACCGAACACGACGCCCTCGACCAACTCGCCGAAGCAGTACAGCAACCACTCGACTACACCCAGGGCCGCAACTGGCGCGCCGCCCTGATCCGAAACAAAACCACCAACCGAATCCTGTTCGGCATCGGCATCCACCACATCGCCTTCGACGGCTGGTCATACGGACTACTCGTACGAGACCTCAGCCACGCCTACACCGCACGACAAGCCGGCCACACACCCACCTGGAAACACCCCGCACCCACACTGCACCAGTCCCACGACGAATACACCCGCCTACGCGACGCCGCCGACCTGCAAACCCAACGAACCTACTGGCGCGAACAACTACGCGACCTGCCCCGCCAAGGCACGGGCC
>NZ_JNZR01000094.1:0-519 GCF_000717585.1 Micromonospora globosa
CGCCGCCAGCTCGTCGACGTCCGAGCCCCACACCACCGCGCGATGCTCCAACGCGGCACGGGTCGTCGCCAACGACCACGACACGTCCACCGGCGACAGACCACGACCACGCACGAACGACGCCAACCGCGCCGCCTGACCCACCAGACCCCGCTCCGAACGACCCGACACCACCCACGGCACCGGCACCCCGACCGGTGCGACGGGCGCGACCGATGCCGGAGCGGACTCCGGCTCCGGCTGCTCGATGATCACGTGCGCGTTCGTGCCCGAGATCCCGAACGACGACACACCCGCACGCCGGGGACGTTCCACGCCCGGCCACTGCCGCGAGGCCGTCACCAACTCCACCGCACCCGACGACCAGTCCACATGCGACGACGGCACATCCACGTGCAACGACGCCGGCACCACCCCATACCGCATCGCCAAGACCATCTTGATGATCCCGGCCACCCCCGCAGCCGCCTGCGTATGACCGATGTTCGACTTCACCGACCCCAGCAACAACGGCACATC
>NZ_JNZR01000095.1:0-431 GCF_000717585.1 Micromonospora globosa
CTGCTGCGAGGGCGGGTGCCGGCCCTGCGCGACGACCCGCTGCAGGAGTGGCTCGGCGACGTCCTGGCCCGACACGGCCACCCGTTCACCGAGCAGGCCGTCCTCGGACAGTTCACCATCGACCCCGTCCCGGCCTCCCTCCGGCTGCCGGTCGACCACCACTACCTGCCGATGCGCTACACCCCCTACAACGGGCCCGCGACCGTCCCCGACTGGCTACGCGAGCCACCGACCCGGCCCCGGGTCTGTCTCACCCTGGGCCGCTCGTTCCGCGAAACCCTCGGCGGGGACCGGACCGCGGTCACCGAACTCCTCGACGCCGTCGCCACCCTCGACGTCGACGTCGTCGCCACCCTGAGCAACAGCCAGATCCCGCCCGGCCACCCCATACCGGACAACGTACGCACCGTCGAGTTCGTCAACCTCGACGT
>NZ_JNZR01000096.1:0-382 GCF_000717585.1 Micromonospora globosa
CTGCTGGAACAGGCCCTGCGAGTCGTGGTCGTTACGGTCACCGAGGTGGCCGAGGTTCTCCAGCTTCGACTCCTGCAACGCCGTGGCGATCGACACGACCGCGGCACGCTCGTCCATACCGGCCTTCTTCGTCGCCGCAATGATCGCCTTCACATTCTTGATCTGCTCGTCGTTCAGGTCGATACGCGACTGCTCACCCTGCACACCGTGCGGGATCAGCTTGTCACCCTGCACGCTCACACTGACCGGCTTTGCCACGTGCGTGGTCTCCGCCGCGTGAGCGGCCACCGGACCGGCGAACACGCCACCGGTGAAAGCCAGACCAGCAACACCCAGAATGCTCTTACGCAGAATCGTGTTCATCAGAAGTGCTCCATTCGGG
>NZ_JNZR01000097.1:0-380 GCF_000717585.1 Micromonospora globosa
GGCCGCGACCGCGGCGAGTGGGGCCCGGACAAGGGCGAGTGGGGCAAGGACGGCAAGGACGACCACGGCAAGACCCGCGAGGTCCCCTGCAAGGACGACGCCCTGATCGACGCCCTCGAACTGGCCAACCGCGACCACGGCGGCACCATCAAGCTCGCCGAGAACTGCACCTACGAACTCGGCGTCAAGGACCGCAAGTTCGGCTCCGCCCTGCCCGAGATCAAGCAGGACGTCACCATCAAGGGCAACAACTCCACCATCAAGCGCGACGCCGAAGACACCTTCCGCATCTTCCGCGTCGTCGACGGCGGCGACCTCACCCTCAAGGACCTCACCGTCAAGGGCGGCAACGCCAACGAGTTCAAGTACCCCGGCGGCGG
>NZ_JNZR01000098.1:0-364 GCF_000717585.1 Micromonospora globosa
CGTGCAGGGCAACCAGTCCCACATCGACCTGAACGACGAGCAGACCGCCAACGTCAAGGCCATCATCGCCGCCACCAAGAAGGCCGGCATGGACGAGCGCGCCGCCGTCGTCTCCATCGCCACGGCGCTGCAGGAGTCGAAGCTGGAGAACCTCGGCCACCTCGGCGACCGTAACGACCACGACTCGCAGGGCCTGTTCCAGCAGCGCCCCTCCTCCGGCTGGGGCACCGTGGAGCAGATCACCGACCCCGAGTACTCCACCACCGCGTTCCTGAAGGGTCTGAAGCAGGTCGACGGCTGGCAGGACATGCCGCTGACCAAGGCCGCCCAGACCGTCCAGGTGTCGGCCTACCCGGACCACTAC
>NZ_JNZR01000099.1:0-353 GCF_000717585.1 Micromonospora globosa
ACCACTGGAGGGGCGCTGCTGGAACAGGCCCTGCGAGTCGTGGTCGTTACGGTCACCGAGGTGGCCGAGGTTCTCCAGCTTCGACTCCTGCAACGCCGTAGCGATCGACACGACCGCGGCACGCTCGTCCATACCGGCCTTCTTCGTCGCCGCAATGATCGCCTTCACATTGGCAGTCTGCTCGTCGTTCAGGTCGATACGCGACTGCTCACCCTGCACACCATGCGGGATCAGCTTGTCACCCTGCACCGTCACCGCAACCGGCTTGGTGTGGGTGGTGTCCGCCGCGTGCGCAGCCACCGGACCGGCGAACACGCCACCGGTGAAAGCCAGACCAGCAACACCCAGAATGC
>NZ_JNZR01000100.1:0-337 GCF_000717585.1 Micromonospora globosa
GGCGGCATCTTCAACGGTGAGTGGCTCGTCAAGATCGAGGACGGCTTCATCGTCCGCGACCACGACAAGGACGACAACGCCACCCTCACCATCCGCGACACCGACATCAAGGGCAACACCGCCCTCAACGGCGGCGGCATCTTCAACAACAAGGCGAAGATCACCCTGACCAAGACCCACGTCACCAAGAACACCGCCACCGACTCCAGCAAGCTCCACCGGGTCGCCGGCGGCGTCCTCAACAACGAAGGACGCGTCAAGCTCGACGACAAGTCCCTCATCAGCAACAACGACCCCACCAACTGCGCCAACACCGTCGAGGACTGCTTCAACTGAC
>NZ_JNZR01000101.1:0-328 GCF_000717585.1 Micromonospora globosa
CCAGGTCATCGAGGCGTGGCTGCCGCTGGCGAACCACCTGGCCGCCCGCTACAGCGGTCGCGGCGAGCCGGCCGGTGACCTGGCCCAGACCGCGGCGCTCGGCCTGATCAAGGCAGTCGACCGGTTCGACGCCTCGCGCGGCGTCGACTTCGCCGGCTTCGCCATCCCGACCATCCTCGGCGAGATCAAGCGGCACTTCCGCGACCGCACCTGGAACATCCGGGTTCCCCGGCGCCTCCAGGAGCTGCGGCTGCGCATCTCCGAGGCCAACAGCACGCTGACCCAGACGCTCAACCGGGCCCCGACCGTCGCCGACATCGCCGCCCAC
>NZ_JNZR01000102.1:0-325 GCF_000717585.1 Micromonospora globosa
CGGTCGGCGGGAGGCGCGGACGCGGGCGGTGGACATGTTGGGCCGGGTGGGGATTCCGCAGCCGGCGCGGCGGTTCGATCAGTATCCGCATGAGTTCTCGGGTGGGATGCGGCAGCGGGCGATGATCGCGATGGCGTTGGTTAATGATCCGGATCTGCTGATCGCGGATGAGCCGACGACGGCGTTGGATGTGACGGTGCAGGCGCAGATCCTGGATCTGCTTGCCGATTTGCAGGAGGAGTTCCGGTCGGCGATCGTGTTGATCACGCATGACCTGGGTGTGGTCAGTCAGGTGGCTGATGACGTGTTGGTGATGTATGCGGGC
>NZ_JNZR01000103.1:0-320 GCF_000717585.1 Micromonospora globosa
CTGCGCGAACACGGTCTGATCCAACAGAGCCGCAGTCTCCGAACCCGGCTCGGCGAACACCACCTCGCGCAACGCACGCGGCAGGCGCGGATCGATCTCTGCGCACACCTCGTCGAACGACGCCGCGAACACCGGAAACGTCTCGTACAGCTCCCGGCCCATACCCGCACGCTGCGAACCCTGACCCGTGAACAACACCGCCCGACGACCCGCCGACACCACACCCGCCGACCGGCCCTCGGCCACCGCCGCGAGGCCCGCCGCCAGCTCGTCGACGTCCGAGCCCCACACCACCGCGCGATGCTCCAACGCGGCACGGG
>NZ_JNZR01000104.1:0-313 GCF_000717585.1 Micromonospora globosa
CTTCCGCATCTTCCGCGTCGTCGACGGCGGCGACCTCACCCTCAAGGACCTCACCGTCAAGGGCGGCAACGCCAACGAGTTCAAGTACCCCGGCGGCGGTGGCCCCGCGCCGACGGCGCTCGTCCCGGACGGCAAGGACGACGACAAGCGGTTCGAGGGTGACGGCGGCGCGCTCCTGGTGGAGCGTGGCGGCAGCGCGCACCTGTCGAACGTGAAGCTCGTCGACAACAACGCCGAGGGCGACGGCGGCGCCATCGCCAACTACGGCCGCACCTGGCTCAAGGAGAGCAAGGTCGTCGGCAACCACGCCCAG
>NZ_JNZR01000105.1:0-313 GCF_000717585.1 Micromonospora globosa
TGGCGTGTTCGCCGGTCCGGTGGCTGCGCACGCGGCGGACACCACCCACACCAAGCCGGTTGCGGCCACGGTGCAGGGTGACAAGCTGATCCCGCACGGCGTGCAGGGCAACCAGTCGCGCATCGACCTGAACGACGAGCAGACCGCCAATGTGAAGGCGATCATTGCGGCGACGAAGAAGGCCGGCATGGACGAGCGCGCCGCGGTCGTCTCCATCGCCACGGCGTTGCAGGAGTCGAAGCTGGAGAACCTCGGCCACCTCGGTGACCGTAACGACCACGACTCGCAGGGCCTGTTCCAGCAGCGCCCCTCC
>NZ_JNZR01000106.1:0-304 GCF_000717585.1 Micromonospora globosa
CTGCTGGAACAGGCCCTGCGAGTCGTGGTCGTTACGGTCACCGAGGTGGCCGAGGTTCTCCAGCTTCGACTCCTGCAACGCCGTGGCGATCGACACGACAGCGGCACGCTCGTCCATACCGGCCTTCTTCGTCGCCGCAATGATGGCCTTCACGTTGGCGGTCTGCTCGTCGTTCAGGTCGATACGCGACTGCTCACCCTGCACACCGTGCGGGATCAGCTTGTCACCCTGCACCGTGGCCGCAACCGGCTTGGTGTGGGTGGTGTCCGCCGCGTGCGCAGCCACCGGACCGGCGAACACGCCA
>NZ_JNZR01000107.1:0-299 GCF_000717585.1 Micromonospora globosa
TCAGACCCGCCACGAACGTACGGGCGGCCCGCATCGGCCCGACGGTGTGCGAGCTGGACGGCCCGATACCGACGCTGAAAAGATCGAAAACACTGATCATTTGCTGCTTTCCTCGCCGTCGTCCCCGTTGTGCGGATCCGAGCCGGTGCGTGGGTGCCGCGCCCGCCAGGCGGGTAGACGGCCGGCGCCCGGGGTGGGGGCGCCCGACCGGCGAGCCTACCTCGCCCCCGTGAATACCCGCCCCCACTCCGCCACATACCCGCCCCGGCGCACGCGTCCGCCCCCTCCCCGTTCCACTC
>NZ_JNZR01000108.1:0-280 GCF_000717585.1 Micromonospora globosa
ACCCTTCAGGAACGCCGTCGTGGAGTACTCCGGGTCGGTGATCTGCTCCACCGTGCCCCAACCACTGGACGGGCGCTGCTGGAACAGGCCCTGCGAGTCATGGTCGTTACGGTCACCCAGGTGGCCGAGGTTCTCCAGCTTCGACTCCTGCAACGCCGTCGCGATCGACACGACCGCGGCACGCTCGTCCATGCCGGCCTTCTTGGTGGCGGCGATGATGGCCTTGACGTTGGCGGTCTGCTCGTCGTTCAGGTCGATGTGGGACTGGTTGCCCTGCACG
>NZ_JNZR01000109.1:0-273 GCF_000717585.1 Micromonospora globosa
CGACGCCGGACCGTTCACCGCCGCCACGTCCACCGCCGCGCCGGTCACGCCGATCAACTCGGCGACAGCCTCCTCCGACGCGCCCACCGCCGCCATCACACCGCCGCTGGGCAGGGCCTGCATCAACCGGCCCCGCGCCGCCACCAACGTGCACGCATCCGCCAACGACAACACCCCCGACACGTACGCGGCCGTCACCTCACCGATCGAATGACCCGCCACAAAATCGGCCCGCACACCCCACGACGCGAGCAACTCCCACAACGCCACCTC
>NZ_JNZR01000110.1:0-263 GCF_000717585.1 Micromonospora globosa
GAGGCGCGCAGGTCGGCCAGCTCGTACTCGTTGTCCTCGGTGCCGAGCGTGTCGCCCAGCTCGGTGGCGCTGTCGCCGTCGCCGATCGGGGTGGACAGCGAGACCGCGTTGTACGCGCGGGCGCCCTCCAGGCCCTCCAGCACCTCTTCCTCGGTGACGTCGAGGTGGGCGGCGATGTCGGCGACGGTCGGGGCCCGGTTGAGCGTCTGGGTCAGCGTGCTGTTGGCCTCGGAGATGCGCAGCCGCAGCTCCTGGAGGCGCCG
>NZ_JNZR01000111.1:0-227 GCF_000717585.1 Micromonospora globosa
GCTCAGCGCTGGAGGGTGAGTAGTCCGGGTCGGTAGGGCAGGAGGCCGTAGTCGCCGCCGGAGTTGGGGGAGCGGCCTTGGTAGAGCAGTTGGAGGTTGCAGGGGTCGACGGTGAAGGTCTGGTCGGCGGTGGTGCGGATGAGTTCGCCGTGGCTGATGTCGTTGGTCCAGGTGGCGCCGCTGTTGGCCTTGCCGGCGAACGGGTTGGACTCGGTGGCGGCCTGCGG
>NZ_JNZR01000112.1:0-215 GCF_000717585.1 Micromonospora globosa
CACCCCCGCCAACCGCTCCGCCGTCAGCCCCTCCACCACACCGTCATCCAACACACCAGCCGTGTGCACCACACCCGCCAACCGACCCCCGGCAACGATTTCCGCCACCAGCGCGGACACCTGGTCCCGGTCCGTCACATCACACGCGACCACCCGCACCGACGCACCCAACGCCGACAACCGCTCCGACAACTCACCCGCACCCACAGCCTCCG
>NZ_JNZR01000113.1:0-215 GCF_000717585.1 Micromonospora globosa
CCGACGCGCCCACCGCCGCCATCACCCCACCGCTGGGCAGGGCCTGCATCAACCGACCCCGCGCCGCCACCAACGTGCACGCATCCGCCAACGACAACACCCCGGACACGTACGCGGCCGTCACCTCACCGATCGAGTGACCGGCCAGGTAGTCGGCCCGCACACCCCACGACGCGAGCAACTCCCACAACGCCACCTCGATTGCGAACAGGCCC
>NZ_JNZR01000114.1:0-215 GCF_000717585.1 Micromonospora globosa
CACCCCCGCCAACCGCTCCGCCGTCAGCCCCTCCACCACACCGTCATCCAACACACCAGCCGTGTGCACCACACCCGCCAACCGACCCCCGGCAACGATCTCCGCCACCAGACCGAACACCTGGTCCCGGTCCGTCACATCACACGCGACCACCCGCACCGACGCACCCAACGCCGACAACCGCTCCGACAACTCACCCGCACCCACAGCCTCCG
>NZ_JNZR01000115.1:0-205 GCF_000717585.1 Micromonospora globosa
TTTCGATCTTTTCAGCGTCGGTATCGGGCCGTCCAGCTCGCACACCGTCGGGCCGATGCGGGCCGCCCGTACGTTCGTGGCGGGTCTGAAGGCCGACGGTCAGCTAGCCGATGTGGCGCGGGTACGGGCGGAGCTGTTCGGCTCGCTCGGCGCGACCGGCCACGGGCACGGCAGTGACCGGGCGGTGCTGCTGGGGCTGGAGGGT
>NZ_JNZR01000116.1:0-205 GCF_000717585.1 Micromonospora globosa
TTTCGATCTTTTCAGCGTCGGTATCGGGCCGTCCAGCTCGCACACCGTCGGGCCGATGCGGGCCGCCCGTACGTTCGTGGCGGGTCTGAAGGCCGACGGGCAGCTCGCCGATGTGGCGCGGGTACGGGCGGAGCTGTTCGGCTCGCTCGGCGCGACCGGCCACGGGCACGGCAGTGACCGGGCGGTGCTGCTGGGGCTGGAGGGT
>NZ_JNZR01000117.1:0-202 GCF_000717585.1 Micromonospora globosa
GCTGTCCACCCCGATCGGCGACGGCGACAGCGCCACCGAGCTGGGCGACACGCTCGGCACCGAGGACAACGAGTACGAGCTGGCCGACCTGCGCGCCTCGCTCGGCCCGGCGCTCGCCACGCTCGACGAGCGGGAGCAGAAGATCCTCACGCTGCGCTTCTACGGCAACCTGACCCAGAGCGAGATCGCCGCCCGGGTCGGT
>NZ_JNZR01000118.1:0-202 GCF_000717585.1 Micromonospora globosa
GCTGTCCACCCCGATCGGCGACGGCGACAGCGCCACCGAGCTGGGCGACACGCTCGGCACCGAGGACAACGAGTACGAGCTGGCCGACCTGCGCGCCTCCCTGGGCCCGGCGCTCGCCACGCTCGACGAGCGGGAGCAGAAGATCCTCACGCTGCGCTTCTACGGCAACCTGACCCAGAGCGAGATCGCCGCCCGGGTCGGT
>NZ_JNZR01000119.1:0-201 GCF_000717585.1 Micromonospora globosa
AAGCTCGTCGACAACAACGCCGAGGGCGACGGCGGCGCCATCGCCAACTACGGCCGCACCTGGCTCAAGGAGAGCAAGGTCGTCGGCAACCACGCCCAGGGCGACGGCGGCGGCGTCTACAACGAGGGCATCCTCAAGGTCGAGGAGACCCACGTCGACGACAACACCGCAGGCGGCAACGGCGGCGGCATCGCCAACGGC
>NZ_JNZR01000120.1:0-201 GCF_000717585.1 Micromonospora globosa
ACATCGGATCCATCAACCGCGAGTGGAACGCGTGACTGACCGCCAGTTCCTTGACCCGCCAACCCCGCTCGCGAGAAGTCCCCACCACCACCGCAACCTCATCGGCGGCACCCGACACCACCACCGACGCCGGACCGTTCACCGCCGCCACGTCCACCGCCGCGCCGGTCACGCCGATCAACTCGGCGACAGCCTCCTCCG
>NZ_JNZR01000121.1:0-200 GCF_000717585.1 Micromonospora globosa
GAGATCGATCCGCGCCTGCCGCGTGCGTTGCGCGAGGTGGTGTTCGCCGAGCCGGGTTCGGAGACTGCGGCTCTGTTGGATCAGACCGTGTTCGCGCAGGCGGGCCTGTTCGCAATCGAGGTGGCGTTGTGGGAGTTGCTCGCGTCGTGGGGTGTGCGGGCCGACTACCTGGCCGGTCACTCGATCGGTGAGGTGACGGC